>JAZREG010000120.1:0-7958 GCA_045660725.1 Faecousia sp.
CGCCGCGCCAGTAAGCACCGGTGGCGGAGGTCAGCTTGATGGCATTGCCCTTGACACGGCCGGTGGAATCCAGGTGAGGACCGGCGCACAGGTCGGTAAACTCGCCCTGCTTATAGAAGGAGATGACGGCATCCTCAGGCAGATCGTTGATCAGTTCAACCTTATAAGGCTCGTCCTTCATCAGTTCCAGAGCCTCGGCACGGGGCAGTTCAAAACGCTCCAGCTTCAGCTTTTCCTTGCAGATCTTACGCATTTCAGCTTCGATTGCGGTCAGATGATCGGGCGTAAAGCCAAACGGTGCATCAAAGTCGTAGTAGAAGCCGTTATCGATAGAGGGACCGATGGCCAGCTTGACTTCGGGGTACAGGCGCTTGACTGCCTGTGCCAGAATGTGAGAGCAGGTATGCCAATAGGTACGGCGATACTGTTCATTTTCAAAGGTGTACAGATTTTCTTCAGACATGGTTTTTTTTCCTCCTTTTGTATTGGGAGAAGGTATAAAAAATACCCACCCCCTGAAAAATCAGGGGTGGGATACAAATGTATTCCACGGTTCCACCCTGGTTACAGCCGAAGCTGTCACTCATAGGGTCAGCTTGGAAAATAGATTTTCTATCGCACAGCGAGAGATTGTGTCACAAGGCAAGCTGTAGAAAGCGCCGGAATACTTTGTGTATTTCGCGGTTTCTACAGTGCGGCATTGGGGCAGAAGATCCGCTGCTGCGAAAGGAAAGGGATTTTTCAAGTTGACCAAACGCTTTAACGGGCGCACCCGGCAGGGCATTTCTTCCCTGCGGCTCAGAAGTGGTATCCCATCCGGCAGGGGTACAAAACGCTTTCACCATAATGCGCTTCTCTCTGAGAATCTTTCCGGACAGGCGTGTCTTCATCACAGCCGTTGTATGGAGTGAATGTAGCACAAACACAGGAAAAAGTCAATCCCCGTGGAGGAAAAAGGCCGATTTTTTCCCTTCCCCGGTCACCATAACACCAAATAAAACGCAACCGGATAAAGGTACCTTTTTCGACAGTTATGTAAACGAATTTTTGAATTTGCACAAGATGTTGTGTCGAAGAAGGGTAAATGGATGCATATTTTGAATGAAAGTTTACATAATCAAAAAGTAAAAATAATGCAAAAAGTTGTCGAAAACCGGAATATTACTAAAAAAGCTTGACTTTATTAGTAAAAATGTTATAATTACGCCAAAAGATAGAAGCATATACTTATTGTGTGTCGCCCCGGATTCCGGGACTGACCACCAATGAAAACTGCGAAAGGAGGCATATTCTATGCTGGAATACAACCGAATTGTAAAGAAGCGGTTGGCCAAATTGTGGCGTATCGCACTGCTGATCGTTCCCATGATCTGCATCGTGGTGCTGCTGAGCCAAACCGTATTTGCCCGAAGCACTTATGTGATCAGTGATGGCGGCCGGGTGCTGCTCCACACGACCTATGCCACCGATCCTGCCAAGATCCTGAATGAAGCGGGCCTGACCCTGGGCGAGCAGGACATCATTACCACGCAGCCGGCACAGGGCCTTTCCGAGATCCGCATCCAGCGCAGCCAGCAGATCACTCTGCGGCGGGGCAATGAGACCCACGTCTTTACCAGCTACGGCGAGAGCGTCGGCGCGCTGCTGACCCGGATGAAGGTGATCCTGGGCACGGAGGATGTACTGTCCGTTCCCCTGGATGTGATGACCTATGACGGCATGGAATTGGTGATCGCCAAATCCGCCCAGACCACCCAAACCTATACCCAGACCATTCCTTATGACACGGTATATTGCTATGATGCGTCCCTGGCAGAGGGTGAGCAGCTGGTGCTGACCCCCGGTAAGGACGGACAGCTGCTGTGTACCGCAAAGGTTTGCTACCTGGACGGCGTGGAGGTTTCTCGCACGATTCTGAGCCAGGATGTGACCCGCCAGCCTGTGGATGCCATCGTTGCCATCGGCACCTACACCGCACAGCCGGAGCAGACCCTTATGCCGGAAGATCCGGACGCCGTGAAGGATGTGGCTACCCCGGTTCCTTCCATCGGTACTGTGACCACCGCCTCCGGTGAGGTGCTGTCCTACACCCAGAAGTTGGATGTCCAGGCCACTGCCTACAGCTGTGACGGCAAGCCCGGTATCACCTATTCCGGCACCCCCGCCCGGGTGGGCGCCATTGCCGTGGATCCCGAGGTCATTCCCCTGGGTACCCGGATGTACATCGTTTCCAATGACGGAGAATACATTTACGGCATCGCCACCGCTGAGGACATCGGCAGCGCTGTGAAGGGCAATAAGATCGACCTGTATTTCGATACCTTTGCGGAGTGCTATGAATTCGGCCTGCGGGACTGCACCGTATATATTCTTGGATAATCTGTTGCAAAACCGCCTTTCTTCTGCTATGATAGCAAAAGAAAGGCGGATTTTTTTATGATCAATGTTTGTGATATTCAAGTGATGAAGCCGCTGCTGGCAGAGCATGGCTTCCATTTCTCCAAGGCAAAGGGTCAGAATTTCCTCATCGCGCCCTGGGTACCGGAATCCATCGCGGTGGAATCCGGGGTGGATGCAACCGCCGGCGTGCTGGAGATCGGCCCCGGCATCGGCCCTCTGACCCAGCAGCTGGCGCTGCGGGCAGGGAAGGTCTGCGCCGTGGAGCTGGATACTCGTTTGGCGCCGATTTTGGAGAAGACTGTCGGTGAATTTTCCAACCTGGAGATCCTGTGGAACGATGTGCTGAAGCTGGATGTTCCCGCCCTGGTGGCAGAAAAGTTTGCCGGTCTGCGGCCCATGGCCTGCGCCAATTTGCCCTACTACATCACCTCTCCCATCCTTACCGCTCTGCTGGAAGCGGATTGCTTTGAAGCGGTGACGGTAATGGTGCAGAAGGAAGTGGCGGTGCGCATCGCTGCCCGGCCCGGTTCGGCGGATTACAGCGCCTTTACGGTGTTCTGCCAGTATTACGCGGAGCCGGAGCTGCTGTTCGATGTGCCGGCCCACTGCTTCCTGCCCCAGCCCAAGGTCACCTCGGCGGTAATCATGCTGCGGGTGCGCAAGGAGCGCAATTGGGGAGTCTTGGATGAGGATATCTTCTTCCGCACGGTCCGGGCCAGCTTTGCTATGCGCCGCAAGAAGCTTTCTAACGGCCTGGCCTCCGGCTTCCCGGAACTGGGCAAGGCCGGGGCAGGGGAGGTCATCGAGATGTGCGGCTTCCCGGAGAACGTTCGTGGCGAGACCCTGGGTATTCCGGAATTTGCCCTGCTTGCCAATGAGATCACAAGGAGATTGCGTCATGGTTGAATTTCTGTTTTTGGACCTGGATGATACCATTTTGGATTTTCATAAGGCGGAGCGGGTGGCTTTGGCCAAGACGATCCGGGACTTTGGCGTGGAGCCTACGGAGCATGTACTGCACCGCTACCACCTGATCAACAAGGCCCACTGGGAGCGGCTGGAACGGGGAGAAATCACCCGGGAGCAGGTGCTGGTGGGACGGTTCGCGGTGCTGTTTGCGGAACTGGGCGTTCAGGTCGACCCCGCTGCCTGTACCGCTGCCTACTCCAAAAATTTGGCCATCGGTCACTATTTTATGCCCGGTGCGGAAGAAGCGGTGGCCAGCCTGAGCAAGAAATACCGGCTGTTCCTGGCCAGCAACGGCACTGCCTCTGTGCAGCATGGAAGAATGACCAGCGCCAATCTGTACCGTTTCTTTGAAAAAGTGTTCGTTTCTCAGGATATTGGCTACAATAAGCCCGCCAAGGAGTATTTTGACCGTTGCTTCGCTCAGATCCCGGATTTCGACCCCAAGAAAGCGATGATCGTGGGAGACAGCCTCACTTCCGATATCCGTGGCGGCAAAAATGCGGGCATCGCCACCTGCTGGGTCAACCCTGACCACGCCCCCGGCAAGGAGGGCATTGTCCCTGATTACGAAATTGAAGCGCTTCCGCAGCTGGAAGCGCTCCTGGAGACCATATGAAAAAGATCATCGATTTGCAGGATCATCCCCGGCGGAGCCATTTTGAATATTTCGGTTCCCTGGCCTATCCCTATATGGGCCTGACGGCCAATGTGGATGTGTCCGGGCCTGTTGCGTATGCCAAGGCCCGGGGCGGCTCGCCCTTTTTGGCCATCCTGTGGGTGGCGGCCAAGGCGGCCAACGCGGTGCCGGAAATGCGCCAGCGCATCGTGGACGGGCAGATTGTGGAGTACGATCATTGTAACGTGGGCCATACGGTAGCTATGGAGGATCATACCTTCTGCAATTGCTATACCGAAAGCCGCATGAGCATCGATAAATTCCTGGTGGACGCCAAGCGCCGCCAGGAGGAAGCCAAGGAGCATCCCGGCTTTGTCAATCCTGATGAGGATGAAACGGGCCTCATTTTTACCTCCAGCGTTCCCTGGCTGCACTTCACCCAATGCGTTCAGCCGGTGCCCAGCCCTGGCGATTCCAATCCCCGGATCGTATTCGGAAAATACCTGCCGGAAGGACAGAAACTGATGATGCCGCTGCACATCCAGTGCAATCACGCCCTGGTGGACGGTTGGCATGTGAGCGAATTCTTCCGTATCTTCCAGGAGACCGCGGACGAACTGAAAAAGGGTTAAAGCCGTACCGGTACCGGAAGACGCAAGTCCATGGTCTCCGGAGAAACGGCGCAATCCACAGCCAAAATACGCACCCCGTTTTCGGATGCCTCCCGCAGGGCGGCAGCGAAGGCGGGGTCTCGTTCTTCGTGAGGGCGCAGATATTTGACATCCGCCATTTGAATAACGAAGAGAACGAAGGCACCATAGCCGGCTTTGGCTGCCTCCGTCAGCCCCTTCAGGTGCTTGACACCCCGGGCGGTGGGGGCGTCCGGGAAGGCGCATACGCCGTCATCTTCCAATGTGACGCCTTTAACCTCCAGGAAGCACTGCTTTCCGTCCAGGAGGAAGGAAAAGTCGAACCGGGAGTCCCCATGAAAGGTCTCCGGCCGCAGGTCGGTGATGGTTCCGAGACCGCCGGACAGCAGCCATTCCTTGGCGGCAATGTTGGGGGCCTGGGAGTCCATGTTGATGATCCGATCGCCCTTTTGCACGCTGATCAGGTCAAATTTCGTTTTTCGGGCGGGGTTTTGGCTTTCCTGGCACCATACGGCAGCACCGGGCACCAAAAGCTCCCGACAGCGACCGGTGTTTTTTACATGGCAGATCTCCACCCGGCCGGCGATCTCGACGTGTGCGATGAATCGGTTGGGGCGGGCCAGGAAAATACCGGGCTGCATATGTGCATAGCGCATGGGATCACCTCCTTTTTCTTATATGGTAACAGATTTTGAGAATTTCGCAAGAGTCAGGATTTTGGGCTTGACATTTGGTGAAAGTATGGTATAATCCTATCTGTTCCGAATGGAGGCATAGCTCAGCTGGTTAGAGCGCATGCTTCACACGCATGAGGTCACAGGTTCGAGTCCTGTTGTCTCCACCAAAAAGAAAAAACCACACCGTAAGGTGTGGTTTTTCTTTTTGGTGAAGAAAGACGACGGACTCGAACCCATTAGATGCAAGGCTCCGGGGGAGCCTTGCTCGCTGCGGGCTTGACCGCAGCGACACATTGATTGAGTCGAGTCTTTGTTGTCTCCACCATATCAGCACGATGGTTTGATACGAAGTCATCGTGCTTTTTCTACATCCAAGACCAGAATTCACAATGGTGAAATAGAAGGAGCGGACGCATGTCCGCTCCTTTTAGCGCTTTCATTGGGGTGTATCAATCCCACTCGTCGCCACGGACGGTGTTCAGGTCGATGCCCTTGGTCTCGGCGACCTTCATCAGGAACAGCACGATGGCGGCCACCAGGGGGACGGCTACGCACAGCAGGCAGGTGATGCCCAGGGCGTCATTGCCGGCAATGATGGACACCACGATCATGGCAGGGTACGATACGCCCATGCCCACCATGTTGCACAGGCTTTGCGCGCCGAGGACCGAGGCTCGCAAATTGGTGGGGGAGGCTTCGGCGCACATATTGCCGCCAATGGCGTCGGAGGTGCACCAGTAGCCGCCGGTGTACATGCCGGTGAAGATGCCTACCAGCACCGGACTCCAGGCAAAGGTGATGCCCAGGAAGAAACCCACGATGCCAATGAGGGTCAGGGAGGCCATCACCACCGCCACAGGCTTTCTGCCGAATTTGTCGCTGATGAAGCCTTTTGCCAGGGTGAAGATGGCGCCGATCACGGGCATGACCATCAGCGCGTCGGTGACGATATCCGGAGTAGCTTCCCCGTAGGTGGCTTCGTAGCCGTAGGTCATGATCTGCTGGTAGTACATGGTGCCGATCATGGCAACGGACACAAACATGGTGCAGATGAACAGCCAGCGCAGCTGCTTGTGGCGGAAGGCAAACTTGAAGGCCGACAGCAGACCACCCTGGGCCTGCGCTTCTGCCCGACGCTGCTGCTTTTCCGCTTCCCGCTCCTTGTCGGTCATTTCCAGGTACCGGATGCGGTTGTTGAGGAACACATCCGTCTCCCGGGCGGTGGCCATTGCGATCAGGCCCACTACCGCCGCCAAAATGGCAGGCACCAGGAACACCCGGTTCCACAGGGCGGTGTTATTGCCCATGGCGACCCGGCGCATGATGGGGATCAAAATCGCACCCAGGGAGGCGATGGCGGAAACGATGGAAAGGTAAGTAAACCGGTGCTTGGCAGGCATGGTCTCCAGGACATACACCGCCTGCATATCGTGGGCGATGAAGAAGGTGATCAGCAGGGAACCCATGATATATACTGCGGCGGAACCCATGGCGCCGGCCAGGTACACCACGAACATACCAAAGCCCATAGCGATGGTATTAAGCACCAGGAAGATCTTCCGGCCGAACCGGTCGGACATGGACTTATAGATCGCGCCGGCGATCATCACCGCGGAGGCCAGCATACCCAGCAGATCCATCACAGCGGTGGAGCCGCCGAACAGACCGTCGCAGATCTCGGCCTTCATTTTGGTGCAGATTTCGGTAGCCACGGAGTCCATGATGAACACCATACTCAGCACTACGAACAGATAGATTAGATAGAATTTGCTTTTGGGGCGGGCTTGCTCTTTGCGCCACTTGGCCAGTTCTTTCTGCTCAGCGGCCATCCGGGCGGCTTTTCTTTCGGGGGTCTCGATCTTTGTCATAGCGATTCTCCTTTATCCTCTGATCATTTTCCAAATGCCCCGGAAGAAATGGCCGTTGGCCATCGCCAAAAGACCGGGCATGACGCCGCCCTTGATGCCGGCGGAGATCTGCATGCTCCGCAGGGGGCCGCCTACGGAGGCGTTGATCATCATGCGGAATTCCGGGTTTTCGTAGTCTTTTTTGCCGCCGAAGCTCTTGGCGATGACACTTTCCACGGCCTTGTACATGATCTTCATCACCAGGGAGTAGTCCTTCATTTCCAGGACGGTATTATCCATGGTGAAGCTGCCTTTTTTTAGCACAGGGGGCGTGTAGGGTTTGCCCAGCATGGCTTCCCAATCTGCCTGGTTGGGCTTTCCGGCGCAGGTTTCGTACCAGGAGCCGGGTTGCCAGGGAGGAATCGGCAGCGCTTCTGCCGAAATGTCCAGCGCTGCGGACAGCTGCGCCACCTGGATTTGGTAGGTGCCGCCGGGGACTACCCAACCGCCCTGCCAAAGGGCGAAGCTGCGCTTTTCCAGGGGGAAGGTCACTGTCTTGCTTTCTCCGGGCTGCAGGAATACCTTTTGGAAGCCCTTCAGTTCCCGGATGGGGCGGTGGATGCCGTCCTGGGGCGGGGCAACATACAGCTGCACCACCTCGGCACCGGCACAGGTACCGGTGTTGGTGACGGTGACGGCTGCGACGCCGTCCCGGAGGGCAAGATCGCGATAGGCAAAGCTGGTATAGCTCAGGCCGTAGCCGAAGGGGTACACGACCTTCTCCGCCGCGCCGGGGATG
>JAZREG010000121.1:0-2362 GCA_045660725.1 Faecousia sp.
TGGAGCGTGCCGCTGCTCAGATCAAGGCCGGCGCCACCTATCTGGACGTCAACATCGGCCCTGCTGAGAAGGACGGTCCCGAGCGCATGATGTGGGCTGTCAAGCTGCTGCAGGAGAACTTCAACAATGTTCCTCTGGCTCTGGATACTGCCAACATGAAGGCTATCGAAGCCGGTATCAAGGTCTACAACCGCACCAACGGCAAGCCCATCGTCAACTCTGCTGACGCCGGCTCCCGTATCGGCTACATCGACCTGGCTGCTGCCAACGATGCTATCTGTATCGCTCTGTGCTCCGCTGACGGCATCGCCAAGGACAACGAAGAGCGTATGGTCCACTGCGACAACATGCTGGAGCGTGGCCTGTCCCTGGGCATGACCTCCGACGATCTGTGGTTCGACCCCCTGTTCCTGGTCGTCAAGGGTATGCAGGACAAGCAGATGGAAGTCCTGGAGGCCATCAAGATGTTCTCCGACAAGGGCCTGAAGTCCACCGGCGGTCTGTCCAACAACTCCAACGGCGCTCCCAAGCATGTCCGTCCCATCATGGACTCCGCTCTGGTGGCCATGTGCATGATGCAGGGTCTGACCTCCGCAATCGTGAACCCCAACGACCTGCGGCTGATGGAGACCATCAAGTCCTGCGACATCTTCAAGAACCACGTCCTGTACTCCGACTCCTACCTGGAAGTCTAATCAGGATCATTCCCGCATTTACTGGCCGGGAGGGAAGACTCCCTCCCGGCCACTTTGCATTTTTTTACATCCCCGGGAGGGGGATCAAGCGGAAAGAGGAACGTCTATGGAATCTGTATTCGAGATCCTGGCGGACAGAGTGCTGTCCCTCTTCGGAAGAGCAACATGCCGCTGTGGCAGAAAAACGCAGATCGTGTTGGATGTTCTGGTCATTTCGGCTGTGGCGCTGGCTGTATTTTTCCTTATCCGCAGTATCCTTTGACCGTTGGCGCAAAACCCACTCTTAAATTTAGGAACCATGTGCCAACTACCGTGTCATCCTGAGCGAAGGGCAAAGCCCGAAGCCGAAGGATCCGCATCACTTGCTGAATCCGCAATAAAAGGAAAACGGATTCTTCGACTCCGCTACGCTCCGCTCAGAATGACAGCGGGGACGAACTTGCTACTTCGTATATTCAGCCTTTTTAGGCTCTATATAAACCATTTTTACAAGAAAATTGGGAGGAAAACAATCATGAGTGTATTAACTGATCTGATCTATGGCGGCTCCAATGCCGTGGCAGGCCTGACCGAGGGCGCTGTCAATGATGCCATCGCCAAGTACGGCGCTGACAAGGAAATCGCTTTCCCCGATACTGCTTACTTCTTCCCCACCATTTATGCCGCTACCGGCGTCAAGGTCAAGACCCTGGGCGACCTGACTGCCTGCGTGGGCGTCCTGAAGAGCCTCATTACCAATCAGGAAGACCTGGGCCAGGCCCTGAACGCCGGTCTTGCTACCGCTGTGGGCGCTGAGATCCTGGAAGGCCTGAAGTGGGTGGAGAGTTCCGATCCTTACGCCGCAGACGCCGGCATCGGCTTCGTTCCCGACCCCGTCATCCGTTCCCTGGGCGTGCCCCTGGTTACCGGCGATATCCCCGGCGTGGCCGTTGTCCTGGGCAAGGCTGACGATGCTGCCAACGTGGTCAAGGTGGTCAAGGACTACCAGTCCAAGGGCCTGCTGACCTTCATGGTGGGCGATGTCATCGAGCAGTGCCTGGAAGGCGGCGTGAAGATGGGCCTGGAGTACCGTGTCGTGCCTCTGGGTCATGATGTCACCTCCGTGATCCATGTTGTTACCGTCGCTGTCCGTGCTGCCCTGATCTTCGGTGGCGTGCAGCCCGGCGACCTGGGTGGCCTGCTTGCCTACACCAAGGCCCGTGTCCCCGCATTCGTCAACACCTTCGGCGCTATCGATGCCGTTGTGGTGTCCGCCGGTGCCGGCGCCATCGCCCTGGGCTTCCCTGTGGTCGTCGATATCGACCTGGGCGAGAATCAGGTTCCCGGTGCGCTGGAGTCCGTCTGCGATCACAGCAATACCGTCGCCAAGTCCCTGGAGCTGCGTGAGATCAAGATCAAGGTCACCGAGCTGCCCATCCCCGTGGCATTCGCCGCCGCTTTTGAGGGTGAGATCATCCGTAAGACTGATATGCACAACGAGTGCTGGTCCTCCAAGAACCCCACCGCGGAATTGGTGGTCATGAAGGAACTGAACGAGGTGGAGGATCATAAGATCACCATCGTTGGCCCCGACTTTGATGAGGCCAAGGAACTGGCCCTGGTCAGCTTCGTGGAAGTCGCCGGCAAGAAGATGCAGCTGGACTTTGAGTCTGTCATCGAGCGTAAGT
>JAZREG010000122.1:0-1684 GCA_045660725.1 Faecousia sp.
GACCATCAAGTCCTGCGACATCTTCAAGAACAACGTTCTGTACTCCGACTCCTACCTGGATCTGTAATTAGAACGCATTATCCCTGCAATACAAGCCGGGAGGGAGGAACCTCCCTCCCGGCTTTTGCATATTTTCATCCCATGATGGTTTTTACTGGGAGGAAAGAACCCGTTTGCGGTGCCCGGCATCTGCCTGCGTCGACGGTGCTCCTTGGCATCTGCCGACCGCGGCACTTGCTTGCCCCCTCGCTGTATCTGCCACCGGCAGCGCTCGGGTGCGCAACCCTCCCGGTTTTTGCGCATTTTCACATCCCCCTGTGGGGGATAGCTGACTTCGTATATCAAGCCGCTTGCGGCTCTATATAATAACTATAAGGAGGACTTATATGAGCGTATTGACTGATCTGATCTATGGCGGCAGCAACGCTGTGGCCGGCCTGGTGGAGGGCGCGGTAAACGATGCTATCGCCAAGTATGGTGCAGACAAGGCAGTTGCCTTCCCTGACACAGCCTATTTCTTCCCCACCATTTATGCCGCAACCGGCGTAAAGGTAAAGACCCTGGGCGACTTGAGCGCTTGCGTGGGTGTGCTCAAGAGCCTCATTACCAACCAGGAGGACCTGGGTCAGGCGCTGAATGCGGGCCTTGCCACCGCTGTGGGCGCTGAGATCATCGAAGGTCTGAAATGGGTAGACAATGCCGATCCCTATGCCGCAGATTCCGGCATCGGCTTCGTGCCCGATCCCATCATCCGTTCCCTGGGCGTGCCCCTGGTTACCGGCGATATCCCCGGTGTTGCCGTTGTGCTGGGCAAGGCTGACAACGCAGAGGACGTTGTCAATGTGGTTAAGGATTACCAGTCCAAGGGTATCATGACCTTTATGGTAGGCGACGTCATCGAGCAGTGTGCAGAAGGCGGCGTAAAGATGGGTCTTGAGTTCCGTGTCATCCCCCTGGGTCACGATGTGACGAGCGTTATCCACGTTGTCACCGTTGCAGTCCGTGCAGCGCTGATCTTCGGTAATGTGCAGCCCGGCGACCTGGGCGGCCTGCTTACATACACCAAGGAAAGAGTTCCTGCCTTCGTCAACACCTTCGGCGCTTTGAACGAAGTGGTTGTTTCCGCCGGTGCCGGTGCCATTGCACTGGGCTTCCCCGTCATCGTGGACATCGACCTGGGCGAGAACCAGGTTCCCGGTGCATTGGAGAGCGTTTGCGACCATGCCGAGACTGTTAAGAAGTCTCTGGAGCTGCGCTCCATCAAGATCAAGGTCAAGGAGCTGCCCATTCCCGTAGCCTTTGCCGCCGCCTTTGAGGGTGAGATCATCCGTAAGGCTGATATGCACGCCGAGTTCTACTCCGGCAAGAACCCCACCGCTGAGCTGGTGGTCATGCGTGAGCTTTCTGAGGTAGAGGACCACAAGATCACCGTCATCGGTCCTGACCTGGATGCAGGCAGCGAGTTTGCTCTGGCAACTTATGTGGAAGTGGCCGGCAAGAAGATGCAGGTGGACTTTGAGTCCGTTATCGAGCGGAAATTCCACGCCTGGTTCAACTACATGGAAGGCGTGATGCATACCGGTCAGCGCAACCAGGTCCGTGTCCGTGTTTCCAAGGATGCCTTTGAAAAGGGCCTGCGTCTGAAGGACTTCGCCGAGGTTCTGTATGTGATGATCATGGACGA
>JAZREG010000123.1:0-13429 GCA_045660725.1 Faecousia sp.
CGGCCTGCTGGGCTACGACCTGGTCAACGGCTACGCCGATGTGACCTCCTACACCCAAATCGCCGCCTTTTCCGCCAACGGCCTGCTGCTGGGCCTGACCCGGGGACAGATCCAGGGAAAAATGGCACCCCTGGTGCGTTACATCGGCCTTGCCCTGCGGGAATGGTCCCGAAGCCAGCACTACTGCGAGCAGGAAAAGAATTTCTGCTGGCTGTCCAACACCGCAGAACTGAAGCGCCGCCGGTGCATGGACACCTGGCTGCTCAATGTCCTCTCCCGGGATACCCTCGGCACCCCGGAGGAGCCGGTGAGCCGCTCGGATCATCCTTCCACCCTTACCGCCGTCCTGCCGGCGGCCCTGATGGGAAATACCCTGGGGCTTTCCCCGGAAGAAACCGTGCAGCTGGGTGCGGAAGCGGTGGCCCTGACCCACGGCCCGGAGGGCTTCCTCCCCGCCGCCGCCCTGACCTACACCCTGCACCGCATCGCCTTTGATCCCGCCCCGGACTTAAAGACCCTGGTGCGGGACACCATCGATGCCATTCAACTGCAATTCGGCCGTCAGTACAGCCAAACCACCCATCTGTGGGAGCTGCTGCAGCTGGCCCAAACCTTGGCCGACACCCCGGAGATCCCCGGGTGCGACGCCATGGAGCGGCTGGGCTGCCGCACCGCCGGGGAGGTGCTGGCGGGAGTTCTGTACGCCTGCGCCACCTGCCACAATGACTTCGACGCGGCCATGATCACCGCGGTGAACCACTCCGGCCGCAGCGCCGCCGTAGGTGCCGTCACCGGCGCCCTGCTGGGCGCGTACATGGGGGCCTCGGCCCTGCCGGAATTCTACCTGGAATCCCTGGAACCTACAGCCCTTTTGACAGAGCTGGGCGACGACCTGCTCCAGGGCTGCCCCATGGATCGGCTAAGCAACCTTTTCGACGACGATTGGGACCGGAAATACCTCCACGCCGGCCGGGCATAACAGAAAACGACCCATTTCGCGGCCTGAAAGGGCCGCGAAATTTTTTTGCAGGTTTTTGTCCCCAAAGGCCGCCCTGCGGACATATAGAGGTAAGCACCAAAAAAGGAGGTCCCATCTATGAAGAAACTGCTTTGCTTGCTGCTGAGTCTGTGCCTGATGTTGCCCCTGGCAGCCTGCGGAAACGACACCCCCGATGCCACTACCACCGCCCCCACCACCGCTGCCAACCTGAAGGATGGTTCCCTGCATATCGGCGTGCTCTACCCCGGCAAAATCACCGAGGAAGCCACCGGCACCTACGCCATCCATCAGGAGCTTCAAAAGGCCATGCGCCGCCGGGGCCTGGACGAAGAACTGGGCATCACCGTGAAGGAACTGGTGCCGGAATTGACCAATGATGTTCTGAAAGCGGTGGACGAACTGGTGGAAGCCGGCGCTGTGCTTATTTTCGGCACTGCCCTGGGCTACAATGCAGGCATGTCCGAAGCCGCGGACAAGTATCCCAATGTGATCTCCTGCCAGATGGGCGGTCTGAACGGGAATGACGCCAATTTTGTCACCTATTTTGCCCCGCTCTACTACGCCTACTACATGACCGGCGCCGCCGCGGCGGTGAAAGCCATAGAGCTGGAAAGCGAAGACATTGGCTTTATCTCCACCTCCGGTAAGGATCACCCGGAGGCCGCCGCCATCATCAACGCCTTTACCCGGGGCGTGCAGGTGTACCTGCCCGGCGCCACCGTACATCTAAAGGTGCTGGATCCCGGTGCCACCGAGGCCATGGAAATGAACGCCGTAGATGACCTGTTCCAGCTGTACGATTGCCAGGTCTTCGGCTCCTTTACCCACACCGCCGCCACGCTGAAGCAGGCGGATAGCCTGCAGCTGTTCGCCGCCGGCACCTGGTTTGAGGCGGGAGATCCAATCCCCAACAACAAGCACGATGCCCACCTGGTCTCCCCTCAGGTGCGGTGGTTCCCCTTCTTCATGGCCGCCCTGAGGGCCGCCGAACAATGTACCCTGGCCGATGAATTCGCTACAGCCCTGGGTACCGGCAATTATTATGGGGAATTCGGCTGCGACAATTTTATGAAACCGGACAAGAGCGCGGATGTGTGGCTGACTGAATTTGGCGGCGGCTGCTCCCCCCTGACCGCTGTCGCCATGTCCGCCCTGCGGCCGGATAATCTGTATGATTGGGATGTGCTGCCGCCCACGGAGCAATACCCCACCGGCACTGTGGTGACCTTCCCCAGCGAGATCTTCAAAGGCCCCTTCGCCGGTGTCCAGTATGCCGTGAACATTATCGATGAACACTCTTATTCCATCTCTGCCTCCCCGATGCTCATGGCCGATACCGAAGGTGTCGTCCGTCTCCCCGCCGGAGAACCGCCCATGGAAGAAACCGAGATCCGGGAAATGGACTACTATGTGATGGGTGTCTCCCTTGCCTGACCGCCGCCAAACGAATACCAAAAGGAGGTTCGCCCTATGAAAAAACTGCTTTGCCTGCTCCTTTCCCTGTGCCTGATGCTGCCCCTTGCCGCCTGCGGTGTGGACGACCCCCAAGTGACCACCACCGCCGCCGCCACGAAAGAGATCGCCCTGAAAGATATGCCCCTGCGCATCGGCGTGCTCTACACCGGCAAGGCGACAGAAGCCGACACCGGCTCCTACGCCATCCACCAGGAGTTAATCAAGGCCATGCGCCGTCTGGGGCTGAACGAAGCGCAGGATGTGATCGTTCAGGAGCTTGTCCCGGAGCTGACAAACGATGTTCTGAAGGCTGTGGACAAATTGGTGGAGTCCGGCGCCCTGATCATCTTCGGCACCGCCCTGGGCTACAATGAGGGTATGTCCCAGGCCGCGGACAAGTATCCCAATGTGATCTTCTGCCAGATGGGAGGCCTGAACGGCAACGATTACAATTTTATCACCTATTTTGCCCCCCTTTACCAGGCCTACTACATGCTGGGCGCTGCCGCGGCCATGAAAGCCCGGGAGCTGGACAGCGAGCTTATCGGCTTCATTTCCTCCTCCGGCAAGGAAACCCCGGAGGCTGCCGCCATCATCAACGCCTTCACCCGGGGCGTGCAGGTGTACCTGCCCAGCGCCACGGTGTATCTGCGGGTCCTGGAGCCGGGTGCCACCGAGGCCATGGAAATGGCGGCGGTGGATGACCTGTATCAGATCATGGGCTGCAAGGTCTTCGGCGCGTTCACCCACACCGCCGGCACCCTGCGGCGGGCCGCCGGCCTGGGCCTGTACGCCACCGGCCCCTGGTTTGCACTGGATCCGCAGCGAAATCAGTCTCTCCTCAGTGCCCAGCTGGCCGCCCCTCAGCTGCGGTGGTTCGGCTTCTTTATGAAGGCCCTCACGTCCGTCGGGGACTGCACCTGGGCCGACGATTTCGCCATGGCCATGGGCACCACCCATTTCTACGGCACCTATCAATACACCACGATCATCGCGCCCACTTCGGATGACAGCCTGCACCTGACGGAGCTGGGCAGATGCTGCGCTCCTCAAACCTCCCAGGCCATGGGTGCCCTGAGCCCCCAGGAGACCTACCGGGTGCTGCCTGTAGTTCCTGACGAGACCGACGGCCCCAATGCCACCATCGGAACCACGCTGGTGCCCAACATCGTCCAGGGCCCCTTCGCCGGGTTCCTGTATAACATCACGTTCAAGCCCAATGGCAGCACAACGACCAACTACCCCGCAGCCCTGGTGGACGTTGACGGCAATGTCCGCGTTCCCGCAGGCGAGGTGGGCATGGAGGTAAATGAGATCCGGGAAATGGACTACTACATCATGGGCATCACCCTTGCCTGACGGCGATCCTTGAGCCTGCCCTGCGAAAGCGTTACAGAAATCGTTGTGGATTGCCGGATTTTCTCCGAAGAAGAGGAAGAAAATCGAAAAAACTTTGCAAAAAAGGGTTGCATTTTTCAAATAAGGATGTTATAATCCCATTGTAAGAAGTATGTCATTTGAGGAGAGAGGCGCAAGCCTCTCTCTTTTTAATGAAGAAAGGAACCATTATGAAGGTTACGGACATCGTTACTCAGATCGCCCAGCCCATCGTGGAAGCACACGGCTGCTCCCTGTGGGATGTGGAATATGTGCGGGAAGGCTCCGAGCGGTTCCTGCGGCTGTACCTGGATAAGGAAGGCGGCGTGGACATCACCGACTGCGAAGCCATCTCCCGGGCCGTGGATCCCATCCTGGACGAAAAGGACCCCATCCCGGAATCCTACCACTTTGAGGTCTGCTCCGCCGGTTTGGAACGGGCTCTCAAGCGCCCGGCCGATTTCGAGCGGTTCATGGGCAGCCTCATCACCGTCAAGCTCTACCGGCCGAGAAACGGCCTGAAGGAACTCCCCGGCATCCTGCGGGGCTACGAAGATGGCAAGATCATCGTGGAAGCAGGAAAAGAAACCATCGAATTCCAAAAGTCTGAGGTCGCTCTGGTGCGGCTTCGGGTAGAATTTTAATAAGGAGATAGAAAAATGGCCAGAACTTCCAAGAAGAAGCAGCCCGAAGCACCCAAGGTGGACATCGGCGCCGAAATTTTTGCCAGCCTGAGAGATCTGGAGAAGATCAAGGGCATCCCCGTGGAATATATGGTGGAGCGTCTGAAGCAGGCGCTGACCAACGCCTACCGGAAGGACCGGGAGGATCATCGTGACATCCCTGCGGAAAATGTGGTGGTGGACCTGTCCGAGAAGGGCCTGTCCATGTACCAGGTCAAGACCGTAGTGGAGGAGCTGGAGGATACCGCTCTGCAGATCCACATCGACGCTGCCCGGAACATCGACGACACCGTCCAGGTGGGTGATTCCATCACCATCCCCGTGGACATTCAGAAATTCGGCCGCATCGCTGCCCAGACCGCCAAGCAGGTGGTCATCCAGGGCATCCGTGAGGCTGAGCGTGGTGTAGTTTACGAAAGCTACTCCAACAAGACCCAGGAGCTGCTCACCGGCACCATCCTGCGCAAGGATCCCAGCGGCGACATCCTGGTCACCGTGGGTCAGGGCAACGAGCAGCACAACGCCATTCTGCGTACCAGCGAGCAGATCCCCGGCGAGGAATACCTGGAGGGTCAGAAGCTCCGCGTGAACGTGCTGGAAGCCCGTCAGGGCGCCCGCTCCACCAATGTGTACGTATCCCGCACCCACCCCAACCTGGTTCGCCGTCTGTTCGAGCTGGAGACCCCCGAAATCGCCGAGGGTCAGGTGGAGATCCGCAACATCGCCCGGGAAGCCGGTTCCCGCTCCAAGATGGCCGTTCGTGCCACTATGGAGGGCATTGATCCCGTGGGTGCCTGTGTTGGTCCCCGGGGCGGCCGTGTGGGCGCCGTTGTGGAAGAGCTGTGCGGCGAGAAGATCGACATCGTGGTTTGGTCCGAGGATCCCTGCGAGTATGTCCGGGCCGCTCTGAGCCCCGCGGATGTGGTGTCCGTCACCCCCGTGCCCGGCCAGAAGGCTTGCCGCGTGCTGGTGCCCGATGACCAGCTGAGCCTTGCCATCGGTAAGGAAGGTCAGAACGCCCGGCTGGGTGCCCGCCTCACCGGCTATAAGATCGACATCAAGGCCGTTTCCCAGGCGGAAGCGGAATAACCCCTTGCCCCCCGCGTTTACGAGGGGGGTGGCCCGCAGGGCCGGGGGGAGCAAACAACAAAAACTCCCCCAGTCAGCCTGTTCGGCTGACAGCCCCCTCTTAGAAAGTGGGGGCCAAGGGGGGCTTCGCCGCCATAAGGAGGTAGTCCAATATGCAAAAGAAGATCCCCCAGCGGCAGTGTATGGGCTGCCGGGAACGGAAAAATAAGCGGGATATGCTCCGGGTCGTCCGGGGTACCGATGGGGCCGTCACCCTGGATTTCGGTGGCAAGCTCAACGGCCGGGGCGCCTATGTGTGCCCGGATCCCGAATGCCTGAAGAAAGCCCGGAAGACCCGGGCCCTGGAGCGCTGTCTGGAGACCCCCATTCCCGAGGATGTCTACGACCGGATGGAAAAGGAAATGGAGGCCGCCCACAATGGATAAAGCGCTGCGTTACCTGGGCCTGGCCCGAAAGGCGGGCCTGGCGGAGCTGGGCGAAGAGCCTGTCGGTGCCATCACCCGGGCCGGCAAGGGCCACCTGGTGCTGGTGGCGTCCGACGCGTCGGATCACACCTGGCGCCGGGCCAAGAGCTTTGTGGCCGGCACCGACCAGCAGTGCGTCCGCCTTCCCCATCCCAAAAGCGAAATGGGCCTGGCCACCGGCCGGCAGGAGCTGGCCATCGCCGCCATTACCGACCCCGGTATGGCCCTGACCCTCCTTTCCTCCCTGGACGAGCCGGAAAAGCACAAGGCCGCAGCGGAAGTGCTGCAGGCCAAGGCTGACCGGGCCAAAAAGCGCCAGGCGGAAGCCAAAGCCCATAAGCGGAACATCCGCACAGGCAAGAAGAAGTAAGTTATACCAACTTTGCAGAGTGTGTGAACCACCCTCGCCCCCCGCACTTGTGAGGGGGGTGGCACCGCCGCAAGGCGGTGCCGGGGGGAGCAAAACATCGAACTCCCCCAGTCAGCCTGTTCGGCTGACAGCCCCCTCTTAAAAGCGGGGGCCAAGGGGTATTCCCACGTCTGGTCCATTTTGGAGGTGCGTATATGAGTTTAGTGAAGTATCGTTTGAAAGAGGTGGCCACGGATTTTGGCGTCGCGCCCAAGGTGATCGTCGACATCCTGACCAAGTACTCTGAAAAGCCCAAGTCCAACACGCAGGTCCTCACCCCTGAGGAGCTGAATGTGGTGTTCGACTACATGACCCAGCATAATCAGATCGAATCCCTGGCTGTGGTCTTCGCGGTGCAGCCCAAGGAGCAGCCCAAGGCTGAGCCTGTGAAGGAAGCTCCCGCTGCCCAGCAGCCCAAGCCCGCTGACAAGAAGCCCCAGGAAAATAAGCCCGCTGCCCCCCAGCAGCCCAAGGAAGCAAAACCCCAGGAGCCGGAGCGTAAGCGGGAGCGCCGTGTGGTGGACACCTCCGCCGTTCAGGTCAACGCCAACCGCTTTGCCGATGTGGATAACCTGGTCTCCGAGAAGGTCCAGAATTACCAGGGCGGCAAGCAGCGCATCGGCGGCGGCAAGGGCAAGCAGCAGCAGAAGCAGCAGCAGATGAACAAGAAGGGCAGCAAGGCCCGGAATGAGGAGCAGGAGAAGATGCGCCGGCTCCAGATGGAAGTGGCCCGGAAGGCTCCCACCGTGGTGAAGATCCCCGACGAGATCACCGTGGGCGAGCTGGCCTCCCGGATGAAGAAGACCGCCGCGGAAGTCATCAAGTGCCTGATGAAGAACGGTGTTCTGGCCGCTGTGAACCAGACCATCGACTTTGATACCGCCGAATTTGTGGCCACCGAGCTGGGCTGCAAGGTGGAAAAGGAAGTCACCGTCACCATCGAAGAGCGGATCATCGACGATCACGTGGATACCGCCGAAGAGCTGGAGACCCGCGCCCCCGTCGTGGTGGTCATGGGTCACGTTGACCACGGCAAGACCTCCACCCTGGACGCCATCCGGAAGACCTCCGTTACCTCCGGCGAGGCTGGCGGCATTACCCAGCACATCGGTGCTTACACCGTGGATGTGAACGGCAACATGGTCACCTTCCTGGATACCCCCGGCCACGCCGCTTTTACCTCCATGCGTGCCCGTGGTGCCAAGTCTACCGACATCGCCATCCTGGTGGTGGCTGCCGACGACGGCATCATGCCCCAGACCGTGGAGTCCATCAACCACGCCAAGGCGGCCGATGTGCCCATCATCGTTGCCATCAACAAGATGGATAAGCCCACCGCCAACCCCGACAAGATCAAGGAGCAGCTGACCAAGTACGACCTGATCCCCGAAGAGTGGGGCGGCGATACGGTCATCGTTCCCATCTCCGCAAAGACCGGCTCCGGCCTGGACGACCTGCTGGAAATGGTCATCCTGTCCGCCGAAGTGCTGGAGCTGAAGGCCAACCCCAACCGCCGGGCCAAGGGTACCGTCATCGAAGCCCGCCTGGACAAGAACCGTGGCCCCGTGGCCACTCTGCTGGTGCAGAACGGCACCCTGAACCAGGGTGACATCGTGATTGCCGGTACTGCCGTGGGCCGTGTCCGTGTCATGACCAACGACAAGGGCCGCACCGTCAAGACCGCCGGCCCCTCCGTTCCCGTGGAGATCACGGGCCTTGCCGAAGTCCCCGCCCCCGGCGACGAGTTCAACGCCGTCACCGACGAGCGTATGGCCCGTGAGCTGGTGGAGCAGCGGAAGCAGGCCATCAAGGACGCTGCCGCCAGCGCCCTGGGCAAGGTCACTCTGGACAACCTGTTCGCCCGGATGCAGGAGGGCGAAATGAAGACCCTGAACCTGATCGTCAAGGCCGACGTGCAGGGTTCTGCCGAAGCCGTGAAGGCCTCCCTGGAGAAGATCTCCAACGAGGAAGTCCGGGTCAAGGTCATCCACGCAGGCGTCGGCGCCATCAACGAGTCCGATGTGCTGCTGGCTTCCACCTCCGGCGCCATCATTGTCGGCTTCAATGTCCGTCCTGATTCCTCCGCTGCCTCCAACGCCCAGCGCGCCGGTGTGGATATGCGGTTCTACCGGGTCATTTACGACGCCATCGACGAGATCGAAGCTGCTATGAAGGGCATGCTGGCACCCAAGTTTGAGGAAGTGGTGCTGGGCCACGCCGAAGTGCGCATGACCTACAAGGTCTCTGCCATCGGTACCATCGCCGGCTGTATGGTCAAGGACGGCAAGGTCACCCGGGACGCCCAGGTGCGTGTGCTTCGTGACAACATCGTCATCCACGAGGGCGAGATCGGCTCCCTGCAGCGGTTCAAGGACGCTGTCAAGGAAGTCACCGCCGGCTATGAGTGCGGTATGTCGGTTGCCAAGTACAACGACATCAAGGAAGGCGACATCTTCGAGTGCTTCACCATGCAGGAAGTTAAGAGATAATTTCCACACACCGGCCGCCGCAGCTGCGGCTGGCCGGTGTTTCCTCATAAAGCCTCCCTTGTGTAAAGGGAGGTGGGCCGCGAACAGCGGCTCGGAGGGATTGTCAATCCCCCAGTCTCGCTTCGCTCGCCAGCCCCCTTTGCACAAGGGGGCCTTGGGTGCGCTGCAATTCTATATTAGGAGGATGTAACTATGGCATCTAATCGAATCAATCGGATCAACGAAGAGATCCAGAAGTCCCTTTCCGACCATCTTCGCTTTGTAAAAGACCCCCGGGTCAGTGGCACCATGATCTCCGTCACCCGGGTGGAGACTACCCCCGACCTGCGCTACGCCAAGGTCTATGTCAGCTTCCTGGAGGAAGCCAAGGCAGCCGACGCCATGAAGGGCCTGAAGTCCGCCGGCGGATGGCTTCGCCGGGAGATCGCTGCCGACCTGAAGCTGGGGTACAGCCCCGAGGTGGTGTGGGCATTGGACGACAGCATCACTTACGGCGCAAAAATGCTGGAGATCATCAACAATCTGGAGTACGGCCACCATGATGACGAGGAATGAGTGCGCCCGATTCCTGTCCCAGGGGGATAACTATCTGATCCTGACCCACCGCCGTCCTGACGGCGACACCCTGGGCAGCGCCGCGGCCCTGTGCCGGGCCCTGCGGAATTTGGGAAAAACCGCCCATGTGCTGGAAAATCCGGAGCTGACGCCCCGGCTTGCCTTCCTGATGGAGGGCCTGACCAAGGAAACCCCCGAGGAACGGGACACCGTGATCTGCGTGGATGTAGCTTCCCCGGGAATGCTTCCCAAAACTGCGGAGCAGCTGCTGGAAAAGTGCGTCCTGCGCATCGATCATCACAGCACCGCCACCTCCTTTACCCCCAACGAACTGGTGGATCCCCAGGCCGGCGCCTGCGGCGAGATCATTTATGACATTATGGCGGAGCTGGGCCAGACCCCGGATGCCAAGACCGCCGAGGCCCTGTATGTGGCCACCTCCACGGACACCGGCTGCTTCCGGTTCTCCAACACCACCGACCACACCTTCCGGGTGGCCGCCGCCTGCGCTGCCGCGGGAGCGAATATCTACGGGCTGAATCAGCTGCTGTTTGAGACCAACACCCTGAGCAAGCTGCGGATGCAAGCCTGGATCGTGGAAAATCTGCAGCTGTTTGCCGACGGAAAAATGGCCATCGTAGCCATCCCCCGGGCAGTGGAAGATCTGCTGGGGGTCAACGAGGACGATATGGACAACATCTCCTCCTTCCCCCGCACCGTGGCCGGCGTGGAAATGGCCGCCACCCTGCGGCAGACCAAGGAGGGTCTTGTGAAGATCTCCTGCCGGGCCGTGCCGGGCAGGGACGCGGCGGCGGTGTGCGCTGCCTTCGGCGGCGGCGGTCACAAGGGCGCAGCCGGCGCCAGCCTGGCCCTGCCCCTGGAAGAAGCGGTGAAGGCTGTAAAAGAAGCCATGCTGGAAGCGTAATTTTTGCCCCCGCACTTGTGAGGAACATTGTAGGGGCGGGGCAGTGCCCCGCCCATTAGAAAATTCGACCTCGTTGGGCGAATTTTCTGTAACCTTTCCATCCTGTGTGGGAGGGGCACTGCCCCTCCCCTACAAAGTGGAAACTGAATTGGTAAACAGATATGAACGGAATTGTAATTGTAGACAAGCCCCAGGGCTGGACCAGCCAGGATGTGACCGCACGGCTGCGCCGTGTATTCAACACCCGGCGCATTGGCCACGGCGGCACTTTGGATCCCATGGCCACCGGCGTGCTGCCGGTATTTGTGGGCCGTGCCACCCGGGGCGTAGAATTTTTTGAACACGCGGAAAAGACCTACGAAACGGTGCTGCGCTTAGGACTCTGCACCGACACCGAGGACATCACCGGCACTATTTTGGAAGAAAAGCCGGTTTCCCTCACGGAAAACCACGTGCTGGCGGTGCTGCCCCAATTCCGGGGAGAGATCCTGCAGGTGCCGCCTATGTACTCCGCCCTGAAGGTAAACGGTCAGAAGCTCTGCGACCTGGCCCGGAAAGGCAAAGAGGTGGAGCGGCAGAGCCGGCCCATCACCATCCACGAGCTGACCTTCCTGGGTATGGAAGGCACAGATGTGCGCCTGCGGGTAAGATGCTCCAAGGGTACTTATATCCGCACATTGTGCAAGGATATCGGTGCTGCCCTGGGCTGCGGCGGCTGCATGGCCGCGCTGCGCCGGGTATCTGCCGGCGAGTACACCATCGAAGAAAGCGTTCCGCTGCAGACCCTGCTGGAAACGGAAGCGCCGGAAACCTTCCTGCGTCAGGTGGACACCATGTTCCGCAATCACCCGGCGGTGACCCTGACAGAAAAGCAGGAAGCCCGGTGCCGCAACGGCAATTCCTTCTCCATCACCCTGCCCGATGACACCTACCGGGTCTACGGCAAAAACGGAGAATTCCTGGCCCTGAGCAAGGTGGACTCCGGCGTTATGTCAACCATTAACAGCTTTTTTGAAGTGTAAATTGGAATTTATCGAGCGGTTAGGAAGATGTACCAAAGGCCCCCTTGCCTAAAGGGGGCTGGCTGCCCGAAGGGCAGACTGGGGGATATTCTGCCGCTTTTGCGGCAGAAATGCCCTTCGGGCATGGAATCCCTCCGTCACGGCTTGCGCCGTGCCACCTCCCTTTAGGCAAGGGAGGCTCGCGCTTCGCGCTCCAACTGCTCGGCAAACTGAAATTTAGACCACGCAGGTGGGATTATGAGAAAAGAAAGACAAATCTTTGCCCTGGGTTTTTTTGACGGGGTGCATTTGGGCCACCAGGCACTGCTGGAGCAGTGTGTGGAACTGGCCCGGGATCATGGCTGCATCCCCGCGGCCATCACCTTTGATCGCCACCCCCAGGCCCTATTTACAGCCGCGCCCCCGGCACTTATCAACACCACCGAAGACCGGATCGCCCTGCTGGAACGATTTGGCATGAAAGAAGTCCGCACTTTCCCTGTTGTAGGAGAAGTTATGTCAACCGGTTGGTGTATTTTCCTGGAAAAACTGCTATCAGAGGGGGCCGCAGGCTTCGTCTGCGGTGAGGATTTCCGCTTTGGCGCCCGGGGAGAGGGCAGCGCGGAAACCCTGCGCGCCTTCTGTGAGGAACGGAACCTGCCCTGCGACATTGTCCCCGACCAAACCCTGAAGGGAATCCGGATCTCCTCCACCCACATCCGCGGCCTTTTGGAGGCCGGACAGGCAGAAGAAGCCATGCGCTTTCTGGGTCACCCTCACATCCTGACCGGCGAAGTGGTGTCCGGGCGGCAGCTGGGCCGCACCATCGGCATCCCCACTGCCAACCTCCACATTCCGGAGGGCATTTTGGTGCCCCGGTTCGGCGTTTACGCCTGCAAGGCATTTTTCGACGGGCAGGAGAAGCCGGCGGTGACCAATGTGGGCATGCGCCCCACCGTGGGCGGCAGCCATATCACCGTAGAGCCCTGGCTTTTGGATTTTGAAGGGGATCTTTACGGCAAACAGCTGACCCTGGAATTTCACGCCTTCCTCCGGCCGGAGCAAAAATTCGATTCCCTGAGGGCTTTACAGGAGGAAATCCTGAAAAATGCCGCGGAAACCCGAAAAATATTCGGAAAAATGTGAAAATTTCCCTTTACATTTGGGAAAACTTATGGTAAGATATTCGGGCTGGCTATGGCCAGACGAAATTTCTATGCCCGCAGCTCAGTTTTGGGAAGACACCGACCCTCTACTTGGCGCGAGGTAAATATTAAAAAAGGTGGTAAACATCATGATCCTGAAGGAAAAGAAGACCCAGGTTATCCTGGACAACGCAACTCACGAGGGCGACACCGGTTCTCCCGAGGTCCAGATCGCTATCCTGACCGCTCGTATCAACGAGCTGACCGATCACCTGCGTGTGCACAAGCACGACAACCACTCCCGTCGTGGCCTGCTGATGATGGTTGGTAAGCGCCGCTCCATGCTGGACTATCTGGCAAAGAAGGACATCAACCGTTACCGTGCTCTGATCGCCAAGCTGGGTATCCGTAAGTAAGATATCAACAAAAAGCGGCGATGGAAACATCGCCGCTTTTCAATGCAAAATTCAAAATGCAAAATGCAAAATTAAGACGCATTTTGCACTCTGCATTCTGCATTCCACACATTTGTCGGGAAGTGCCTTAGCAGTTGAATGAACTGCCGAGTTTCGGCAGCTGATTCAAGTGCTAAACCTCCCGAAAAAACAACCGACAGCTGAAAATTGGCCATAACTGTCAACTGTCAATTGTCAACTGTCAACTGAAAAATCAAGGAGGTTTATTATGATTACTCGTAAGCAGTATCCCAACCATCATGTTTTCGAGATGGAAATCGGCGGCCGTGCTTTCACCGTTGAGACCGGTAAGGTCGCTGAGCTGGCCAACGCTGAGTGCATCTGCCGTTACGGCGACACCGTCGTTCTGGTCACCTGCACC
>JAZREG010000124.1:0-3112 GCA_045660725.1 Faecousia sp.
CTCCCGGTTGGGCCGGCCACATGGCTTTCGTGGATCCCATCCCCGAGTTCATCGGCTCCGGCGACATCGAAGAGTGGCTGAACCAGCCTGCTCAGATCGTCAAGCTGCACCCCATGACCATCATGCAGAACTCCCTGAACGGTACCTTCGGCCAGTCCGGCGACATCGCCAATGTGCCTCCCTGTGCCGCTACCATCGGACCTCTGGACGTGATGCGTGCTAAGGAGCGTATCGAGGTTCACGCACTGGCTACCTGCGGTACCTTCTCTTCCTGGCAGAGAATGACCTCTCGTCTGTGCACCCACGGCCCCATCACTCCCTACCTGCCTTCCACCATGCTGCAGACCAAGAAGACCCAGGTCTACATCTCCGAGGAACTGGCTGCTCCTTTCGAGTGCTGGGAAAAGGTCGGCTACTAAGCTGTATCTTTTACATATCCACAAAGGCATGGAACCGATTTCGGTTCCATGCCTTGATTTTATGCTTTCTTGCGGTATAATATGGAAAAGAGGTGAGGTGTGATGCGCTTTTTGAACCAGGAGAAGCTGAAGGAGAATATCGAATCACGGATGAAAGCGAATATGGACGCGTGTATCATCGGTGGCGCATCGGTGTGGGTATGGCAGGATGGTCGGGAACTGTATCGCAACCATTATGGCTCTGGTGTATCTGAAAAAACGATCTATCGCCTGGCTTCCATGACCAAGCCTATCACAGCAGTGGCAGTGTTGAAACAGATTGAGGCTGGAAAGCTGGCGCTGACGGACCCGGTAGATAAATTTTACCCGGAATTTCGGGATATGCCCCTGGTCAAGGCCGAAAACGGGGAACTGGTGCGGATTGGAATGCCCGAAAAGCTGCCTACGGTGCTGCATTTGCTGACCCATACCGCCGGTTTCGGCGGGGAAGTGGAGAGCCTGCACCATCAAAAAATGAAACCGGAGGATCAGACCGGTTTGCAGCGTGCCATCCGTTGCCACGGAGCCTATGGTATCCGGTTTGAGCCATTTTCCCAGTTGTTGTACAGCGGCCGGGCGGCTTTTGATGTCCTGGCGGGTATCGTGGAAAAGATTGCGGACACGCCGTACGATGAATACCTGAAAACCGCCATTTTTGAACCTTGCGGAATGAAAGATACCACCTTTGGCCCAAATGCTGAGCAGTGGGCGAGAATGATCCCTATGCATGACCGGGTGGATGGGAAGAATGCTGTGGGCAGGACATGGGACGGCTGTGTGTTTGAGGATGTGCCGGTGACCCACTTCCTGGGCGGTGCCGGGCTGGCCTCCACCCTGGAGGATTATGCCCATTTTGCCCGGATGCTGCTGCAAGGCGGCGAGTTTGAAGGAAATCGAATTCTGAAACCGGAGACGGTGGCACTGATGGCGACGCCCCATGTGCCGGAAACTTTGATGTCCCGGCAAAAACGATGGGGCCTGTCCGTAAAAGTGGTTACAAGGGAAGATTATGGCCGCCTGCCCCTGGGCTGCTTTGGTTGGAGCGGCGCTTACGGCACGCATTTTTGGGTGGACCCGGAAAATAAAATCGCTGCCATTTATATGAAAAACAGCCGTTACGACGGTGGCGGAGATGCCATTACTTCGGCGGAGTTCGAGGAAGATGTAACCGGAGCGTTAATATAATAATACCTCCCAAGGGCAAGACCCTTGGGAGGTTTCCGTTTATTGGGATTTCTTGTTCTTAACAAACAGGGTAGAGAGGATACCGATGATGCCCAGAGAGGCCCAAAGAACAAAGACGGTGCTCCAGCCCACATTTGCCATCACGCTGGCAAACAGTTTGTTCGCCAGGGCGGCGGCGACATAGCCGGTACAATCCAGGATGCCATTGACGCTGGAGACCTTGCCGGTCTTGCCCAGGCTGGGAATGTAGATGCTCCACAGCAGCGCGGAGGAGCAACTCATGCACATCAGCGCCAGCAGCAGGAAGAGGATACTCACATATCGGTTGGGCGCCACCAGCATGCACAGGAAAAGGGTTGCAGAAAGACCAAAGGAGATGCGCATCATGGGGATATCCCGTTCCTTGGTGGCGCGGAAGATCGCCAAAGCCAAAATCGGCATGAAGGAGCGGCAGGTAGAGATGCCGGAGTAAATGAAATTTGCGGTGTCCTTGTCGAACAGCAGGCCGTTACTCAGATAAGTGGGGATCCAGAAGGAAACAGACGCACCGGCAATCTCCACAATGCAGGCGATGACCATGTAGAACGCAAATCGTTCAATTTTAAAGACGGACAACAGTGCGCCAAAGCCCTCACCTTTGCTGCTGCGGTAGGTGATCGCGCCCTTGTGTTCCAGGGTATTCAGGCCGATATACGCAATCACAGCAACAACGACTGCAAGAATGCCAGCGACCAGGTAACCCCATACCCAGTTGTTGATCAGGGCAAACAAACTGGCAATCAGGGGGCCTGCAAAGGAGGCAACGGAGAAAAATACACAGATGGTTCGGGCCTGATTTGGCGCGGTGTTTTCGGAAATGATCTTCATCAGCGGGCCGCGAACCATAGAAAGGCCAAAGCCCAACGCGGCAAAGTAAATGAATTGGATCGTGGCATTGGGCGTCAGGGGGAAGGCTACAGTGGCGATGCTGGCGGTGATGATGCCGATCAGAACCATCTTTTTGGGGGACAGCCGGTCACCCAGGATGCCGTTAACCAGCTGGCCAGCCGCATAAAGGAGCATGTACGTGGATGACAAGTCGCCGATGTGGGTTTCCGTGTACTTTCCGGTCTCCAGAAGCATGGGAGTCATAACACTGAGGAGATTTCTTAAGTAGTAGTTGACCATATAGGTCGCGATACAAATAAAGCCAATGATAAAGGCTCTTTTGTTGCTCGTTTTTTGCATCATGACACCTCAATTGTATGTAATATCCTGTGCATTATAGCACTACATGGGAAAATATGCAACCCGAACCAAAAAGATATTGACAAAGATGTACTTTGCAGATATAATAAACAGGCTTGCGAGAGTGTTGGAATGGTAGACAATCACGTTTGAGGTGCGTGTGGCAACCGCCGTGTGGGTTCGAGTCCCATCTCTCGCCCCACAAAAGAGGACGGCGATCGGCGTCCTCTTTTTTGGTGCGG
>JAZREG010000125.1:0-2896 GCA_045660725.1 Faecousia sp.
AGATATATTCATTTCTACAACCATGAGCGGATCCAGACAAAAACAGGAGTGGCGCCGCTAACGCTGCGCCACTCCGCTTAAAACTTAATATTTCCTACATAGGGGCTTTTTTGTGCTGTCCGTACAAACTGGGGCAGTTCACAGCCTTACCGCAGACTTTTGATTTTATTCCAGGATCATCTTGCCGAAGAAATCGGGCCGATGGAAGTCGGGATCTACCAAATCAATGGGATTCCAGCTGAAGTAATGCTCCTGCACCGTCAGGTCGCCGCACTTGAAGCAGTTGGCCATGAGAACCTTGCCGGAGGTCAGCTCGAATTCGGGGAAGAACAGACGGATGTAAGAGGCGGGGACCGTGTAAAATACATTCCAGCCACCCTCTACCATGGTGACCACCGGCTCGATGGCCTTGGTCTCCTCGGGAATCAGACGCATGATCCGTCGGCCGGTATTGCAGAAGCCCAGGAACAGGCAGCGGTTGGGGTTGCACTCGATGCTCAGGTAGCGATCATCATTTTCCATGGGGCAGAAGAAGAATTCCAGGCAGCTGTCCACGCAGGGGACGCCCAGCAGACCCTTTTCCTCGGCACGGATGTTTTCTTCCTTGGCGCTGAGCAGTACATGCAGACCTTCCTCGCTGTAGCAGATCTGTGCCTGGGCGGTGATGGCCACTTCCGAACACCACAGCTTAGTGTCGATGGGCAGTGCGGGGATAGCAGAAAAGTCAGGATTTCCGGTGATGCGGCGGATGGTATATTCTCTCATGAGGATCACTCCTTACATATTTTTCTTTAGTGTAACACATAATTTTCTCCATGGCAACCGGATTTACGGGAAATGGAAATTAACTTTTAAACGGGCCTTTTGTGGTTGACAGGGCGGCGGTGGGATGGTAAAATGAACCTGTATGTAGATGCGTAATTTTGCAAATCCGTTACATACGGAAAGGTTGATCCTATGGTTGCAATTAAGAACGCGGTTCTGGTCATGCGGGACCATCTGATCCCCAACGGCGTGGTGCTGATGGAGGATGGCGTGATCCAGGCTTTCGGCGAAGCCCGTAAGCTGCAGATCCCGGAAGGCTGTGAAGTGATCGATGCGGAAGGCCTGTACGTTGGCCCCGGCTTCGTGGACATCCATACCCATTCCGACGGGAAGGTTTTCTTCTATGATGAGCCCAAGGCAGTGGGCCACCATCTGAAGCATGGTACCACCACCATTTTGGCCGCGCTGTACTTCAGCATGAACACGGAAGAATTTGTGGATGCCATGGGTAAGATCCGTAAGGCCATGGAAGATCCGGATTGTAAGAACCTGGACGGCATCTACATGGAAGGCCCTTATATGAATCCCAAGTTTGGCTGCGACCGGGAACACAATCCCTGGAACGGCCCTGTGGATAAGGAAAAATACATGCCCATCATTGATGCGGGCTGGGACATCGTCAAGGTTTGGGGCCTGGCTCCCGAACGGGAAAATGTCCTGGAATTCGTCAAGGATGTGAAGGCCAAGAACCCCGGCGCGGTGTTCTCTGTGGCTCACAGTGAAGCATCTCCCCAGGAAGTGGAGGCACTGATGCCCTACGGCCTGCGGATCGGCACCCACCACACCAACGCCACAGGCGACCGCATCTTCTATCCGGAGGTTCGCGGTGTCTGCGTGGATGAGGCAGTGAACTACAACCGGGACATCTATGCTGAGCTGATCTGCGACAGCATGGGTATCCATGTGGATCCTTACATGCTGCGCCTGGTGCGCCGGATCAAGGGTGACGATCGGATCATCCTGATCTCCGATGCCTACGCCTGCGATGGCCCCATTCCCCCCGGATATGACGGCGTAGACGACATCAACTTTGACTGGTCCGGTGAGATCGCCGGCTCCAAGCTGACCCTGGATATCGCCTGCCGCAACGCCCTGAAGCATTTGGGTGCTTCCGTGGTGGATGTGTTCCGGTTCGCTTCCTATAACCCTGCCCGTGCTGTGGGCTACACCGATCGCGGCGAGATCGCCGTGGGAAAACGTGCTGACCTGGTGATCGTTGATCACTGGATGAAAGTAAATAAAGTTATCTTCAAAGGAGAACTGCAAAAATGAAAGACTGGATTGTCGATCCCGCAACTAAATTTGATTTCCAGCCCCACGAATTCGTCCCCTTCAAGGACAAGGAAGTTTGTGAGCGCGTCCGCAAGATGAGCGGCAAGGAACTGGAGCAGCGTGAGCCCTGGTGGCATCCTGAATTTACCGTCAAGGTCATGATGAACCCCCATCCCGTGCTGATCGCCACCCTGTTCTCCCGTCTGAAGGCTGCTTCCGAGGCCGGTAAGACCTTCACCATGATCCTGGGTAACCCCGAGCCCGACACCTACATCCCCCTGGCTCAGCTGATCAACTACTTCCGTGTTGACTGCTCCAAGGTCCATCTGTTCGCTGAGGACGAGTGGGCTGACCAGGACGGCAACATCGCCCCTGTGACCTACGAAGCCGGCTTCGCACACTCCATGATCAAGTACCTGTACTACCAGATCGACGAGGATCTGCGTATGCCCATGGAGAATGTTCACTTCCCCACCAATGCCAACATCGCTGACTACTCCAAGATCATCAACGATATCTCCGAGGGCGGCGCTGACATCGCTTCCACCTCTCCCGGTTGGGCCGGCCACATGGCTTTCGTGGATCCCATCCCCGAGTTCATCGGCAGCGGCGACATCGAAGAGTGGCTGAATCAGCCTGCTCAGATCGTTAAGCTGCACCCCATGACCATCATGCAGAACTCCCTGAACGGCACCTTCGGTCAGTCCGGCGACATCGCCACCGTACCTCCCTGTGCCGCTACCATCGGACCTCTGGATGTCATGCGTGCTAAGGAGCGTATCGAAGTTCATGCTCTGGC
>JAZREG010000126.1:0-4815 GCA_045660725.1 Faecousia sp.
GGCTCGTACACTGGCACTGTGTAGAAATTGGCAGTTTTATAACGCTCGGGCTTGGTATCCGGGCATCTCTTTGCCCACTGCGGGTTCATCCGTGCATTCATTTTACTTAAGCGGTTTTATGTTTATAAAAATTTCCGATAGAAATCAAAGAAAAAATACAAAATGTAACCGAACGCGTAACTCGTGTAAGTTATAGTGCGATCATAACAGAAAGCTATGTGTTATTCACGCAGTGAGGAGGTGAGTGATGGTTGCAGAACAGAGTATGTGGAGATGATTACCGAAGAACCGTGCTGTGCGTAGACTCCTATGAGAACAGCGTACCGGCCGGGAAGTTTTACAGTGCATACTGTAAGGATGCTACGCCCTTTTATGGGACAGTGCAGTTGGTGACCCGGATCGAAGATATGCTCAATAAAATGGATTTTCCGAGATCGTTTACAGCAGCAAGAAGCTTTGCCGAACCACCGGGGCGGCGGGCCGAAAGCCTGCCGGCAGAGGGGCGGCCTGAAGGAAAGCTGGCAACATTTATGATTCGGATCATGCTGAGACAAAACACCAGCTGGCAGGGTTCTGTCACATGGCTGGAAGGAAACCGAAGTCAAAGCTTTCGAAGCGTACTGGAACTGATTCTGCTGATGGACAGCGCATTAAGAAGCAAAGGGCGAGAAGAGGAAGCTTCTTCTGCCTAACGGAAGTAAGCTTCCGATCCCCAGCGCGGGGAACCGCGCAAAACCTTGTAAATACATGAAAAAGGCAAACCGTCCGAAAGGGCGGGACGCAAAGCCAGGGGGCTAAAGCGGAAACGCTATGCTCGCCCAGCCGCCAGTATTTCAATCTAAAATCAAAAAGGAGATTGAAATTATGGCAAAGACTACCAAAAAAGGATTCGGCAAGAGAGTAATTGCCGTGTTCCTGTCTCTGGTCATGATGACCAGCCTGTTCAACATCAGTGCATTGGCGGCTCCGGGCGATAGACGGCCCGGGAGCGGCTTCCCCGGCAACTGGGGCGGGGGCTATGTGCTGGATGAAAGCTACTATAAGGCAGACCGCAAGTTTGGCTGGGACACCTACACTGAGGGTGCTACCATGCTGGATGAAAATAACAACGATGTCTATGAACAGATCACCGTTAAGGTTGGCGGCAACACTTTGTCCAAGGGTGTGCTCAGCAACCGAGTGACCACTGGTGACGTTGTGGAGAATGGTGTGACCATCAGCGGAATCCCCGCCGGTTTCTACATCTCTGCTTACAAGATCGTGTGTGAGAAGTATGCTTGCTACACCGATCAGGCCGGCAATGCAACCGATGAAGATGTTTCGCTGGATGCGGGCAAGGGCAGTTATTCCGTGTCAGTCAGCAAGGCGGACATGGGCCATGCCAATGTCGGCGCCACGCGCTACTGGATTCTCATTGAGTTGAGCGCGTATGAGGAGGAGAAGGAAACCATCGTTACCTATCCCTACTCAGTGTTTTACAATTATGGCGAGCTGACCGATGTGCTGGCAGGTGCCGAAGAGACCACGGACAGAAACACCTACGCCATGAACGCAACTGCAACCATTTTGTCTCCCGCTGCTGAGGAAGCTGCGGCTGAACTGGGCTATACCTTTGTAAACTGGGAAGTGGAAAAGGTGGAAGGAAGCTTCGCTGTTACTAACGGTGTTGTTGGCTCCTTCGTGGACCCTGCTGATTCCCTGACCATTACTGGTGAGACTACCTTGAAAGCTGTCTGGCAGAAGATCCCCGAGCACACTCTGACTGTGAACTGGGTGAACCAGAAGGGCGAGGCACTGGCCGAGCAGGTGGTTTCTACGCTGCAGGAAGGCAGAAGCTACAGCACCGAGCAGAAGAACATCGACGGCTATGTGTTCCTGAAGACCGAGGGTGACGCCGTGAGCGGCACCATGGATTCCGACAAGGAAGTCACCTACGTGTACGAGAAGGATGCACCGCCTCCTCCCCCTGCACCTGTTTACTACACCCTGGTCGTAAACTATGTTGACGAGGCTGGCGCAGCTCTGGCTGCCAGCGAGAGCGAAAGCAAGAAGGAAGGCGCTTCCTACAGCACCACTGCCCGCGAGATCGAGGGCTACAGCCTGAAGGAGACCCGTGGTGATGCCGCGAGCGGCACCATGGACACCGATAAGGAAGTCACCTACGTGTACGAGAAGGACGCGCCGCCTCCTCCCGCACCCGAGCCTCCTGCCCCTCCTGTGGTTGTCAAGTACAGAGTGATCTATCAGTATGTAGGCAAAGTTCCTGCCGGAGCCCCCGCTGTGCCTGGCACCGAGCACTATAAGCCCAGCACGAAGGTTTCTGTGGAAGCCGAGCCTTCTCTGGAGGGTTATACCTTCTCCGGTTGGAGCACGGATGATACGGATATTTCTGGCGACGAATTCCGGATGCCCAGAAAGACCGTTACCCTTGAGGGTTCCTGGGTCAAGATTCCTCCCGCTGAGTACAATCTGGTTGTAAAATATGTGGATGAGGAAGGCAATGAACTGTCCGACCCCATTACTGAAACCATCATTGAAGACACCGAGTATGTGACTGAGCAGAAGGACATCGACGGTTACGAGCACAAGATTACCGAAGGCGATGAGACCTCCGGCGTTGTGGATGGCGATAAAACTGTGATTTATGTCTACGGTAAGGTTGAACCCGAAATTCCCGAGACTCCTGATGATCCTGTTGAGCCCGTGAATCCTCCCGTCGACCCCGAGCAGCCCGAAGATCCCGATTTCATCGACATCCCCGACGAAGATGTTCCTCTTGCTGATGTCCCCAAGACCGGCGATCCTCTGATCCTGTGGATGGTTTCCGCTGCGGTTTCTGCTCTGGGGCTGATCTGGCTGGCACTCAGCGAGAAGAAGCGCAGAGCCGTGAATGGCTAAGCATTTATCGTTCCTAAGCATTTCTCAGGTCGGTGATATGTAATGGAAGATTCAATCCGTGACAATGGACAATGGCGGCCGTGTCAATGCCTGACATTGAGACGACCGTTGTTTTTACAAACCATACGGAGCCGGTGAGGATTCCGCTGGAAACCGTTTTATATGACCATACGACACGTGCTCCTGCTGCTTCTGAACTTTGGTGCGGCAGTCTTTGTCAGGATAACGATTGCGGGGGAATCCGGTGATTTGGAATTGAAAATGATACCATCCAATGGTACACTGTATATTGATTGCAATGGTGGAGTATCATCCTTTACGCAAAATCCGCCCTGTACCGCTCTCTCCGCCGGCGGCAGCCCCTGAAAGGAACCTCTATGATCAGAAAGTGGAAAATCGTGATTCCGGAGCTTACCGGAACAGAAAAGCGGCGGGCCTATGTCTACCTGCCTACCATGTACCGGGATGAGCCGTACCGCCGGTTTCCGGTGCTGTATATGTTTGACGGTCACAACCTGTTTTTTGATTCTGACGCTACCTATGGAAAGAGTTGGGGACTGGCGGATTATCTGGACTTTACCGACACGCCGCTGATCGTGGCCGCAGTGGAGTGCAACCACAATCCTGACAACGGGCGCCTGTCCGAGTATTCTCCTTATGACTGCGCAAGTCCCGTCTTTGGTGAATTCCGCGGACGAGGCGATGTCACCATGCGGTGGTTCACCCGGCGGTTCAAGCCGCTGATTGACCGGCGCTTCCGCACCATTCCGGACCGGGAGCACACCTTTATCGGCGGCAGTTCCATGGGTGGCCTGATGAGCCTGTACGGCGTTACGAAATACAACCATGTCTATTCCCGGGCAGCGGCGCTGTCCCCCTCGGTCTGGGTGCAGCCGGAGAGGCTGCGGCGGATGATCCGCAACGTGCCCATTGCGCCGGAGACGGTGGTGTATATGGACTACGGTGCCCGGGAGCTGGAGAATCATCAGGATATGCGCCGTCACCTGCGGCTGGCGGAGGATGCTCTGCTGGATCGGGGCGTGTACCTCACCAGCCGTATCATTCCCGGCGGTGAACACACCGAGGCAAGCTGGGAAAAGCAGCTGCCCTTTGTTATCTCCACGCTGCTGTACGGCGTGGACGGGTAAGCATCCGAAGGCGTTGGAGGAAGGAAACTGTGCAGACGAGATATTTTAAGGAATACAGCCCGGCGCTGGGCCGGGAAATGGAGTGCAAGGTCTACGGCCATGCGGGACGTCCGCTGCTGTTCGTGCCTTGTCAGGACGGCCGCTTTTTCTCCTTTGAGGATTATCATATGAGCGACACCCTGGCGCCCTGGATCGAAAGCGGCCAGATCATGGTCACTGCCATTGATACCATCGATCTGGAGACGTGGTCGGATAAGAACGGTGATCCTTATCATCGCATCCGCCGCCACGAGGCATGGATGAACTACATCTTCCATGAAGTGGCTCCTTTCATGCAGGCCATGAGCCGGGAGTCTGGCTGCCACGACACGGGCATTATTGCCTTTGGCTGCAGTCTGGGCGCTACCCACGCAGCCAATCTCTATTTCCGTCGTCCGGATATTTTTACCGGCATGATGGCGCTTTCCGGTATTTATTCCGCCAGCTACGGTTTTGGCGGCTATATGGACGGCGTGGTCTATGAGAACTCCCCTGTGGACTACATGGCAAACCTGCCGGAGGATCATCATTACATCCCCATGTTCAACAGTCAGCGGGCGGTGATCTGCGTGGGGCTTGGTCCGTGGGAAATACCCGATACCACCTTCCAGCTGAAGAACATTCTGGAGCGCAAGGGCATTCATACCTGGGTGGATGTCTGGGGCCACGACTGCGAGCATGACTGGCCGTGGTGGCACAAGCAGGTGCCCTACTTCATGCCCTGGCTGCT
>JAZREG010000127.1:0-4111 GCA_045660725.1 Faecousia sp.
GGCGCTGCTGCACGATATTGGCAAGCCCGCCAGCTTCACCCGGGATGAGACAGGCCGTGGGCATTTCAAGGGCCACGCCGGCATCGGCGCGGAGGTGGCCAACGGCGTTTTGCATCGGCTGAAGGCCCCCACCGCACTGCGGGAGCAGGTGGTGCTGCTGATCCGGCAGCATATGCTGCCCCTGGAGCCTGACCGAAAGCTGCTGCGCCGCTGGCTCAGCCGGTTCGGCGAAGAAACCTTGCTGCAGATCGTTACGCTGCAGGAGGCGGACTTCGGCAGCAAAGGCGTGGAGGAAGGGGAAGCGTCCCACTTTCCCCACATCCGCCGCCTGACGGAAGAGATCCTGGCAGAAAACGCCTGCCTGACGCTGCAGGACCTGGCAGTAAACGGCCGGGATCTGATGGAATTGGGCATCACCGGCCGGGCCATCGGAGAAACGCTCCACAGCCTTTTGGCCCAGGTCATCGACGAGCAGCTGCCCAATGACCGGGCTGCCCTGCTGGCAGCCATAAAGAAATAATCTTTTGGCACCCAAAGAGCAGACTGGGGAGTTTGAAGGAAGTGTCTGCTCCCCCCGGCCCTGCGGGCCACCCCCCTCGTAAACGCGGGGGGCAAGAAAAGGAGGAAACCATTATGAAAAAGATCGCCGTTGTTACCGGAGCATCCTCCGGCATGGGCAAGGAATTTGTCCTGCAGCTTTCCCGCTATGTCACCGTGGACGAGATTTGGGTCATCGCCCGTCGCCGTCAGGCCCTGGAGGCCCTGGCCGGCGAAAGCGCCCTGAAAGTGCGGCCGGTGGTGCTGGATCTGGGGAAAGAGGAAAGCTTTGAGACCTACCGTAAGCTCCTGGCCGAAGAAAAGCCCCAGGTTTCCCTGCTGGTCAATGCCGCCGGCTTCGGCAAATTCGGCAACTTCCGGGACATCTCCCCGGAAGACGATTGCAAAATGATCGACCTCAACTGCAAGGCCCTGGTGATGATGACCCGGCTGACCCTGCCCTACATGACCCAGGGCTGCCACATCCTCCAGCTGGACAGCCTGTCTGCCTTCCAGCCTGTGCCTTACATCACCACCTATGGCGCCACCAAAGCCTTTGTGCTGAGCTATACCCGGTCGCTGAACCGGGAGCTTCGTGGCACCGGCATCCGGTGCATGGCCCTGAACCCCGGTTGGGTCAAGACCGAGTTCTTTGACCACGCTTTCCAGACCAACGGCAGCAAGGTCCAGTATTTCGACCGGCTGTACGAGGCTGCCGATGTAGTGGCCGACGGCCTGCGCTACCTGTACAAGAGCAAGAAAGAGTACTGGGTCCCGGGCTTTATGACCCGGATGCAGGTGCGGCTGGTCAAGCTCCTGCCCCATAATATCGTCATGGACATTTGGTGCAGCCAGCAGAAAAAAGCCAAGAATAACCAGGGCCTGACCACCAAATAAATGGATGCTTGTCGAACATCCACTGTAGGGGCGGGGCAGTGCCCCGCCCATCAGAAAATTCGACCTCGATGGGCGAATTTTCTGTAGTGTTTGCATTTTGTTTGGATTTCACCCCGTTGTGGTGTGAGATCCACGATGGGAGGGGCACTGCCCCTCCCCTACAAAGATGCGCAAAAACGGAAATTCGACCGCTCTGTTCGGAGGATCTATGAAAAAACTTCTTTCCCTGCTGCTCCTGCTGGCGCTGCTGCTTACCGGCTGCGCCCAAGCTGCCCCGGCAGCCACAACCACCATCAAACCGGAAACGCCAAAGCTTCAGGTCCACTATTTAGATGTGGGCCAGGCGGATTGCGCCCTGCTGCGGCTGGGGGATACGGACATCCTCATCGACGGCGGCAATGTGGACGACGGTTCCTATGTGGTCTCCTACCTGCAAAAGCAAGGGGTGACGGAGTTGGATCTGGTGGTGTGCAGCCACGCCCATGAGGATCATGTGGGCGGTCTGGCCGCGGTGCTGGCGGTGTTCCCCACCAAGGAAATTTGGTCTCCCACCCGTACCTACAGCAGCAAGTGCTTCGATGATTTCCTCCGGTACGCTGACCAGCAGCGGCTGGAGATCACCATCCCCCGAGCCGGCCACACCGCCCGCTGGGATGGGCTTTCCGTAAGCGTTTTAGGCCCGGTGGAAGATTACGCCGAGACCAACAACACCTCCCTGGTGCTGCGCTTCGTTTACGGCCAGACCAGTTTCCTCTTCACCGGCGACATGGAAAAGGACGCGGAAGCAGACCTTTTGGACAGCGGCGCCAAGGTGCGCTCCGATGTGCTGAAGGTGGGCCACCACGGCTCCGACACCTCCTCCGGTTACCGCTTCCTGTACGAGGTGCAGCCCAAGTACGCCGTTATTTCCGTGGGTAAGGACAACTCCTACGGCCACCCCCATGAAGAACCTCTGTCCCGGCTCCGGGATGCCGGGGTCACCCTGTACCGCACCGACCTGCTGGGTGCCATCGTGGCGGAAAGTGACGGACAAACCGTCACCTTCTCCTGGGAAAAGAGCAGCGCCATCCCTGAGGATAACACCCCTGTGACCCATTATGTGGGCAACCGCAATTCTCATGTGCTGCACCTGCCCACCTGTACCGGCCTGCCGGCAGAAAAAAATCAGGTGGTTTTCTCCACCTATGAAGAAGCCCTGGGCGCAGGCTACACCCCCTGCTCCCGGTGCATGGGGTGAGCCATGGCGCAGTTTTGTCTGACCATCGCCGGCCACACCGGCCACATCACCGCCCTTTTTGAAAGCACCCCGGTGTACCTGGGGAAGTATGTCACCGAAAATACACCGGAATTTTCTTTCACCGTCACCCGGGAGCATCTTCTTTTTGAGCAGGACGCTCTGTACCGGGAGGCTGCGGAAGAGGGCTTCCGCCCCCGGGTCTTCACCGATCCCTTCCTGGAGCGGGCCGCCATCCAGCGAGCCTTTGGAGAATATCTTTTTGATTTTGGCATCCTGCCGGTCCACGGCAGCACTCTGGCCGCCGACGGAAAAGCCTACCTCTTTGCCGCCCGCAGCGGCACCGGAAAATCCACCCACACCCGGCTGTGGAAGCAGCTTTTGGGGGATCGGGTGGTTATGATCAATGACGACCGGCCCTTCCTGGAAGTGGGCGACACCGGCGTCATCGCCCACGGCACCCCCTGGAGCGGCAAGCACGGCCTGGATACCAACATTTCCGTACCTCTACAGGGCATCTGCCTGCTGGAACGGGGCGCAGAAAACAGCATCGTCCCGGCAGACCGTCAAGCCCTGCTGCCCTTCCTCCGGCATGAGGCCTACTGCCCCCTGGAAAGGGGCAAGGAGCAGGCCTTCCTGGCCATCACCGAGTCCCTGGCGACCCAGGTGGCCCTGTGGCATATGCACTGCCGCCCTGACCTGGCCGCGGCAGAAATGGCCTTTGCCGCCATGTCCCGATAACAACGCCCTGAGGCAAAAAGGAGCGATCTCCATGAACCACCTCGACCTGATCATCGGCAACCTCTGCACCCTCCTGGCCATGGGCAGCAACGCCATCAGCTCCACCCGCAAAACCGTCAAAGGCGTGCTTGTCATGCAGAATGTGAGCCAGGTGATCTACTGCTTCAGCGCCATCGTCCTCAAGGGCTACAGCGCCGCAGTACAAAACGCCGTGAGCTTTTTCCGAAACCTGGCCGCCATTTGGAATCTCCGCAGCAAGGCCCTGGAATGGGTGCTGATCGCTGCGGCGGCGGTGCTGGGCGTGGCCTTCAACAACCGGGGGCTGCTTGGCCTGCTTCCGGTGGTGGGCAACCTGCAGTACACCCTGGCCATTTTTCGGCTCAAGGGCAAGGAGCGGCTGCTGAAGATCTCGTTCCTGCTCAGCCTGGTGGCCTTTGTGATCTTCAACTTTGCCATCGGCAATTATGTAGGCGCGGTTTGCGATTCCGTGGTGTCCGTCACCACCATCGTCGTGCTGATCCGGGACCGGAAAAAATGACAACGAAAAAGATCCCCGACGATAAATGAACTGCACCCCATTTGTTAGACAAGTATGGTATAATACTTGTACTAAGAAATGGGGTGTTTTTCTATGCCAAAAGGAGTACCAAACAAGCGATACACGCCAGAGTTTAAGCAACTTGTAGTAGAGACAATGATGCG
>JAZREG010000128.1:0-19116 GCA_045660725.1 Faecousia sp.
TGATGCTTACAGAAAGGCGGCGGAAGCCGTGAGCCGCTGTCTTTCGAACCGTTTTCTACCTCTCTTCTTTCCAAACAAACCCCTTAGGGATTCCCGCTGCGGTTACGCAGCGGGAATTTCCTTTTGGGAAAAACATCCACCTTAGTATCTTGTATTTCTTTGGGGGCTGTGGTATATTGGCCTTATCAACCCAATATAGGAAAGGGATGTTTTGTTATGCTGAAAGCCGGTTTTGCAAGAGTAGACATCACCCCGCCCCTGGGTGCGGAATTGTCCGGATATTTTTATACCCGCTACGCCAAAGGCGTGCTGGATCCCCTGCAGATCAACGCCGTAGCCGTTTCCAACGGCACCGACACCGTGGTGCTGATGGCCATCGATTTCATCGGCATCAACCTGGAATACATGGACCGGATCCGATCACTTGTTTCGGAGCGCGTCGGTATTCCTGCGGAGCATGTCCTCATCGCTGCCCTGCATCAGCACACCTCCTGCTGCCTGCACTCTGATAAGAACAGGATCGCTGCTTTGACGGACGGTGCCTACATCAGCGTCCTTCTGCGTAAGTTCGGCGATGCCGCCCAAATGGCAATGGACGATCTGAAGGAAGCGGTCATGTCCACCGCCGCCCGGGAAGTGGCAGAACCCATCGCTTTTGTCCGTCGGTATTTCACCGCTGACGGCGGCGTGGCCACCAACCCCTCCAGCAAGCTTGTGCTTACCGGAAGATGCGACGAGGCGGACAACACCATGCGCCTGGTGCGCTTCGCCCGAAAGGATGCCAAGGACATCGCCATCGTCAATTTCTCCACCCATCCCGATGTAATCGGCGGCGATTACATGTCCGCCGACTGGCCCGGCTTTACCCGCCGGTTTGTGGAAGCCGACAACCCCGATGTGTCCTGCCTGTTCTTCACCGGCTGCCAGGGTGACAGCAATCACTACGATTTCTTCAAGCCCAAGGAGCAGCGGCTGAAGGGCGAGCGATATGAACACAGCTGCTACATGGGCCGCACCGTGGCCGACGCGGTGAAGGCTGCCTGGGACAGCACCACGGAAGCCACCGGCGATGCCATTTCCGGTCAGCTCACCATGGTCTATAACCGCACCAACACTGTAGACATCGAGAAGTATGACGAATACAAGGCCTGGTACGACGATTATGAGGCCGGCAAGCTGGAGCCCGCGCCCCATATTACGGAGCTGGCCTACGCTCAGCGGATCATCGGCCTGCGCACCAGCCCCATTTTCCGACCCATCCCCCTGACCCTCCTTTCCGTCGGCAATGTGGTGTTCGCCGGCTTCGGCGGCGAAGCCTTCACCGCCTACGGCCAGGCAACCCGGGATCTGGCCCCGGATAAGTTTGTTATGTGTTCCGTTTGCACCAACGGCTACGAGGGTTACTTCCCCACGGAAAAGGCCTTTGCCCAGGGCGGCTATGAATCCAAGAGTTCCCTCTTCACCCCCACGCTGGAAAAGGAACTGTTGGAGGCCATGGAAGCCATGCTCTCCCGCATCTGATTTTCCCACTTTTCCTATCCTGTAACAGCAAAGGCTGCTGCGGTTTTTTGCCGCGGCAGCCTTTTTATTTTTTGCGATCTATGCTATACTGAGGAAAAAAGGAGGAATCGCCATGTTTTTGAAAGCGCAGCCGATCTGGGTCCGGGGCCGGGAACGGGAAATGAATGTTTCCGCCGAATTCCGGGCCAATGTGACCCTTCCCGGACCGGGACAGCTTTTCCTGGCCGGCACCGCGTTTTACCGGGTAAGCGTCAACGGGAATTTTTTGGCCTTTGGGCCTGCCCGGGCAGCGGAAGGCTATGTCCGCCAGGATGTGCTGGCGCTTCCCGCCGGAGAATGTGATATTCGCATCGAAGCCAGCGGCTATTATTGCCGCAGCCTGTCAACCGTTCTGCAGCCCTCTTTCCTGACCGCTGAGGTGCGGTGTGAACAGGAGGTGCTTGCCTGGACGGGAGGCAATTTCCAGGTGTTTACCCCCGGCACCCGCATACAGAAGGTGGAGCGCTACTCCATGCAGCGGCATTTTTCAGAAATCTGGGACTACCGCCGGGAAGATCGCTCCCCGGCCCAATGGGCTGTGCAGGAAACAGCCTGTACCGTGCTTCCCCGGGTCGTACCCTATCCCCGGTACGAGGATCTTTCTTTGCGCCGGGCCATGTGCCGGGGCAGCCTTACTTTTGACGAAACCCTGCCCTATAAGCCCCGCCGCTATTCCTGGACGGAGGCGGGCTGGGGGGAATTCCCGGCCTCCCAGATCCCCCACTCTCCCCACACCTGGCTCCAGCGGCAGAAGCAGACGGTTTCCTGCCGCGAAACACCCTTGCCGCTGAAGCTGGGCAAGGGGCAATATGCCATTCTGGATTTCGGTCAAATCGAAACCGGATTTCTGACCGCTTGCCTAAGCGCTTCGGAAGAAACCGACTTGGTCATTGGCTTTACGGAGTTTTTTGAGGGGGATACCTTCCAATTTTCCAACATGAATGTCCACAATGTGCTGGAATTTTTCCTGCCCCAGGGAGAAAAAAAGCTGCAAAGCTTTGAACCCTACACCTTCCGTTTTGCCATCGTGGCTGTAAAATCCGGCCAGCTCCGGCTGGAGGGCTTCGGGGTGAAGACCTTCCAGTTTGACCTTTCCGGGGTGCAGCTGCCGGCACCGGAAGACCCGGTGCTGCGGGAGATCTGCCGGGCAGCCGCCCGAACCTTTGCCCACAACGCTTTGGACATTTACATGGACTGCCCCTCCCGGGAGCGGGCAGGCTGGCTGTGCGATTCCTATTTTACCGCGAAAACAGAGTACGCCCTGACAGGAAAGACCGCTGTTGAGGACGCGTTTTTGGAAAACTACCGGCTGTTTGCCGGAAATCCCCTGCTGCCTGAGGGCATGATCCCCGAGTGTTACCCCGCCGACCCGCCCAAGGGTGGCGAGTTCATTCCCCAGTGGTCCATGTGGTACATCCTGGAGGTGGAGGAATATATTCACCAGCGGGGACACGAACAGGACGCGGAAGCCTTCCGGGACAGCATTTACGGCCTGCTGGATTTCTACCGGCAGTATGAAAACGCCGACGGCCTGCTGGAAAAGCTGCCGGGCTGGAACTTCGTGGAGTGGAGCATCGCCAACCAGTGGACCCAGGATGTAAATTACCCCACCAACTTCCTATATGCCCAGGTTTTGGAGTGCGTTGACCGGCTGTACGGCGACCCCTGCTGCCGCCGGCGCAGCCGGGAAGTGCGGGAAGCGGCGGTGCGGCAGTCCTTCAACGGCACCTATTTTATGGATCATGCCATCCGGGACGAAAACGGCATGCTCCGGCTCCAGGATCACAGCTCCGAAGCCGGTCAGTATTACGCCGTGCTGTTCGGCGGCATCGACCTGGACAGCCCCCGGTTTGAAAGGCTGAAGCGCCTGATCCTGCACACCTTCTCCCCGGACCGGGGCGGAAAAATGCCGGAGATCTTCGAGGTCAACGCCTTTATCGGCGCGTATCTGCGGCTGGAAGCCCTTCTGAAGATGGGCGAAAAAGAGCTGGTGCTGTCGGATATCCGCAGCTTCTTTGGGCAGATGGCCCAGCACACCGGCACTCTGTGGGAGTACCGCCAGGAAAAGGGCAGCAAGGATCACGGCTTTGCGTCCTACGCGGTGGTGGCCGTGCTGGAGGCGCTGAAAGGACAATAACCAACTGCTGACAGCCCCCTTTGACAAGGGGGCTGTCAGTCATTGTGCCGCCTCTTGGGGGATACAGAATTTCCCCGATACGGTGCGCTTCCTCCCCCCTGTCAAGACGCTGTGTTTTTGTGTAAAATTCTTGGAAACATTGTGCAGAAATGCCCTTGAAACCTGAAAAAACCTTGCTATAATGTACGCTGGAAATAAATTGTTATAGAAAAGAGGCTTTTTCTATGGAATACTTGCTGGCAATCGGTACCGCCATGTTTGCCGGTCTGTTTTTGTCCCGCCTGACCTCCCGGTGGAACCTGCCTGACGTGACCAGTTATCTGGTGGCCGGTCTGCTCATCGGCCCCCTGTGCCTGGGCCGGCTGGGGGTGCCGGGCCTGGGCTTTGAATCCTTCGAGCTGGTGGAAGCCATGGGTCTGCTCAGCGATACGGCCCTGGGCTTCATCGCCTTTTCCATCGGCAGCGAATTCCGGGTGTCCGCCCTGCGGCGCACCGGTCGGCAGGCCACCATCATCGCCATTTTTCAGGCCCTGGCTGCGACCTTGCTGGTAGACGGCGCCCTGGTGGTGATGCACCTGTTCCTGGGCGATAAGCTGCCCGTATCCACCTGCCTGATCCTGGGTGCCATTGCCACCGCCACTGCCCCCGCGGCAACCCTGATGGTGGTCAATCAGTACAAGGCCAAGGGCCCCCTGACGGACATTTTGCTTCCCATCGTGGCCCTGGACGACGCGGTAGGCCTGATCGTCTTCGCAATTTCCACCGGTATCGCCCGGGCGCTGAACAGCGGTGCGCTGAGCATCGTTTCCCTGCTGCTCAATCCCGCCATCGAGATCGTCGCTTCCCTGGCCATGGGCGCTGCCCTGGGCTGGGTCTTCAGCCTGGTGGAAAAGTTCTTCAACTCCAACTCCAAGCGGCTGAGTTTGGCAGTGGCCTTCGTGGTGATCTGCGCCGCCATGAGCAAGCTCCATTGGGATCTGCCCGGTGGCGTGCATATCGGCTTCTCGTCTTTGCTGGTGTGCATGATGTGCGGCACGATTTTCTGCAATCTCTGCGATTTTTCTGAAGAGATCATGTACAAGACCGACCGCTGGACCGCCCCCATTTTCGTGCTGTTCTTCGTATTGTCCGGCGCGGAGCTGGATCTGCGGGTCTTCGGCGACCTGGCAGTGGTGGGCATTGGCCTGGTCTACATCCTGGCCCGGTCCTCCGGTAAGATCCTGGGCGCCAACATCAGCGCCCGAATGGTCAAATGCGAAGAAAGTATTTGCAAGTACCTGGGCATCACCCTGCTGCCCCAGGCCGGCGTGGCCCTGGGTATGTCCGCCACGGTGGCCGCGGAATTCGGCGAAGAGGGCGCGGTGATCCGCAACATCATCCTGTTCTCTGTGCTGATCTACGAGCTGGCCGGCCCCATCATGACCAAGATGGCCCTTACCGCCGCCGGTGACATTAAGCCCAAGCCCTCCATCAAGCGGGGCGACGTGTAACGCCTTGACTTTCCCCGGAAAACCCCCTATAATATAGGTAATTACACAACAAAGGAGCGTTTTTCATGGAATACCGTATGACCATCGCAGGACTTGAGCGGGATCTGCCCATCTGCCCCGTAACCGACACGCTGTATATCGCCGGTTTTGTTATTTTCGGTGACCAGGAGCTGACCGTGGCCTGCGCCCGGGAACTGCTGAAAAAGGCGCCCGAATATGACTACATCCTTACCGCGGAAGCCAAGGGCATCCCCCTGGCCCACGAAATGGCCCGCCAGGCCGGGGACGCCAAGTACATCCTGGCCCGGAAAGCTCCCAAGCTGTACATGCGGGATCTGTTTGAGGTGTCGGCCCGGTCCATCACCCCCGCCCGGGAGCACAAGCTGTACCTGGACGACGCGGACGCGGAGCTGATGAAGGGTAAGAAGATCCTGGTGGTGGACGATGTGATCTCCACCGGCGAGAGCCTCAGCGCTCTGGAAGCGCTGGTAGAGAAGGCCGGCGGGATCATCTGCGGTCGGATGGCTATTTTGGCCGAGGGTGACGCCCAAAACCGGGAGGATCTCATTTACCTGGAGAAGCTCCCCCTGTTCCACCCCGACGGCACCGTTATGGAATAAAAAATCAAACCCTCGCGGTTACATACCGCGAGGGTTTTCCATTTCCTCTGTTAAGATCCGGTTCAGCAGCCCCAGGGCATAGAACATGGTTTCATACCGCAGGTACATCCCGGCGTTGGCGTCCCAAACATAACGCAGCCGGGGATAGAACTCCTCATCCCCATGCCAAAACAGCAGACCGATCCGTAAATTCTCAAACAATTCCACGGCGTAGCCAATATCTCCGCCATCCAAAGCGATCGCGTTCAACGCCCGGCAGGCCCGGTGAAACCCCTCGGGATCGGCGTCGATGCGGCAGGCCACAGGATCTTTTTTGTCCAGTAAACTCCGATGAAAGGTGTGGCCGAAGGACTCCATGCTCTGCCACCGACCGGATAAGTGCCGATCCTCTTTGCTGTCACAGATCAGATCCAGGATGGTCAGCACTTCGCCGTGGCTGTTGCCGTCGACCCATTGCGTCCCCTGCTGCCGGGAAAAATCTCCGGTGGTACGGTGGATCCGATATGGTTTACATAATAAGTTTACATAAATATACTGTTCATCTGCCTGCAGGCTGCATTTGCGGATCAGCGTTTCCTGATTGTAGGTCAAAAACCGACGCTTTGCCTGTGCGACCTGAAGTTGATAGTTGTCCCGGCGTTCCATCCCCTCGCCCCCTTTGCAGAAATCTTATCACTTTTTGAACTTCTTGTAAACAGAAAAGGAAAATCCCGCCGCTGTGTTTACTTTTCCCCGTTTCCGTGATAGAATGGGGAAAATCACCTTATGGAGCGATTTCCTATGGATTTTGATAACAATTATGTGATCATCGAGCTGGACGCCATCGTCCATAACATCGAAGCCGTCCGGAAAAAGGCCGGCACTGCCGTCATGGCGGTGGTCAAGGCCGATGCCTACGGCCACGGTGCCGTGAGCATCGCCCGGGCGCTGGTGGATAAGTGCGACTTTTTCGGTGTGTCCTCCCTGCCGGAAGCCCTGGAGCTGCGCTATGCCGGCATCCATACCCCGATCCTGATCCTGGGCCGGGTCCCGGTGAGCAGCTATCCCCAGGCCGTGCGCCACGAGATCCGCACCACCATCTTCCACCTGAGCGATGCCCTGGCCCTTTCGGAAGAGGCCCAAAAGCAGCAAAAAACCGCGCTTTTGCACTTCGCGGTGGACACCGGCATGAGCCGTATCGGCTTCCGGCCCACGGAAGACAGCGCCGACATCTGCGCCCGGATCGCCGGCTTGCCGGGCCTGAAGGCAGAAGGTCTTTTCAGCCACTTTGCCACGGCAGACTGTGCCGACCTCACCGATGCCCGAAAGCAGGCACAGCTGTTTGCAGATTTTGACCGGATGCTGGCCCAGCGGGGCGTTACGATCCCCATCCGCCACCTGAGCAACTCTGCCGGCATTATGAATTTTGACTGCAAGTATGAGATGGTCCGCTCCGGCATCGTCACCTACGGCCTGCGCCCCAGCGACGAAGTAGACCCCAGGGCGCTGGATCTGCAGCCTGCCCTGAGCTGGCACAGCCGTGTGGCCCACCTGCAGCTGCACGCGCCCGGCACCCCCATCAGCTACGGCGGCACCTTTGTCACCAACCGGGAGACCCTGGTAGCTACCGTCCCCGTGGGCTACGCCGACGGCTACCGCCGCAGCCTTTCCTCCAAGTTCTCTGTCTTGATCCGGGGCAAGGAGGCCCCCATCCTGGGCCGGATCTGCATGGATCAGATGATGGTGGATGTGACCGACATCCCGGATGTGCAGATGGGCGACACCGTCACCCTCATCGGCACCGATGGGGAGAAAACCATCACTGTGGAAGCCATTGCGGAGGCCGCCGGCGTCCTGCACTACGAACTGATCTGCGGCATCAGCCGCCGGGTCTCCCGGGTCTACCGGGAAGACCGGAAAGAGCTGCACCGGGTCCACTATCTTTTGGATCATCCCGGAAGCTAAACAGAAAGCGAGGAACCCTCATGTCCAACCGTCCCAATAAAGCCACTTATTATCTGCTGATCTTTGCCTGTGTGCTGTGTGTCCTTTTAGGACTGCTGCTGCCAGTTGCCTTTATGATGAGCAATCCGGATCTGTGGACCACCGAGCCTACCGGCACCACAAATCCTTCCACCACCGTGACCACGCCGCCCCCTACCACCACGGTGCCGCCCACCACGCCCCCTCCCACGGATCCTCCGGTGGTGAAGGAGTCCTCCTTTACCCTGTCCGCCACCGGTGATATGCTGATGCATATGCCGGTGGTGAATACCGGCAAGGTGGGTACCGGCTACGATTTTGACCCCCTGTTTACCTACTTTACCCAGTATGTGCAGAAGGCGGATTATGCCGTAGCCAACCTGGAGACCACCCTGGCAGGCCTGGACAACGGCTACAAATATTCCGGGTATCCTCAGTTCAACTGCCCGGATGAGATCATTGACGGCGCCAAGAACGCCGGTTTCGACATGATCCTCACCGCTAACAACCACTCTTACGACACTCGCCGGGTGGGTATGCTGCGCACCCTGGAAGTCATCAAGAACCGGGGCCTGGATGCCCTTGGCACCCGCCCTGACGCGGAAGCCCCCGACTACCTCATCGTAGAGCGCAACGGCATTTCCCTGGGCCTCATGTGCTACACCTACGAAGACAATGCCGACCCCAACATCAAAGCACCCAACTGGATCACCATGAAGCCCGAGGACGCCCCCCTGCTGAACACCTTCGATTACACCAATACGGATCTGTTCTACGAGGAAGTTCGGCAGAATATGGCCGAAATGAAGGCCAGCGGTGCAGACGCGGTGGTAATGTTCATCCACTGGGGCTACGAGTACCAGCTCAAACAGCATGAGAGCCAGGAAAAAGTCGCCCAGGGTCTGTGCGACCTGGGCGTGGATGTGATCATCGGCGGTCACCCCCATGTAGTCCAGCCGGTGGAGCTGCTCCAGAGCAACACCGACGACACCCACAAGACCGTATGCCTGTACTCCATGGGTAACGCCGTTTCCAACCAGCGGCTGGGCAACATCAGTTCCATCAAGACCCCCCACACAGAAGACGGCGTCCTCTTCAGCGTCACCTTCACCCGGTACTCTGACGGCACCGTGATCCTGGAAAGCGCTGACCTGCTGCCCACCTGGGTATATCTCGGCACCAACCCCGCGGCAGAGCGGTGGACCTACAATATCCTCCCCCTGGATGATACTGTGGAAGATTGGAAGACACTGCTTCCCTTCAGCGATGCGGTGATCAATAGCGCCAAAGCCTCCTATGACCGAACCATGGCCATCGTGGGTGAAGGCATGGCGGAAGTAGACAGCTATCTTGCGCAAAATTTGGCTGAAACCGAAGCCCTCCTGGGCGTCAAATAAAGAAAAACGGGATGCGCTGCATCCCGTTTCTTTTTTACAGTACGATCTCAAACTGCTGCTCCGGGGTCAGGTCCACCACGGTGCAGTCATTGGCGTAGGTGCATTCCGGCAGGATGATCATGGCCGCCAGCTCTGCCTCGTTGGCGGGCAGCGGTGCCAGGTGCCAAATGGCGGTGTTCATCTTCACCAGGGTGTGCTTAGGCACCAGGAATGCCTTGGCATGCTCCGTCACGGGGGTGCCGGCAGAGGCAGGAGCCACATGGAGGATCATATCGTCATTCAGCGGCAGGATCATCTCCCAGGTGGTGGTGTGGTACTCCTGCTGGGTGATGATCATCTTCTCGGGCTTTTTCACCAGGATGGGGGAATAGCCCACCCGATGGTCACTGTCCGCCACCAGGCGATCCGGGAAGAACCGGTGCAGCGCACCGCAAAGGGCATAGCCCTTCGGGGCATCCATGGTGTAAAACTGGCCGAAGGGAGCAAAAGCTTCGTTGGTCAGGGGTTCGACTTTGATGATACGCATAAAAGGTTACCTCCCATAATGATTTTCTTTACTATACCACAGCTTTTCCTGCGGTGCAATCGGTTATTTTCCCAGCCGGCGGAATTCTCCGGAAAAACCCGTTTTCCCACGCAATTTCTCCCGCCGCCCCTTGCCATGCCCGCGCCCCTGGGGTATAATAGAGGCACTACATTTCATTTTGTAAGGAGAGGATCCTATGCTGCTGACCTGCCCGGTACAGACACCGGAATTTCTCAAAGAAAACAACCTGGGCGTGGAGGTACACATTGCCCGGGACGATATTCGGCCCGAATGGGAGCAGTATATCCCCTTTGTCGGGGGCGTGCATCTGCCCTATGACAAGCTGAACCTGGCCGCCCTGGACGACGAATTAAAAGCCACCTCGGTACAGACCTTAAAGGCCGCCATCGACACCGGCTGCCGCTACGGCATTGACAAAATGGTCATGCACCCCCGGGGAATGGAATGCGAGCGGGGTGAAGCCACGGGTTCTTACGCCCGGCTCATCGACAGCCTGGGCCAGCTGGCAGATTACGCTGCCGGCAAGGGCGTCACTCTGTGCCTGGAAAACGCTGCCCTGCATCAGCCCAAGCGCCGCTGTTACGGCATCTTCGCCAAGGAATGGTTTCAGATCTTCGAGGATCTGTCCCACCCCAATATCCTGCTGACCCTGGACACCAGCCACGCCGCCACCAGCGCCGCCATGTTGCTGGACAATGCCAAAGACCGCTTTGCGTATATGTATGAATTTCTGAAGTACCCGGAGCGGATCGGGCGGGTCCATTGGTCCGATTCCCGGCTGACCTATGCGGAAGCCTACTTCAACGACCTGCACCTGGTTCCCGGAGACGGCGACCTGCCCCGGGCATTTCACCGGGAGATCCTTCAGCTTCCCGTAGTCAAAACTCTGGAGCAGAAATGCCCGGAAGAAGACCTGCGGCGCAGCCTGGCCTTTATCGCCACATTGTAAAGAAAAACCGGATGCAGAGCATCCGGTTCACTTTTTTTGTTTGCAGGCGTAAACATACGCCATTTTGTAATCTCCCAGTTCCCGGTAGCACCGCTCCAGCAGCGGGATCGCCCGCTCCGGGTATGCGTCCTCCGCCTTTTCCAGCCAATCCGCTGCCTGGTCGTACTGACCCAGGCTTGCCGCCGCCTCACCCCGCAGCAAGCGCCAGCGGGGCTGCGCCTGTTCCTGTGCCGCATCCAGCAGCTGCACACAGCGCCGGCTGTCCCCCTGTTCCAGGGCCACTTCCGCCCGCAGCAGCAACTCCTCGTCCATGGAAGGCAGCCGGGAAATTGCCTCCTCCCGGCCGGCTTCTGCCCCCAGCAGCAGCCATCGCCGCCGCAGCTCCGGGACAAAATAGGGCGTTTTCTCCCCGGCCTGCCAAGCCTCCTCCAACAGGTGCTGGGCAAAGGGCAACCGCCCCTGGGTGACCGCCTCCCGGGCCAGTTCCAGCAGACACAGCACCTGCAGCAGATGCTTTTCCGGATCCAGTAGGGGATCCTCCCCGGAAAAGTCCTCCAATTCCCTCAGCGCCTGCTGGTAAGCACCCCCGCAAAACGCCTCCCGGGCATTTTGCAGCCAGGCCTGATTGGGGGAATACAGCCCATCTTCTGAAAGGAAATAGCTTACCGGCCTGCCCAGCCGCTGTGCCAGCAGGGCCAGGGTATCCATAGAGGGCCGGGCAGAGCCGTTTTCGATCCGGGAGAGCATATTCCGGGTGATGGCATCCCCGCAGAGCTGCCGTTGGGATAGCCCCGCTTCCAGCCGGGCCTGCTTCAGCCGCTGTCCTAACTCCATATACTTCCCTCCCGGTAACTCTAAGTTACCCTCATTGTACCATACCCGCTGCAAAATGCAACCGTAACAAAAAATTCATTTGCTATTTTCCAAAGTTTGCTTTACCATAGAAGCAGAATCCACAAGGAGTTTATGCTATGAAACGCTTTGACTATACCGACCTGAAGCAGCAGACCGCTGTCTGCCTTTCTCAGGCCACCTATTCTCCTAAGCGATTGGTGCTGCTGCACGCCGGCGCTTCGCTGCTGCTGACGCTGATCATGGCGACACTGGATCTGCTCCTTTCCCAGCAGATCAGCGCCACCGGCGGCTTGGGCGGCATGGACCGCAGAGCGCTGCTGACCACTGTACAATCCGCCCTGCGGCTTGCCCGGGCAGCGGTGCTGCCCTTTTGGACCATGGGCTATGTCCACCTGACCCTGCAGCTTTCCCAGGAAGAACCCATCGGCCCCGGCGACCTTTTGGAGGGCTTCCGCCGCTTCGGCCCGGTGCTTCGGCTGACCATGCTGGAGCTGACCCTGCTGCTGGGTGTGGGCTTTTTCGGCTCCCAGATCGGCGCCATTCTGTTCTACCTGACCCCCTGGGCGCAGCCCATGCTGGACGCCCTGCTGCCCACCCTCGCTGCCGGCACAGAGGGAACCGATGTCACCGCCATCCTGCTGGTTTTGGAACAGCTGCCGACTTCGGTACAGCTTTGCTATTACGCCTTCCTCATCGGCGCTTCCCTGCTTTTTGCCATTCCGGTGTTCTACCGCTTCCGCCTGGCCCGGCTGCACCTGATGGATTACCCCCACCGGGGCGCCATGCGGGCGCTGATGTACAGCGCCAAACACATGAAGGGCAATTATCTTGCCATGCTCCAGCTGGATTTGCATTTTTGGTGGTACCACGGCCTGAGCCTGCTGGCCGCCGGCCTGGCCTATGGCGACACCATCGCCCGGACTCTAGGTCTTTCCCTCCCCTGGTCGGAGGATGCCGGCTACTATATTTTCTTCCTGCTCTACGCCTGTGCCACTTTGCTGCTGCACGCCTGGCGCCGGAATGAAGTAAAGCTAAGCTATGTCAATGCCTATCACCTGCTGGATGACCCCCCGGCAGAGCCGCCCCGGCCCACCAAAGTCCCCTGGACCTACGAATAACAAAAAAGCCTGTTCGCAATTGCGAACAGGCTTTTCCTTATTCACTTACCACCCGATTTTGGGCAGTACCTTCCCAAACGCACCGCAGCGTGTCGGCATCCGCTTCGATCCGCTGGCTGGTCACCACGCAGCCGCTATACTGCGATTGGTTCCCATCCTGGGTCACCGAGATCGTGCTTGTCCCCGCAGAAAAAAGCGCCTGCTCAGCCCCCAGGGTCTCCAGACGGAATTGCCAGGTCGCGTCCTGCAATGTTGCTTCCGTCTCCTGCTTCGTGCGCCACGCGGCAAAGGCCACCGCATCAGCCACCGGCGTATTCCCAACAGAAACAGAAAACCGGACCTGTTCCTCCTGTCGGAATTCCGCGGTGACCCGGATGCACAGCAGTTCTGTCCGGCTCACATTTTCGCAACCATCCTGGACACACACGCCTCCCAGCCGGCACAGCACATTGCACACCAGCCCTGCCACATCCTCGCAGTAGCCGCCGCCCAGGGAGGCCGGACTCATTACCGATGCCCGCAGGGTCAGCGTCCCTGTCTGCGGCTCCCACCGATGGATATTCACCGCCACCTGGGGTTGGTTCAGCTCCGGCAGGCGTTTGCCGGGATATCCCCGCTCTGCCCGGATCCCCGCCCGGTTCAGGCTTTGGATAGCCTCCTCGATCCATGTCAGTTCGATTTGTCTACCACTCCCTTCTCCACGCACAGCCCCCACAGGTACAGCGGCTTATCCCGGTGATACATCAGTTCCGACCGGCGCAGCACATAAGCCTTTCCGTCCCGCTCCACCTGATCACCCGGGACAAGCCCGGAGGAAGCAGGCACCACCAGGATGTATTGCCCCAGGGGGATCTCCCCCAGGGGCAGGTACTCCCGCTCCATGTTCTGCCAGCTGCGGGAAGTAAACAGGTGCAGAAAGCCCCGCAGCTGCATGATCCGATTGCCTCGCCGTACCTGCAGCAAGCTGCCGTACCGGCGGAAGATCCAATTCATGGCAGGAACCATCTTACACCCCCAGGAACGCCACCCGATCCTTCAGGAAGGGCATCATCAGCAGCTCCGCCTGATACCGCAGGCAGCAGCTGGCCGCATCCTTGCTGGCCCGCCGCACTGTCAGGTCGCCCACAGAAAACTGCTCCACATCCCCGGCGTTCCCCGCTTCGGCCATAGCAGCCACCGCATACAGGCTGGCCGCCGCCACGAAATCCGCCTTGCAATCCTCGGGAGAGATCTCCTCCCGGAGCTTTGCCTTCAGGGACACCTCCGCGCTGCGGCACAGGATCTCCAGCAGCTGCTTGTTCTCATCCTGGGCATCCCGGATCAGCACCAGCGCATGGGCATAGATCTGTTCCGTCAGGGTCATACGTTCAGCACCTTGCAGGCGCCGTCACAGAGCTTGGCAAAGCCGCAGATGGTGCTGATGGCTGCCCGCTCCAGCTGGCGGTCGATGAGCTTGTCATATTCCACAAGCACGTCACCGGCCTTAACCATCTCCAGCGCATAGCGGTTGTCCAGGCCCACCACCATAGTATCCGGCAGGACGGAGGTGCGGTGCATCTGTGCGCCCAGGGGAGTCCCCAGTTTACCGGTGCCCTGGAAGTTCAGACCGGTCATAGGATTCTGCAGCTCGGGAATTTTCAGCAGCTGCGTCATGGTAGCAGTAGAGCAGACCAGAGTGTTCATGGTATAGGGATCAAACTTACCCCAGAAAGATACCAGGCTATCATAGTTCACCTTACCGGTCGCATCGTCGCAGCCAATGCCATCTCTGCCCAGCAGGAATTCCTCTGCAGGATTCTCATTGCCGTCACCGCTGCGCAGCACGGCCAGAGCGTCGCTGACCTGCATCTTCTGGATGTGGGCGCCGATCTGGCGCAGCATCACACCAAACAGATCCAGCTTCTGGAATCGAATGGCCTCGTAAGAAGCCACCAGCATTCTGCCCCGCTTGGAAAGGCTCACCAGATGCTCCTTGGTCTTGATCTCGGTTTCGGGGATGGCATCCCCCTCTGCCACTGCCACCAAGGCCTTGTCCTCATCGGTGGGAACAGAGTAGATGGAGCGGTAGTCCATGCTGTCGATGACGGTGGTAGTGGCCACCAGGGAGGGCAGAATGTCATTTTCCTCCATGCCCTGACGGACGGTCCGGGCGATGTACTCCGGGAACAGCACCGCGCTGTCCATGGTGCGGAAGAACTTCTCCACAGGAGAAGAGCCGGCGCCCTTGGCACGAATGCCGAAGCGCGTCAGCTGGCGCTGAAAGGCATCGGTGCCCTCCAAGGCGGTGCCACGGTAATTTTCGCTGGGATCCAAAGACTCCAGCACCTGGGTGAAGTTCATGCCCTCCTGGCGATACATTCCCTTTTCCAGTCTCAGATTGTCATAACCCATTTTTACATTTCCTCCTAAATAAATATCGTTTCCGGTTCCCCGGGAAACTTCCGTCAAATCAGGAAGCCGCTTTCCACGGCCTCCAGGTTACCGCTGCCGGGCAGCTGCAGCTGCACCGGCCCCGCTTGGCGCAGCCGTTCCTCCAGCGCCTTTTTCAGGCTGGTCAGTTCCTGGGCAGAGGCCTTCTGCATCACCGCCCGCAGCACCGGCTCCTCCACCCCCAGCTCCAGGGTCAGGCACAGCCGCACCACATCATCACACAGCAGCTTCTCATAGGTCTTTCCCAGCTGGGCCAGCTTGAAAAGCTCCCGATATTCCCCCTGAACGCCGAATTCCTCCGCCAGCTGCTTCAGGCAGCGCTTCCCGGCCCCGAGGCCCTTCAGCACCCCCGCCTCCCGCTGGGCAGGCACCGCCACAAAGGAAAATTCATAGGCGTCCATCGGCTCTTTCAGGATGGCGCAGCACAGCATGCCGTCGTAATGCTCCCCCTTCTGATGGCCGCAGCTGCCGTAATCACTGCCGCAGACGGAGCAAACCGCCCGGCCCATGGCGCAGCCCACAGAAACCTCCTTTTTGATCCCCGCCTCGATGTCCGCGATGATCTCCTTGGTGTTATCCCCTCTGCGGATATAGGCCCAGGCTTTGATGTAGCTGACCCCATCCTCCCGGACCACCTGGGTCTCAAAGATCCGGGCCACCTGTACATCGCTGCTCCACTTGTGATCCAGGATCCCCGTCTTACCGATAAAGAGCTTTGCCAAACCGGGCAGCGCCTCGGTGTCGAACCGCTCCCCATCCCGATCCACCTGATCGTCACACAGCCGCAGGGAGAAAACATACACCTGCTCCGCCTGCAGCTCCGCCTTTGCCTGGGCATTGATGGCCATAAGCTGGGCCTGGGTCGGCGTACCCCGGCTTTCCGCCACCGTTTCCTTTTTGATTTCCATTGTTACCTCCTGAAAACTTATTTTGCCGCTTCCGCCCGGGCCTTCTCCGCTTGCGCCTTGTAAAGCTCCGCCCGGGATTCTACGGTAATATCCTGCAGGCTGATGTCGTTCCACAGGATCTGCACCCGATCATCCAGCCCCTCCATAGCCAGGAATGTCCTGCAGATCTTCTGCAGCACCGGCTCCACCGTCCGCCGCAGCGCCCACAGCTCCGAGGTCAGAATGTCCGCCTGCTGGGTACTCATCCGCTCGGTGGTGCTCCAGTTCAGCCCCAAGAGGAAGGGCGGCAGCCCGGTCTTGGCCACCAGCTGCTCCAGGATCTGCCGCACCGGCACCTGGGAATCCAGAATGGGTGCTTCCCCGCCGATGACCTTGATCTGTACATCTCCCACAGCCACAAAATCCCGAACGGTACCATTCTTCCCGTCCTCCATGGCCTTTGCCCACTCCCGGGCGATCTGCTTACCCCGCTCCTGGATCTGCGCCGGATCCAGATTCCCGTCATCTTTGCAGATGATGCTGTAGCGTACATTCCCCGCCCGATCCCAGTTAGAGCCCATGGCAGCGTAGATCTTCATCAGGATCTCTGCCAAAAAGGGCATGCCCCGGAAGATGCTCACCCCGTAGGGATGATTGGGTTCCGGATTCAGGGTGGTAAACAGCAGCAAATGCGGATAGGGCAGCGGCCGCAGATACCCATGCTCGTCCGGGCCATACAGCACCGTATCCAGGGCGCTGCTGCCCTCCCGAACCTCCAGCCGGGTCACATCTGCCCAGCACACCGCCCGCAGCCGATCCCCGGCCACCACCATTTCCCCCACGGCTCTGCCGCAGGTCAGCAGGCTATCCACGAAGCCAGCCAGGAAATTGTCGATACCGTACTGCCCCCGACCGCAGGGAACATTGTGCAAGAACGCCTCCAGCGCCTCCTGAGCCGCCCCGTTCCGGCACTTGACCCCAAAGCCGCCGCTGAGCCGCACCAGCTTGCCCACCGCCGCGTCCAGCACCGGGATCGCCTCCCGCAGTTGCCGATAGATCTGCTCCTCCCCGGTACCCAGGGGAACAAAGCCCTTCAGCGCCCCAAAGGGGTGACTTTGGCCGTCCCGCAGCTGACAGGCATGGGCGACCACTGTTGTTTCTTTCCGTTTTCGTTTCAAGAAAACCGCTCCTTTCCGTTGGTTCATTATCTCCGCCGCTCCACGGCGCAGGCAGCGAACCCCGCGTCCTGCTGCTTCAGCACCGTGGCGGCAAAATACCGCATATCATCCATCGCATGGTCATTTTCCTTCTTCACCCGATCCCTGTTCCCACTGCTTAGATCCCAAACATAGGCATCCATTTCCCGCAAACAGGCATCGCAGCCCTGGCAGATCACCATTTTCCCCGTCTTCAGCAGATCCGAGGTCAGCCGAATCCCCGCCAGCACATCATTATCCGCCTTCACGACCCGCCAGCCCTTGCGCCGCAGCACCTCGATAAAGCTGGCCGCAGAGGGGTCTGCGATCACCGCGGTGATCTTCCGGTCTCCTGCAAGGTCCGCCAGCGCCCCGGCGTATTCCTCGTCGGTCATCTGACGCATCTGCTCCCGGGAATTGAAGTAGAACTCCTTCACCCGGTACCATACCCCTCCCTGCAGCCCCCACAGCCCCATGGAGGTAGGGTTGACCGTGCCGTAATCACAGGAGATGTACCACTTCTCAAACTGCCCCGCCGGCACCGGCTGTACCATCTCCGGGACAAAGAAGTCGTATACCCGCCCCTCCGCCTGCACCCACTGGCCCAGGATGAATCGCTGGTAAAACACCCCTGTGTACAAATTTTTGTACCGCTTGCGGATCTTCTCCGTCAGGGCGGGGTTGTCCTCCATGGTAAAATGCAGCCGCAAGCCGTTGCGCTTTTCGCTTTCCCGGATCCAATTTTGGTAAAACCAGTGATTCGGCCCTGCGGGATTGCAGTTGAACCACAGCCGGCTTCCGGCAACGGAGCAGCGGGCGCAGGCCTGCTGCACAAAGGACCGGGGCATCAGCGCCACCTCGTCCAGCAGCACCCCCGCAAAGGTGATGCCCTGGATCAGCCCGGCAGAGCTTTCATCCCGGCCACCGAAGATGTAGAACTGGTTTTTGTGTCCCTTGAAAGTCACCGTCACCAGGTTCTCCGTCCGTTTTTCCTTCCACTTGCCTCCCAACGCCTCCAGCCGGGGCAGGATCTCCGACAATACATTTCGCCGCAGGGATGCGATGGTCTTCCCGCACACGCCGAATTTCTGTCCATCGAAGCAGGTGCAGGCCCACAGAAAAAAGGACAGCCCCATGGCCAATGTCTTTCCCGACCGCACCGCCCCATCGCAGATCAGCGCCTCTTTTTGGCAGTAGGGACTTCCGGGCATCCACCAGGTCAGCACCGTCTTTTGCTTTTCGGAAAAGGCCTGATAACTCATTGCTCCGTCTTTCCTCCCTGCAGCGCCTGCAGAAAGGACTCCAGGTCGCTTCCATCCTCAGAAGCCAGCTGCGCCAGCTGTTCCAGCGCCCGCAGCCGGTCAATGAGCCGGATCTCCACCGCCCCCTTGTCGCTGCGCTTGACCTCCGACAGCAAGCTCAGATCCAGCCTGCCCATTTTGGCATCCTCCTCCAGCACCAGCCTGACGCAGTCATTTGCCTTGCCGAAAGCCAGCTCCGCCAGTCGGCGCGCCACATCCTCCCGGGTCACCTTCCCGCTGCGGATCCGCTGCCGGAGGGCCTCATCTGAATGATTCTTGTCCATGCCGCTCCTCCCTTCACCCCCACGGGAAAACAAACGGGCAGTTGCACAAACCTGTGCAACTGCCGAAATTTCCCCTTTGTTGACTTTTGTCGAATGGATGCTATAATGGATAATCATTGCTGATATGGGAGTTTTTCCATGAAAGAACAGATCAGAGCCGTCCTTCTCATGGCGGTTTCCCTGGCCCTTTGCTCGGTGCTCATGTGCAGCCTCGCGCTGATGCCCTATCGCGCGCAGCCCCAGGCCACCACATCTGTATCCACCGCAGCGACCACCACAACGACCTCTGCCGCCACCACAACCGTAACCGCGACCACCACCGTCGCGCAAACCCAGGCCACCACCGTCCCCACCACGGTCACCGTCCCCACAGTTCCCGTGAC
>JAZREG010000129.1:0-11241 GCA_045660725.1 Faecousia sp.
TGACTGAGGGATTGTCGTAACTTTGACAACCCCTCCGGTCAAAATCGAAGATTTTGACCACCTCCCCTTACACAGGGGAGGCTCCCGCTCCGCGCTCCAAACAGCTCGCCAAACTGAAATTTACTACACAGAAAATTCACAAAATTGGGGGCAGACAAGTGGGGGAAAATGTGTTATACTAGTGGTGTATATCCTTTTTTACTATGGGAAACAAGGAGGTCATTCCTTTGAAATATTGGCGCGGTTATATTGCGGCGGGTCTGTTCGCCGTGATCGTTTTGGGCCTGCAGGCCTTTGCCGACTCCCATCGGCTGTTGGTGGATCTGCTGTACCCCTATGTGACCCGGCTGATCCAAACCACCCTGGCGGATTGGTCTTCCGGTGTCAGCTTCTGCCTGTGGCAGGTGCTGGTGCTGGTGCTGGTGATGCTGCTGCTGGCCAGCATCGTGGCGATGATCTTGCTGAAATGGAACTTCTTCCAGTGGCTGGGCTGGGTGCTGGCCACCTGCAGCTTCCTGTTCATGCTCCATACCGGCGTCTACGGCCTGAACCAGTACGCCGGCCGGCTGACGGAAGACAAGCAGCACATCGGCCTGGCCGATGACATCCGCCTGGAAGTGACGGATTTCCAAACCACCGAGCTGGCAGAGGCAACCAAATATTTCCGGGATCAGGCAAACCTGCTGGCCCAGCAGATCCAGCGGGACAACGCCGGCAAGCCCCAGTGGCCCACCTTTGAGGAAATGGCCCAGCAGGCGGGTAACGGATTCCAGAACCTGACGAAGGAAAAAGCCTACGCGGTGTTCGCCGGCTCCACCGTCCCGGTGAAAAAGCTGGGTTGGTCGGAGATGTTCTCCTCCATGGGCATCAACGGCGTGACCATGCCCTTGACCGGCGAAGCGGCGGTGAATCCCAACATCCCCCAGGTGGCCCTCCCCTTTACCATGTGCCACGAAATGGCCCACCGGATGTGCATCGCCGTGGAGCAGGACGCCAATTTGGCCGCATATCTTGCCTGTATCGAAAATGACGACCCGGTGTTCCGGTATTCCGGCTACTTTATGGCTTATATTTACTGCCGGGACGCCCTGGTGAAGGTGGGTACCAGCGCCGCCAAGAAGGCCGCTGCGGATATCCACGCCGGCAGAAACCAGCTGTTCAAGGCGGATATGGATGATTACTACGGCATCTACGCCCAGAATATCGACCCCAACGCCAACAAGGTGGCCTCCACCGTCAACGATTCCTATATCAAAGTCAGCGGCGACGACCGTGGCACCCAGTCCTATGACGAGGTGACGGTGCTGCTGGTGTCCTGGCACATTCAGGAAATTTATATGCCCGCCCATCAGGAAGAAGAGCAGGTTTTCGACCCCCTGGACAAGAACCAGGTGGACATTTCCGGCATGCCCGGCGCGGGGAAATAAGCCATGGAACAGATGAAAAAAACCTTGCTTTCCGAACTTCCCTCCCTGGCGCTGACCTTGCCGGAGGAGCGCGTCGATACCCTCTGCGCCTTTGGCGCGGCCATGGTCAAGCAGAATGAGGTGATGAACCTCACCGGCATCACCGAGTCCTCCGCGGTGGCAAAGCTCCACCTGCTGGACAGCCTGACGGTGCTGAAAGCCGCCGATTTGGCCGGCAAGACCCTCATCGATGTGGGCTGCGGCGCGGGATTTCCCGGCGTGCCCCTGGCCATCGCCTGCCCCGATGCCAAGGTGACCCTGCTGGACAGCCTGGGCAAGCGGATGAAATGGCTGGAAGAGGTGCTGCCCCAGCTGGGGGTCAACGCCACCTGCGTCACCGCCAGAGCGGAGGAAGCGGTGGTAAAGTGCCGGGAAAGCTATGATTTTGCCACCTCCCGGGCGGTTGCCCGGCTGAATATCCTGCTGGAGCTGACCGCGCCCTATGTCAAAGTGGGCGGCGCGGTGCTGGCCATGAAGGGCGCTGCTGCCCGGGAAGAGCTGGCAGAAGCCAAGACCGCTATTTCCAAGCTGGGGTTGTCCCTGGAAAAAGTGCTGCCCTTCTCCATTGACGGTGCGGAGCATTCGGTCATCGTCCTGCGAAAGGTCAAGGCCACCCCGGCCCAGTACCCCCGGCGGTACGCCAAAATCAAGGCCCAGCCCCTGTGAGAAAAAAGAGAACGCCTGCCGAATACTTCGGCAGGCGTTTTTTGCTTCTTTGGTAGAGTTATCGTCCCGTTGAAGGAGCTTCAAATTTCAGTTTAGCGAGTTGTTTGGAGCGCGGAGCGCGAGCCTCCCCTGTGTAAGGGGAGGTGGTCAAAATCTTCGATTTTGACCGGAGGGGTTGTCAAAGTTACGACAATCCCTCAGTCAAAAAACGGATTTGCATCCGATTTTTGACAGCTCCCTTTACACAAGGGAGCCTTTGGCGCTCTACCAAACAGCTCCATAAACTCCAATTTATAGGCCTGTTTCTTTAATGAGCGACTCAAACACCGGCAAGCTGCGCAGGATCATATCGTGGCTGACGCAGTAGCAGATCCGGAAATAGCCGGGGCAGCCGAAGCCATCGCCGGGGACAAGGAGCAGATCTTTCTGCTTTGCCTTCTCGGAAAAGGCGTTGGCATCCCCGCCGGGGGCCTTGATGAACAGGTAGAAAGCGCCGTCGGGCTTGGCCATTTCGTAGCCGCAGGCGGTGAGGCCTTCGTAGAGGGCCTTGCGGTTGCGGTCATAGGCCTCCAGGTCGGGGCGCAGAGTGGCGCACCGGGCTACTACTTTTTGCAGCAGGGACGGGGCGCACACATGGCCGAAGGAACGGGCAGCGCCCGCTACCGCGGCGTAAAGCGCCTTGCTGTCGGCGCACTGGGAAGGCACATACACATAGCCGATCCGCTCGCCGGGCAGGGACAGGGACTTGGAGTAGGAGTAGCACACCACCGTGTTGGGGTAGATGTTCGGCACAAAGGGGGTCTGGACGCCGCCGTAGGTCAGCTCCCGGTAGGGTTCATCGGAAACGATGTAGATGGGATGGCCAAATTCCTCGCTCTTTTTCGTCAGAACCGCGGCCAAGGCCTTCAGCGTCTCGGCGGTGTACACCACGCCGGAGGGATTGTTGGGAGAATTCAGGATGATGGCCTGGGTGGCGGGGGTCAGCATGCTTTCCACTGCGGCCAGGTCGATCTGGAAATTGGGCACATCCGGAGGGACGACCTTGAAGGTGGCGCCGGTGCTTTCCACGAAGGGCTTGTACTCGGGGAAATAGGGGGGGATGGCCAAAATTTCCGCACCCGGCACCGCCAGGGCCTGAAATCCCGCCACCAGCTCCGGTGCCGCGCCGCAGCCGATGAACAGCTCCTCAGGTCTTACCCCGGCGTCGAACCGGGCGTTCAGGTCGTCGGCGATGGCCTGCCGGGTGGCAAGATCGCCCACGGCGGAGGTGTAGCCGTGGATGGCCAAAGAATCGGTGTCCGCCAAAATTTCCCGGATGGCCTCATTCACCCCGGCGGGGGCGGGAATGGAGGGGTTGCCCAGGCTGTAGTCAAAGACATTTTCGTTTCCCACGATGGCGGCACGCTGCCGGCCGTATTCAAACAGCTCCCGGATGCAGGACCGGTTGGAGCCAAGCAAATATGCGCGTTCATTCAACATGATGGTTTCCTCCTCATAAGTACAGGGGCCGACGGGGATCGTAGCCCTGGGGTTTGTAGGTCACGGAGCCGATGGGCTTGCCGTCGATGCCGTACTTGGCGTTGTAGCCGAAAAGGTTAACATAACGCAGCAAATCATCCTTTTCCGCTTCCATTTTCTCCATCACCGCCACGGTGGCCAGCACATCGTCCACCGCCCGGTGGGAGTTGACCACAGTACCTGTCAGGCCGTAGGCCTCGATGGCGTTGCACAGTTTGTGGGGATAGCTGCGCCGGTCCTTGTAGACGGTGAGTAAATCCAGTTTGTCCTTGCCCTTGAGGATCATGGGATCCCCGGGGCGCAGCAGCAGGTAGTACAGAAAACTCAGGTCGAAGTGGGCATTATACGCCAGCAGCAGGGTGTTCCCGGCGAACATTTCTCCAATGTCCCGGCAGACCTGCTCCTTGGGGATGCCCCGATCCAGGATGTCCTGGGTGCTGATGCCGGTAAGCTCCTGAATTTTGGGCGGCACCACATTGCCGGGGGTCAGGGAAATCAGCTCATCGTACTCCCGGGTGACTGCCGCCCGGCCGTTTTGCTGCTCCACCACCACCGCGGCGAATTCGATGATCTCGTCGCGAGAAAATTGCAGGCCGGTGGTTTCGGTGTCGAACAGCACCAATTTGTCGTATTTTTGGAACAATCCTTCAAAATTTGCCATGGTCATTCTCCTTTGGCCAGCGCCCTGGCACGGGAATATTTGCTGCGCGGCTCCGGCTGCAGGCCGTAGGCTTCCGCCAAGGTCACGGCAAACCGGAGGGCTGCTTCCTGAGAACCGGACTTGAATTCCACTTCCACCTCACACAGCGGCACTTCCCTGCCCCCGCCCAGCAGCACGCCCTGGTCCAGGGCCAGCTCCACGGTGCATTCTGCCAGCGTCAGGGTGACGGCCAGCCGGGTGAACCGGGCGCCGCAGGTGGGGTGAACCCCCGTTGCCGCAAGGGCGGGAAGTTCTTCCCAACCGCTAAGTTTACATAACGCAGGAATCGCTTCCTCAATGGTCTCCGCTTCCACTTCCCACTCGCCCCGGATGCCGTTTTCCGCCGGAGTCTTCAGGGTGCAGACGCTTTTTCCGTTTTCGTAACGGCGGCGCAGGGTGACCCGCCGGGCGGCAAAATCCCTCTGGGGGGTGTCGTAATAGGTGGTCTCCATGGCGATGGGCAGCAGCCCGGGGAAAGCACCCCGAAGCTTCGCCAGGTCATCCCCGGTGGCGGCGTATTTCCACTCCAATTCCATGCCCATGGCCGTACCTCCTGAGAAATTTTCTATATTATACATCACCCGGAGCCGTTATGCAAGAAACTTTCCCCGCCAACCGCTTCCGACAAAAAATCCCTGACCTTTCGTGGTAGGATTTGACTATCCAACGGGAAAGGATCGTGGTACAAATGATGGTCACCATCGGCTATTATGTCAGGCGGGGGCAGCGGCTGCTGCGAAAGCTGGTAATGGAGCCGAAATGTCAGGCGCTGATGCGCAGCGCCGCCTATTTTCTTGCGGGATTTTTCTTAAGTGCCGCCAGCCTGGCCAACCGCCCCCAGCCCATCGCCTTTGGGCTGCTGTGCGCCCTGTCCGGGTGGCCGGCGCTGTTGATGGCTTCGGGGGCCATGGCGGGGTCGCTGCTGTTTTGGGCGGATGCCGGTTTTCAGCCGGTGGTTTGGCTCATGGCGGGGCTGGTGCTGTCCCTGGTGCTGGGGGAGCGGCGGGTGACCCTGCAGCAAAAGCTCCTGATGCCCTCCCTGGCGGCCTTTACGGTGGCGGCGGCGGGGCTGCTTTTTCAAATTTGGCAGGGGGATACCACCCCGGTGCCGGTGTACTTATTGCGGGTGGCCCTGGCCCCGGTGACCACGGCGCTGTTTGCTGCCTTTTTGGAGCGGGGGGATCCGGTGTTCGATTGGGCGGTGTGCGGCTTCGGGGTGTTGGGCCTGGCCCAGGTGTCCATCGGGCCGTATGTAAATTTTGGCTGCCTCGCCGCGGGGGTGCTGTGCTGTGTGGGCGCCCTGCCGGCAGCGGCCCTGGCGGGGCTTGCCCTGGATCTTGCCCAGGTGACCCCGGTGCCTATGACCGCCGCCCTGAGCCTGGGGTATTTGCTGCGGCTGCTGCCCTGGCGACAAAAAAAGCTGTGCTGCGCCGGCCCGCCGGCGGTATATTTGGCGGTGATGGCTCTGTGCGGCCATTGGGATCTGACCCCTCTGCCTGCCCTGGCGGTGGGCTGCTTCCTGGCGGTCTTCCTCCCCGGCCGGCCGGAGCTGGCCCAGCGCCGGGGAGAGACCGGCAGCGCCCAGGTGCGGCTGGAGCTGGCCTCGGCGGTGCTGGATCAGACGGGAGAGCTGCTGCGGCTCATCACCCAGCCCCCCATCGATGAGGAGGCCCTGATGGCCCGGGCGGCAGAGCGGGCCTGCGGCAGCTGCCCCTGCCGGAAAAATTGCAAGGAAACCCCCGCCCAAATGTCCCCCCAGCTGCTGCACAAGCCCCTGGGAAATGGGGCAGACCTGCCCCTTTCCTGCCGCAAGACCGGCCGGCTTCTTCAGGAGCTGCGGCGCAGCCAGGAACAGCTGCGCGCCATCCGGGCCGACCGGGACCGGCAGCAGGAATACCGGGAGGCGGTGGCCCAGCAGTATGGATTTTTGTCGGAATATCTGCAGGATGTGGCCGATTCCCTGGCTCGCCGCCGGGAACCGGCGAAGCAGTGGTATCAACCGGAGGTGGCGGTGTGTTCTGCCAGCCGGGAGCGGGCCAACGGCGATCGGTGCCTGTGGTTTGCGGGGGTGGAGTGCCGGTATTACATTTTGTTATGCGACGGCATGGGTACCGGCCCGGAGGCCGCCCGGGAGGGCCAGGCGGTGGGGGCGATGCTGCGCAAGCTCCTGTCCGCGGGATTTCCAACCTCGTACGCCCTGCGCACGGTCAACAGCCTTTGCGCCCTTCAGGGCCGGGCGGGAGCGGTGACCATCGACCTGGCGGAATTGCAGTTGGATACGGGTAAGGCGGTGCTGTACAAGTGGGGCGCGGCGCCGTCCTTCGTGATCGCCCGGGGAGAGCCGATAAAAATTGGGACAGCCACCCCGCCTCCGGGGCTGTCGGTGACCGACGGCCGGGAAACGGTGGAACGGCTGTCCCTGCGCAGGGGAGAAACGCTGGTGCTGCTCAGTGATGGCGCGGGGGGAGAGGAATCCCTGCGCCTTGCCTGGGAGCGACCCGGAGAACCCGCTGGGGAGCTGGCGGCCCGGATCCTGGAATCCAACCAGTCGCAGGACGCAGACGACGCCACTGTCGCTGTGGTGCGTCTGAGCCAGCGCTCTGTACCCGCATAATACCACAAAAAATGTGCGAAATTTGTCGAAACACAAGATGTAGGAGAGAAAAACCGAAAAAAACCACAATATTTAGGGGCAACACAATTTCTTGCAGGGGCGGTCATTGACCGCCCGCAAAACCCTTTCTCCACAAAAAAAGCCGCCGCTTAAAACCCTAAGCGGCGGCAAATTTTATTCTCTTTCTCTTCTTCGGAAGCCCCGGCTGTCAAATACGATGAACACCGCAACCTGGATGCCCAGGGTGGACACCACCGCGATTCCCAGTTCCCACAGAATGCACCGGATGGCCAGCCACAGCATGGCATCCACCTCCATGCCCCGGAAGCCGTTGCACAGGATGCCCATGACGATGGTCAGCACCAGACCCAGCACCATCCAAACCATGCCGGCAATGCGCTGGGTAAACTGCCAGGCGTCCAGGCTGGCCATGCCCCACCAAAACCGGAAGCCCAGGCTGTGGTTGGCTTCCTTGGGAGGTGCCAGCAGGTACAGCAGGCCGAAGCCCAAAAGCACCAGGGGGGCGGCCATCACCGCGATCCGGGCGACGGTCTCCAGCCAACCCAATACGCTGGTCACATCCGGTATGAAATTGGCAAAATCAAAGCCTTCAAACAGGGACATCAGCGCATCCATTGGGCAACTCCTTACTTCTTCTCCAGAAACTGATTGATCTCATGGACAAAGCTTCCCACATCCTGGAACCGGCGGTAGACCGAGGCGAACCGGATATAGGCAACTTCATCGATGGACTTGATCCGCTCCATGACCATTTCACCGATCTTGTCGGTGCTGACTTCCCGTTCCAGGGTGTTCTGAATGGTCTGCTCGATCTCGGTGGTGATCCGCTCCAGCTCGGAGATCTCCACCTTCCGCTTGTCGAAGGCGCGAACCATGGCGTTGAGGATCTTGTTGCGGTCAAAACTCTGGCGGGTGCCGTCCCGCTTGACCACGATGATGGGCAGGCTTTCCACGATCTCATAGGTGGTGAACCGGCGCTGGCAGGCCATACATTCCCGGCGGCGACGGATGCTGTTGCCGTCGTCGCTGTGGCGGGAATCCACAACCTTGCTTTCCTGGTCACCGCAGAAAGGACATTTCATAGGGCATAACTCCCTTTCCCATAGTTTTTCTTGATTATAACAGAATTATGTTCCCCTGTCCAGTAATTTTTTCCTTGCCAAGGGCGGCAGAAGGGGGTACAATAAGGAAAGAAACCCATTTCCAAGGAGCAAATGATGAAAATTACGAAAGCGCTTTTCCTGTCCTGGCTGGGTCTGTACCTGCTGACCTGCGGCCTGGGCTTTATCCCCAACGCTTCCGGCTTGGGAGCGGGGCTGCTGACGACGGTGTCCCTGCTGTTTTTTGTTCCCCCTGCCTGGCTTACGTATCGGGCCATCCGGGAGAAAAAGTGGAAGACGGTGGCCCTTGTGCGGAATCTGAGCATGGTTTCCCTGGGCCTGACCCTGCTGGTGCTGGTACTGACCTTCCTGTCCGCCGCGGCCAAGGCCGCCCCCGCCCTGGGGCAGCTGCTGCAGGTGCTGCTGATCTTCGTGTCCGCGCCCATGGTGTGCAGCCAGGTGTGGGTACTGAGCCTGTTTTGCTGGGCCTGCCTGCTGATGGTGACCCTGAAGTACCGAAAAGAGAAATAAAAGGAGGTGCCGCCATGGCGGACAAACAGGATCATATCGCCGTTTTCGACTCCGGCGTAGGCGGCATCAGCGTGCTGCGGCAGCTGCTGGAGCAGATGCCCGGGGAGCGCTACCTCTACTACGGCGACTCGGCCAATGCCCCCTACGGCACCCGGCCCACAGAAGAAATTCGCAGCCTGGTGCTGGCTGTGGCGGAAAAGCTGGTGGCCCGGGGGGTTAAGGCCCTGGTGGTGGCCTGCAATACCGCCACCGCCGCCGCCATTGATACCCTGCGCGCTACCTACCCGGATTTGATCGTGGTGGGCATCGAGCCGGCAGTGAAGCTGGCGGCCCAGCAGTTCCCCCAGGGGCGCATCGGCGTCATGGCCACCCCGGTGACCCTGCGGGAGGAAAAGTTCCGCCACCTGGTGGAAAAGGTGGCATCCCATTGTGACATCGTGACCCTGCCCGCCCCGGGACTTCCGGAGCTGGTGGAGCAAGGAAAGGCAAATTCCCCGGAATCCAGGGCGCTTTTGGAGCAGATCCTGAATCCCTGGCGGGGAAAATTGGACGCAGTGGTACTGGGCTGTACCCACTACCCCTTTGCGTCCCCCACCATCCAGGCGATTTTGGGCGAAGAAACCCAGCTGCTGGACGGCGGCGAAGGCACCGCCCGGGAGACCAAACGCCGCCTTCGGGAGGCGGGCCTCCTGCTGGAAGGCCAGGGCCGGATCCTGTGGGAAAACAGCGCCCGGGATCCCCAGCTGACCCAGCTTTGCAACACCCTTCTGACACAGAAATAAGGAGGAACGGCCATGGAAAGCAACATTCTCGTCATCGGCATCGCCGGCGGTACCGGCAGCGGCAAGACCACCCTGATGAAGAACATCGTCAGCCGTTTTGGGGAAGTGGTCACGGTGCTGAGCCACGACAATTACTATAAGCGCCAGGATCACCTGACCTATGAGCAGCGCTGCGCCACCAATTACGATGAGCCTGCGGCCTTTGAAACGGAGCTGATGGTGGCCCACCTGGACGCCCTGCGCCGGGGTCAGGCCATCGATTGCCCGGTATACGATTTTACGGTACATAACCGCAGCGACGACACCGTCCGGGTAGAGCCCCGGCAGGTGATCATCGTGGAGGGCATCCTGATCTTCGCCGACGAAGCCCTGCGGCAGCGCATGGACATCCGGATCTTTGTGGATACCGATGCGGATGTGCGGCTGTGCCGCCGGATCAAGCGGGATGTGAACAAGCGGGGCCGCTCCCTGGAGTCTGTGCTGCAGCAGTATCAGGAAACGGTGAAACCCATGCACGAAATGTATGTGGAACCCAGCAAGCGCCATGCGGACCTGGTGGTTCCCGAGGGCGGCAAGAATTTGGTGGCCCTGGATATGATCCTGGGCCGCATCCGGCAGCACCTGCAAGGAGAAGCCCAATGAACATGAACAGCACCTGCTACCTGTGTCACCTGAAAAAGCAGGTGGACACCGCCCGGCCCTTAGGGACAGAGGCCCAGCTGACGGCCTTTACCCGGGACCTGATGCAGCTGTACCTGGATTCTCCCGTGACGGTGAGCGCCCCCTGGTTTTCTCCCCAGGTCAATGCCCTGTTTCAGAAGCACTTCGGCACCCCGGAGGATCGATTCCAGGAGGAAAAGGCCCTTTCCAACCGGTTCGTGGTGGAGCGGCTGCCCCGGCTGCAGGCGATGGCAGAAGCGGCGGAGGATCCGGTGTATGCGGGACTGCAGCTGGCGCTTTTGGGAAATTATATTGACTTTTCCGCACTGTTTGGGGAAGTCAGCTTTGAAACCCTGGATGAAATGTTGGAAAATTTCAGGGATATCCAGGTGGATGCGGGCGTGTACCGCCGGTTTTGCCGGGAGCTGGAAGCGGGCAAGGAGCTGCTGTATGTGACGGATAACGCCGGCGAGATCGGCTTCGACCGGGTGTTTGCCGAGCAGCTGCAGAAAAAGTTCCCCCACCTGCGCATCACCTTCTGCGTCCGTGGCGGCCCCACCCTGAATGATGCCACCCGGGCCGATGCCCAGGCGGTGGGCATCCCCTTCCCGGTGATCGACAACGGCAACCTCATTTCCGGCACCCAGCCGGATGCCCTGGGGGAAGAGGCCAAGCAGGCGTTCGCCCGGGCGGATGTGATCCTGTGCAAGGGCCAGGCCAATGTGGAGACCCTGTACGGCTGCGGATGGAATGTGTACTATGCCTTTTTGTGCAAGTGCCAGCGGTTCGTGGAGGAGTTTCAAAAGCCGAAGCTCTCCCCCATGCTCCTGGCGGAACGGGGGTAAAACAGGCAGGGAAATGCAGAATGCAAAATGCAGAATGCAAAATTGGCACCGCCCTACGAAAAAACAAACCCAATGTAGGGTGGGCTCATGACCCCACCGACCACCTATCGACGATGTGTATACAAAATCCCAACGAATCGGCGGGGGCAAGAAAGCGCCCTATAGTATGCTGCCACGCAATGTAGGGGAGGGGCACTGCCCCTCCCACAAAGGCCCCCTCGTCAGAGGGAGGCGTTTGGCTGCGTGCAAAAAATCCCCGGGGGGGGATTTGCACACCCCGGGGTGGTATATTCCTTTCTTGGTGCCGCAGGTCCCGTCGGCGGCGGGACCCACGCCGG
>JAZREG010000130.1:0-2817 GCA_045660725.1 Faecousia sp.
ACTGCCGGCGACACCCGTCTGGGCGGCGACGACTTCGACCAGAGAATCATGGACTTCCTGGTTGCCGAGTTCAAGAAGGCTGAGGGTATCGACCTGTCCAATGATAAGGTTGCCATGCAGCGGCTGAAGGAGGCTGCCGAGAAGGCCAAGATTGAGCTGTCCGGCATGACCACCACCGCCATCAACCTGCCCTATATCACCGCTGACGCCACCGGCCCCAAGCACCTGGATGTGACGCTGAGCCGTGCAAAGTTCAACGAAATGACTGCTGATCTGGTTGAGCGGACCATGAAGCCTGTTCGCCAGGCGATGTCCGACGCCGGTCTGAAGCCCAGCGACCTGGATAAGGTGCTGCTGGTTGGCGGCTCTACCCGTATTCCTGCCGTTCAGGATGCTGTTAAGGGCATCACCGGCACCGAAGGCTTCAAGGGCATCAACCCCGACGAGTGTGTTGCTGTTGGCGCAGCCATCCAGGGCGGCGTTCTCACCGGCGACGTGAAGGACGTGGTTCTGCTGGACGTGACGCCCCTGTCCCTGGGTATCGAGACCATGGGCGGCGTGTTCACCCGTCTGATCGAGCGCAACACCACCATCCCCACCCGTAAGAGCCAGATCTTCTCCACCGCCGCTGACGGCCAGACCTCCGGTGAGGTTCATGTGGTCCAGGGCGAGCGTGAGATGGCTGCCTACAATAAGACGCTGGGCAACTTCCAGCTGGGTGGCATCGCTCCCGCACCCCGTGGCGTGCCTCAGATCGAAGTCACCTTCGACATCGACGCCAACGGCATCGTCAAGGTCTCCGCAAAGGACCTGGGCACCGGCAAGGAGGCCAACATCTCCATCACCGCTTCCACCAACCTGAGCCAGGAGGACATCGACAAGGCTGTCCGCGAGGCTGAGCAGTACGCAGCCGAGGATAAGGCTCGCAAGGAAGAGGTTGACACCCACAATAACGCCGAGCACACCATCTACCAGACCGAAAAGACCCTGGGTGAGCTGGGCGACAAGACCTCCGAGCAGGAGAAGCAGTCCATCCAGACCGCTGTGGATAAGCTGAAGGAAGTCAACAAGGGCAACGATGTAGAGGCCATCAAGGCCGCTACCGAGGAAGTCCAGAAGGCCTTCTACGCAGTTTCCGAGAAGCTGTATCAGCAGGCAAACCCCCAGGGTCAGCCCGGCGCACAGCCCGGTGATGACGGCGTTGTGGATGCCGACTACGAGACTGTGGACTAATCTGTAACCCCAGAAGGGGCGGCAAAACGCCGCCCCTTTTCGGTGCAATTTGAGGTAAACACCATGAGTGAGAACAAGCGCGATTACTATGAGGTGCTGGGCGTAGAAAAAGGCGCCAGCGCCGATGAAATAAAGAAAGCCTACCGCAAAAGCGCCATGAAGTACCACCCGGACCGCAACCCCGGCGACAAGGAAGCCGAGGAAAAGTTCAAGGAGCTGGGTGAGGCTTATGAGGTACTGTCCGACGACGACAAGCGCGCCCGGTACGACCAGTTCGGCTTTGCCGGTGTGGATCCCAACTACGGTGGCGGCGCAGGCGGCGCCCGGTTTGACGGCTTCGGCGGTTTCGGTGGGTTTGGCGGCTTCTGTGGTATTTTCAGCGAGGTTTTCGGCGGCGGCAGCAGCCGGCGCAGCCAGAATGCACCCCGCCGGGGTGAGGACATAGGTGTCCGGCTGGACCTGACCTTTGAAGAAGCGGCTTTCGGCGTGGAGAAGGAAGTGTCCTACTACCGCATCGAAAACTGCGGCAGCTGTAACGGCTCCGGCAGCGCCGACGGCCAGGTGGAGACCTGCTCCAAGTGCCGTGGCTCCGGTCAGATCCGGGTGACTCAGAATATGATGGGCATGGCCTTCCAGTCCACCGCCACCTGTCCCCAGTGCAGCGGCCGGGGTAAGATCATCAAGAACCCCTGTCCCACCTGCCGTGGCAAGGCCAAGGTCCGCAAGAGCCACACCGTTCGTGCCAAGGTGCCCGGCGGCATCGACCACGGCCAGAGCTTCCGTCTGCGTAACGAAGGCTGTGTTGGCTCCAACGGTGGCCCCAACGGCGATGTGCTGGTGGAGGTAGCCATCAAGCGGCATCCCATTTTCCAGCGCAACGGCATGGAGGTGCTGTGCGAGGTGCCCATCACCTTTACCCAGGCGGCCCTGGGCGCTCAGATTGAAGTACCCACCCTGGACGGCAAGACCACTTTCGATATTCCCGAGGGCACCCAGACCGGCAAGGAGTTCATTCTGCCCGGCAAGGGCATTCCCCAGGTGGGCAATCCCAAGCGCAGGGGCAATCACCGCTTCACCGTGGTGGTTGAGACCCCCACCAAGCTGACAAAAGAGCAGAAGGAGCTGCTGCGTAAGCTGGATGAAAGCTGGGATGGAAAGGCAAATCCCAAGCGGAAAAAGTTTTTTGACACTTTGAAAGATTTCTTTGACTGAGAATTCCGGGACAAGGGGTTGCCCTTGTCCCGGAAATGTATTATAATGGAAAAAGTAAACCGCCAAAAAATTTTTCGGAGGTCAAATTATGAAGCGCACGGATTACATCAGTTGGGACGAATACTTTATGGGCGTTGCCATGCTGGCGGCACGCCGCAGCAAGGACCCCAGCACCCAGGTGGGCGCCTGCATCGTATCCCCGGACAATATCATCATCTCTACCGGCTACAACGGCATGCCCAAGGGCTGCTCCGATGATGAATTCCCCTGGGGCCGGGAGGGCGCTGAAACCAAGTATCCCTTTGTAGTCCATGCCGAGCTCAATGCCATCCTCAATGCCAATGGCCGCGATCTTCGGGGTAGCCGTTTGTA
>JAZREG010000131.1:0-1652 GCA_045660725.1 Faecousia sp.
CGGCGGTACTCGGCGCAGAGGGCATCGGCAGTCAAGGTCTGACCCTCAGCCACCATTTTTCCGATGTTCAGCTCAAACTCAGCGAACATGGTCTGGCGGTAGATCGTTCCCCGGAACTGGTCCAGGAAGTGGTTGATGAGGTAGGCGCGCTCTTTTTTGTCGGTGGTCTTGGCCAGCAGATGCTCCATCAGCAGGGCTTCATTACAGGTAGAGGCCACCTCCGCCACGAAGATCACGTAATTGGAGTCGATGGGATTCTGGTGCTTGTTGGAAAGATAGGAGTGGAGGGCGTGGCCCATCTCATGGGCCAGGGTGAACTGGCTGTCCAGAGTGCCGGTATAGTTGAGCAGCACGTAGGGGTGGACGGAAGCACCGGCAGAATAAGCGCCGCTGCCCTTGCCCTCGTTCTGGTACACATCAATCCAGCGGTTGTCAAAACCCGCCTTCAAAATGGCGCGGTAGCTCTCGCCCAGAGGTGCCAGAGCATCGTAGACCGTCTGCTTGGCATCGGCAAAGGGGATGGATTTATCCACATCCTGTACCAGTGGGGTATAGATATCGTAAAAATGCAATTCGTCCAGACCCAGCAGTTTTTTCCGCAGGCGGATATACCGGTGCATCTTATCCGCATTTTGGTGGACGGCCTCGATGAGATTCAGGTACACATCTGTGGGTACGTTGGTACGGTTCAGCGCCGCATCAAAGGCGGAGGGATAGTTCCGGGCGGCGGCGAAGAATTTCAGCTGCTTGTTCTGGGCATCCAGCAGGCCGGCGGCGGTATTTTTAAATTTACCGAAGCTGTGGTAGAGATTTTCGTAGGCGCTTTTGCGCAGCACCCGGTCCGGACTTTCCAGGCAGGCAACAAACGTGCCCTGGCTGAGGGGGTGGGGCTTCCCTTCCCCGTCCACAGCATCCGGGAAGGTCATATCCGCATCGGCAAACAGGCTGTAGATAGTATCCGGTGCCTGGGACAGCTCCCCTGCGGATGCCAGCAATTTTTCCTCCGCCGGGGAGAGAATATGGTCACGCAGGCGGTGCAGATCCGTCAGATAGCGGCGGTAGCGCTCCAGGTCGGGGCAATCTTTATAAAAGCCGTCCAGGGTTTCGTCGGAAATGGCCATAATTTCCGGGGTTTCAAAGCTGCAGGCGGTACTCAGTTCCACGGCAACGCTCATAAACTTGCCGGACATAGCCTGGTAGGTTGCATTTCTTGTATCTTCGTCGGCTTTACGCATACAGTAATGGGCAAGCCGCTCGATCTTTTCGTCAGACTGCTCCATGGTATGCAGGTATTGGTACAAGATTTCACCGGATTGGGCCAGCCGGCCTGCAAAACCGGCAAGTGTCTCCTTGTCTTGGCTTAATGTTGCCAGGGATTCCTCCCAGGCTTCGTCAGAGGGAAACAGATCCTCAATTGCCCAGGTATCCTCTACAGGGATCTGGCTGCGCTGTCTGATCTTCTTATCATCCATGGTGCTGCTTCTTTTCCGTTTTTTATAGTATAACACACAAAATGCGCCCTTGCAAATATTGTGATAGTGTGATACAGTAGCAAGCGGTGATTTTTTATGAGAAAACAACTCAAAGGCAGTCTGATCCTGCTGCTGGCTACGGTTATCTGGGGATCGTCCCTTATTTTTCAGCGCCTCGCT
>JAZREG010000132.1:0-7066 GCA_045660725.1 Faecousia sp.
GTGCAGCTGCGGTTGGACAATGCGGTGGGTACCGTGTACAACCTGGTAGGCTTCCAGACCCACCTGAAATTTGGGGAACAGAAGCGGGTGTTCTCCATGATCCCCGCCCTGAAGAATGCGGAATTCGTCCGCTACGGCGTGATGCACCGCAATACCTTCCTCCAGAGCCCCCGACTTTTGGATCGGTTCTATGCCGACCGCCGGAATCCCCTGGTGGCCTTTGCCGGGCAGATGACCGGTGTGGAAGGGTATGTGGAGAGTGCTGCCTCCGGTTTCCTGGCGGCGGTGGCTATGGCGGCCAAGGTACAGGGAAGACCGGTACCGGAATTCCCCAAGGAGACCGCCATCGGCGCGTTGGGTTTGTACATCAGCGATGGGGCTGTGGAGAATTTCCAGCCCATGAATGTGAATTTCAGCATCATTGCCCCGCTGGAGCAGCGGATCCGGAAGAAAGCAGAGAAGAATTTGGCCATCGCCACCCGTTCCCTGGAGATCATCGACCGGATGGTGGCAGAGGGGTTCTAAAGAAAGAGAGAGGTAGACAATGAACATCATTATGGACGCCATGGGCGGAGATCATGCGCCGGAAGCGCCTGTGCTGGGTGCGATCCAGGCTGCGAAAGACTTCGGTTCCCACATTACCCTGGTTGGCCGGGGAGAAGAGATCCTGAATGTTCTGCGGAAAAATAATATCGAGGATCTGCCCAAAGGGGTAGAGATCGCCAACGCGGAGGAAGTGGTGGATATGCACGACGATCCTGCCCGGGTGATCCAGAAAAAGAAGAATTCCTCCATGGTGGTGGGCCTGCGGATGCTGGCCGAGGGCCAGGGCGATGCCTTCATCTCTGCCGGCAGCACCGGCGCGCTGCTTTCCGGCGCCACCCTGATCGTCAAGCGGGTCAAGGGCATCCGCCGGGCGGCAATGGGTCCTGCTATGCCCAATAAGGCCGGTGGCAAGACGGTGATCCTGGATTGCGGCGCCAATGCCGAGTGTACACCGGAATTTTTGCTCCAGTTCGGCCTGGTGGGCTCTCTGTACGCCAAGAAGACCTTCGGCGTGGAAAACCCCAAGGTGGGCCTTCTCAATATCGGCACTGAGGATACCAAGGGTACCCCCCTGCAGAAGGAGGCATATGCCCTGCTGCAGAATGCGGCAGACCAGGGTCTTCTGAACTTTGTGGGTAATGTGGAAGCCCGGGATGTTCCTTTGGGTGCGGTGGATGTGGTGGTCTGTGACGGCTTTGCCGGCAATGTGCTGCTCAAGTCCATCGAGGGTACTGCCATGTTCATGGGCAGCCTGATGAGCCGGATGTTTAAGAAGCATCTTGGGAGCAAGGCGGGGGCGCTGCTGGTGATGAAGGATATCAAGGCCTTTAAGAAGCTCCTGGACTACCGGGAGATCGGTGGTACGGAATTTTTGGGTATTCGCAAGCCGGTGATCAAGGCCCACGGCTCTTCCGATGTGCTGGCCTTCCGCAACGCGGTGCGCCAGGCAGAGCAGGCAGCTGCCTGCAGCATCTCTGAGGAGCTGGAGCAGGGACTGAAGCTGTTGGATAAGGAAAAGGAGACGAGCAATGATTAAGGAATTGGAGGCAGCCATCGGCTACCGCTTCCGGGATATTTCCCTGCTGCAAAATGCCCTGGCCCACTCTTCCTATGCCAATGAGCGGTGGCACAACAGCCTGATGAGCAACGAGCGGCTGGAATTTTTGGGCGACTCGGTGCTGGGCATGGTGGTGGCGGACTATCTGTACCGAACCTTCCCCAACCGCCCTGAGGGCGAACTGACCCGGATGCGGGCGGACATGGTCTGCGAGCGGGCGCTGGCGGAAGTGGCAGCCCGGATCGGCCTGGGCCAGCATATGCTGCTGGGCAAGGGTGAGGAGCAAGGCGGCGGCCGGAATCGGGATTCTATTTTGGCCGACGCGGTGGAGTCGGTTATTGCCGCCTGCTACCTGGATGGTGGCATGGAGCCGGCAGTGGCATTTATCCACAAGTTCGTGCTGGTCAGTGTTCCGGTGACGAAGCTGAACAACGCGGACTATAAGACGGCGCTGCAGGAACTGGTGCAGCAGAAGCGCAACCAGGTGCTGTCCTACCGGCTGGTAGGGGAGAGCGGCCCGGATCACGACAAGCACTTTGAGGTGGAACTGACCCTCAATGGCGAAGTGGTGGGTACCGGCATCGGCAGCAGCAAAAAGCGTGCCGAGCAGATGGCCGCAAAGGCTGCATTGGGAAAATTGTCCTAATACAAAGCAGGGTGCAACGCACCCTGCTTTTTTGTGATTTTATCACGGAAAAAGGCGTCACAATGGGGTATGCTATAGACACAAAACAAAACCGCCCCAAAGGGCGGGACAGGAGGTAAAAAATATGTCTGTACTGCATATCACGAAGGAAAATTTTGAGCAGGAAGTTCTGCGCAGCGATAAGCCTGTGCTGCTGGACTTCTTCGCCCACTGGTGCGGCCCTTGCCGGATGGTTGGCCCCATCATCGAGGAAATTGCCGAAGAAAATGAACATATCAAGGTTTGCAAGGTGGATGTGGACGCGGAGCCGGAGCTGGCTTCCCAGTTCCAGGTCTACAGCATTCCCTCTCTTGTGGTAATGAAGGACGGCCAGGTGGTCCGTGAGGCGCTGGGCGCACAGCCCAAGGCAAAGATCATGGAAATGCTGGCATAAATACAGCGGTGGAAGGCATGGGCCAATTTTGGCCCATGCCGTATTTTTATGTGGAAAAATCAAAAAGGCTGTTGTATAATGAAGGCATCTGAATCACGGGAGGATGAACCATGGAATTTTTGTACCTGCTGGAAAAGATCCGCGTTCCCGGGCTGAATGAACTGATGCTGGGCATCACCAAGCTGGGAGAGGAAACGGCGTTCCTGGTGGCTGCGCTGATCGTTTTTTGGTGCGTGGATAAGTATAAGGGCTACTATGTCCTGGGCGTGGGCCTGTTTGGCACTTTGGCCAGCCAGTTTATGAAGCTGCTGTGCCGTATTCCCCGCCCTTGGGTGCGGGATGAGAATTTCACCATCCTGGAAGCGGCCCGGGAGGAAGCCGGCGGCTATTCCTTCCCCAGCGGCCATACCCAATCCGCGGTAGGCACCTTCGGTTCTTTGGCGGCAACGGCAAAGAAGCGTTGGCTGCAGTGGCTGTTCATCGCACTGCCTGTTTTGGTGGGTTTCTCCCGGATGTATGTGGGCGTTCACACTCCGGCGGATGTGCTGGTGGGTGCTGCCATCTCGGTGGCGCTGATCTTTGGCCTGAAGCCCCTGATGCTGGGCAAGAAAAAGGGCCTGTTTATCCCTGTGGTGTTTGCTGTGATGCTGCTGTGCAGCGTTGCCTTTACCCTGTATGTGGAGCTGTACCCCTTCCCGGCAGATCTGGATCCCCACAATTACGAGTCTGCTCTGAAGAATTCTTATACGCTGTTGGGCTGCTGCGCCGGCGTGCTGGTGATCTTCTTCCTGGATGAAAAGAAGCTGCGTTTTGATACCAAGGCGATTTGGTGGGCGCAGATTTTGAAGATCGTGCTGGGCCTGGGCCTGGTGCTGCTGGTAAAGGAAGGCCTGCGTTCTCCTCTGGAGGCGCTGTTTAACGGTCACCTGGCCGCCCGGGCGGTGCGCTACTTCCTGATCGTAGTGGTGGCCGGCGTGATTTGGCCCCTGAGCTTCCGCTGGTTCGGCAAGCTGGGCAAGAAATAAGCGGGAGGAGATTACCGTGCATTACGCGACGATCAAAAATTGTGACATTGCCAATGGCCCCGGTGTTCGGGTGAGCCTGTTCGTATCCGGCTGCACCCACCGGTGCAAGGGCTGCTTTAACGCCATCGCCTGGGATTTTGACTACGGCGAAGAATTTACCCAGGAAACCATCGATACCATCCTGGGAATGTTGAAGCCGCCTCACATCAAGGGCCTGACGCTCCTGGGCGGTGAACCCTTTGAACCTCAAAATCAGGGGGCCATCGTGGAACTGCTGCGGCAGGTGAAGCGGGCGTATCCGGAAAAGAGTATTTGGGCTTTCTCCGGCTACCTGATGGATCGGGATATCCTGGCCGGCCGCCTTGGCCCCTGGGAGATCACCCGGGAATATCTGAGCTATTTGGATGTTTTGGTGGACGGGCCTTTCGTGGAAGAAAAGAAGAATCTGTCGCTGCGGTTCCGGGGTTCGGAAAACCAGCGGCTCATCGATGTGCCGAAGACCCTGCAGACAGGCGCCATCGTTCTGTGGCAGGATTGGCAGGCAGAAGGGAAGGGGATCAAGAAATGAGTACCATTCGTGTGAAGAAACTGTCGCCCAAGGCGATTTTACCCACCTACGGCTCCCAGGAGGCAGCGGGCGCTGACCTCTACGCCTGCCTGGACGCGCCGGTGACCATCGCTCCCGGGGAGACCGCCTGGATCCCCACGGGCCTTGCCCTGGAAGTCCCCAAGGGCTGCGCCGGCCTAGTATATGCCCGCAGCAGCCTGGGTGTGAAACGGGGCCTGGCCCCTGCCAACAAGGTTGGTGTCATCGACAGCGACTACCGGGGAGAGATCCGGGTGGTGCTGCTGAATCATGGCAAGGAAACCCAAACCGTCGAGCATGGGGAACGGGTAGCCCAGTTCCTCATTACTCCGGTGCTGACACCGGCTTATGAAGAGGTGGAGGAACTGACCGATACCCAGCGGGGCGTGGGTGGATTTGGCTCTACCGGAAAATAATTCTGTACAAATCGACTGAAACTTAGTATAATAGGTCTATTCCTACCAAGGGAGGATTCTTATGGAAATCGTATCTGCCATTGTACAAATGCTCGGTGGCCTTGCCATGTTCCTTTATGGCATTGAGGTCATGGGTGACGGCCTGAAGAACAGCTCCGGTGCTGCCCTGAAGCGGGTGCTGGAGAAGGTTTCCGGCAACCTGATCACCGGTGTTTTGACCGGTGCGCTGGTCACCGCGGTGATCCAAAGCTCTACCGCTACCATCGTGCTGGCTGTGGCCCTGATCGGTGCCGGCGTGCTGAACCTGAAGCAGGCGGTTGCCATCGTTATGGGTGCCAACATTGGTACCACTGCCACCGCCTGGATCACCAACCTGGCCTTTATGGAAGGCGGCGGCAACTGGCTGCTGTGGTTCTTTGATACGGACACCCTGGCACCCATCGCGCTGTTCCTGGGCATCGTTTTGATTATGTTTATCAAGAACAAGAAGGCCAAGACCGTGGGCGATATTTCCATGGGCTTCGGTATTCTGTTCATCGGCCTGATGAATATGACCGGCGCGGTGAAGGGCTTTGCGGATTCTCCTGCGTTCCTGGAGATCCTGGCCAGCTTCTCCGATTCTCCCGTTTTGGGCATCCTGGCAGGTCTTGTGCTGACGGTGATCGTGCAGAGCTCCTCTGCCACCGTGGCGATGCTCCAGTCCCTGTCTGCCACCGGCGCCATGGACTTTGCAGGCGTGTACCCCATCATCATGGGTATCAACATCGGTACCACCCTGGTCACTGCCTTCTATTGCTTCGTGGGCAAGGCGCACAAGGACTCCCGTCGTACGGGCCTGGTGCATGTGGCTTTCAATACCATCGGCACTGTGGTGTTTATGATCATCCTCAGCATCATGCAGCATTTCCTGGTGTTCGGCGAAGCGTTTTGGCACATGGAGGCCAGCTCCACGGTCATCGCCGTTTTCCAGTCCCTCTTTAATGTCTTCACCTGCATCCTGCTGCTGCCCTTTGCCAACCAGCTGGTGAAGATGTCCCTGGCCGTCGTCAAGGACGAGCCGGAGAAGGCACCTGCCCACCCCGAGCTGCTGACCCTGACGGAAAACCTGTATATTTCTCCTGCGGTTGCCCTGGGTGAGGCCACCAAGGCCATTGCCGCCATGGGCAATGTGGCGATGGTGAACTTTGGCCGTGGCTGCAAGCAGCTGATGGAGTATGTGGAAGCGGAGACCGCTGTGATCGACGAGGATGAGGATTGCCTGGATCAGTTTGCGGATACCGCAGACCACTTCCTCATTGGCCTGAGCCCCTCTGTGGAGCTGGATCAGGACAATCGTCAGCTGGATATGCTGATGCAGACCGTTCCCAACTTCGAGCGTATCGGTGACTATGCCACCAACCTGGTGGAGCTGGCCCAGCGTCTGAAGGACGAGGGCGGCACCTTCTCCGAGAACGCCAAGAAGGAACTGGAGATCATCGGCAGCGCTGTGGCAGAGATCCTCTCCATTACCGTTACTGCCTTCGGCGCCGGTGACAATGAGCTGGCCAAGGCCATCGAGCCTCTGGAAGAGGTCATCGACGACATGGTCATGATCCTGCGGGATCGTCACACCAAGCGTCTGAAGAAGGGCGAATGCAATGTCAGCTCCGGGCTGGTGTTCATGGAAGCGCTGACTTACCTGGAGCGTGCCTCCGACCAGTGTTCCTCCATCGCCGTGGCGATGCTGGCAAGAAACAACGCAAGCATTCTCCACAACCATTACGACTACCTCAAGGAGATCCACTCCGGCAACGACGCAGCCTACCGTGCCGAAATGGACCGCCGCAGAGAGCAGTATATCGAGCCTTTGAAGGCCATTTGGTAATCCAAGAAATAAGAAACAGGGCGCGATGCTTATGCATCGCGCCCTGTTGGCGTTTGTTAGTAGAACAGAATGTCCGAATAGGTAGGATAAGGCCAGTAGGACTTGGCGGTGAGCTTTTCCAGCAGGTCCGCGTCCTTGCGGATGGCGGCCATTTCCGAAACGATCACATCGCTGTAGTAGTTGGCAGCGGCCAGGCTGCCGCCAGGAACGGCCTTCAGGTCGGCGGCCAACTTCTCGGTCTTCTCGTAAAGGGCGTCGCAGCACTCGCTCAGACGCTTGACAAGGGATGCCTCGGCGCCACCGGAGATGCCGGCCTTGCGCTTGCGCTCCAGGCTCTGGGCCAGATCGGAGGAATAGGCCAGGCCTGCCGGGAGGATCTGGTGCAGCACCATATCCACCATTGTTCGTGCTTCAATGTTGATCAGCTTGTTGTAGGATTCCAGGTGGATTTCGTGGCGCGCACGGAACTCAGATTCGCTGTAGATTCCATGCT
>JAZREG010000133.1:0-1828 GCA_045660725.1 Faecousia sp.
GCTGATTCCCAGGCGGCACTGCTGGGCGGCGTTGTGTGCGGCTCCATGCTGGGCGCCACCATCGTGTTCACCATCCCGGTGGCGCTGGGCATTCTGGATAAAAATGATACGCCCTTTCTGGCAAAAGGCATCTTAGCCGGCCTCGTCACCATCCCTCTGGGCATTTTGGCCGGCGGCCTGGTGGCAGGCTTTTCCATTATGCTGATTTTGCGCAACCTGATCCCCATCGTACTGATCGCCGCGGTGATCGCGTTGGGTCTGTGGAAAGCGGAAAAGTGGATGATCAAGGGCTTCCAGATCTTCGGCAAGCTGATCATCGCCGTGATCACTATTGGTTTGGCAGCTGCCATCGTGGAGGGACTGACCGGGTTTACCGTCATTCCCGGCATGGCCCCTCTTAGCGAAGGCTTTGAAACCGTGGGCGCCATCGCCATCGTGCTGGCAGGCGCGTTTCCTCTGGTGTTTGTGGTCACCAAGCTGCTGCGAAAGCCGCTGATGAAGTTCGGTAAGCTGCTGGGTGTCAATGACACCGCCGCCGGTGGCTTGATCGCCAGCCTTGCCAATTCCATCGCCACCTTCGGCATGGTCAAGGATATGGACGATCGGGGCAAGGTGGTCAACGTCGGCTTTGCGGTGTCGGCGGCCTTTGTGTTCGGCGATCATCTGGGCTTTACCGCAGGCTTTGCGCCGGAGATGCTGCCGGCGGTGATTGTGGGCAAGCTGGTGGGCGGCATCAGTGCTGTAGCCGTGGCTATCTGGCTCACAAGGAAAGATAAGAGTTGACAAAACCGGTATTTTCGGGGTATAATGCCCGTAATATCCAAAAGCTGCGAAAAGAAGAGTACCCGGGAAGGAACGGTCAGAGAGCCCTGTCAGGTGAGAGTGGGCACGGAGGATACCGGGGAACATGGTCTTGGAGCTGCGCTGTCGATAGGTAGGCAGTGCCGGGTGCGCCCGTTAACGCGTTCTTGAGGCACCCTGTGGGTGCGAAACAAGGTGGTACCGCGGTAAATTTTATCGCCCTTGCTATGCGCAGGGGCGATTTTCTTTTTGGAGGTAAATTATGAGCAAAGGCAATTACTACATCACAACACCCATCTACTACCCGTCTGCAAAGCTGCACATCGGCCACACCTACTGCACCGTGGCAACCGATGCTATGGCTCGCTATAAGCGGCTGACCGGCTACAACGTCAAGTTCCTCACCGGCACAGACGAGCACGGTCAGAAGATCGAGGACAAGGCCAAGGAAGCCGGTGTCATTCCCCAGAAGTTCGTGGATGACATCGTGCTGGGCGAGGGCGGCGTTATCGACCTGTGGAAGTTGATGAACATCTCTTACGATCGGTTCATCCGCACCACCGACGATTACCACGTAGCCGCCATCCAGAAGATCTTCAAGAAGATGTATGACAACGGCGACATCTACAAGGGCAAGTATGTGGGCAAGTACTGCAAGCCCTGCGAGTCCTTCTGGACCGAGTCCCAGCTGGTGGAGGGCAAGTGCCCCGACTGTGGCCGCGATGTCCAGGACGCTGAGGAGGAGGCATACTTCTTCAAGCTCTCCAACTATGCAGACCGCATCCAGGACCTGCTGGAGAACACCGACTTCCTGGAGCCCCGCAGCCGCGTCCACGAGATGGTGAACAACTTCATCAAGCCCGGCCTGGAAGATCTGTGCGTGTCCCGCACCTCCTTCACCTGGGGCGTGCCCGTGGACTTTGACCCCGGCCATGTGGTCTATGTGTGGGTGGACGCGCTGTTCAACTACACCACCGCCCTGGGCCTGCTCAACGACAAGTACGACGATTATGACCACTACTGGCTC
>JAZREG010000134.1:0-12183 GCA_045660725.1 Faecousia sp.
TGCAAATTCGGCATTGTTGTTAACACCTTCGATTTTCTTGTAGTAGACTCCGGTCTGATCAGGCAGAACAGTCCACGTATCGGTGTCTACCTTGTAAGCAACATAGTTCGTCAGTACGGTGGATGCGTCGACCTTAATAAACACATAGCAAGGAATATCGTTGGTCACAGTAACCTTGGGATCCTTGGTGTAGGTCTTGCCGGGGATCATCTGGAACTGCTGCTTGTTGACGTCATTTGTGCCGGTTTCCTTCAGTTCGACGGTGATATTGCTGGGGGTAAAGGTGTTGGTAATAGTGGGCGTGTCATCAATCAGCCATGCGATGGTGCCGGTGACCATGGTACACAGGATCACGGACAGACACGCAATGGTGATCAGCAGTTTCTTTCTCATTGTCATAATCTGTTATCCTCCTTAGCCATTAAGCGCCAAAGGTTGTATTCCACGCAGCCTGAGGAGTGGCAAAGCCGTATGCCTGCACAGCATATCCTGTGATCTTAATTTCAGCGTTTTTATAGGTATCGGGATCTGCGGTGCCAGCAAAGGTGAACGTATTAAACAAAGTTGCACTGCCATTTGCAGCCAACTCAGTATTATAGGCATAAACCAAGCTACCGTCAGTAGTAGTAATCTGTGTCCAACCATCATTGATCTCAATGGTGCTTGCATCACCAAGACCATCCTCAAGCTTTGCAAAAACCCAGCACTTTTCGCTGTTTGCATCGACAGTAATCATGGGATCCTTGTCGTAAGTATAGCCAGGAATCAGCTTGTACTCGTTCGCAGTAACACGTCCCGCACCTGCAATAGCCTTACCGTTCGCATCTACAGCAGCTTCGTTCAATGTGATACCAACCTGACCAACCGTAAAAGTATTGGTCACAGTATCAGTCTGCGCCTTCAGATAAGCCAGGGTGCCCATAACGCTGCCGGCCACCAGCAGCATAGCACACAGAACCAGCAGCATCGCCTTATACATCTTCTTCATTTTCGTTTCCTTCTTTCTTTTGTTCTTGCTGGAGTCTTTGCTTTAAGGCCGCCAGTTCAGCCTTCAATTTCTCGTTGTCCGGGTAGCTGGGAGCAGCCGGTTCCGGTTCTTTTTCTGTCTTCAGCGCCCGGGTGCCGCCAATAATGTCCGGCAGGAATACCGCCAGCACTACAACAGCCGCGACACCTAAGGTAATATATGTCCCCGGCGGATTTTGCACAAAATCCGATACATAGCCCAGCAGCGGGATGGTTCCCACCACCTTGCCCAGCACATTGTTGCAATGCACCGGATTCGTATCTTCCGTTTCGTTGTTGTCACCCTTGGTGCGGAAGCGGATCACTTGCGGATTTGTTTCATCCGGAAGCACCTCCACGATCCGGTGGGTGGCTACCGTGTTCTCACTGATCAGGAAGCTGATCGCGTCCCCGACCTTCAATGTCCCGGGATCCACCTTCTTGACATAGATAATGGATCCTACATGATAATTCGGCTCCATGGACCCGGACAGCACCGTGTACACCTGCAGGCCCAACAGCCGGGCTCCCGCCAACAGCATCGCCAGGATCACCACCAGGATCACCAGGGCTGTGGACAGGCCACCCCATATTTTCTTCAGCAAGCTGCTATCATCCCTTTCCGTCATACGGCCACCGCCGCGCCGCTTTGGAACAGCGCGTAGGCCGCGTACGCCATGCAAAACAGGTACAGCAAGATCAGGCACACATCCAGCGTCAGCCGGGCCATAAACACCCGGTCACTGACAGATCCGTCGGAGGGGATATGGAAATATTTCCTCCAAATGCCCTTCATGCCACCTGCTCCTTTCATTTCTTCTGCTGGGTCGCAGATACGATCAGGCCCAGTTCCACCCGGGGGATCACATCCCCACGGTAGTTGGCCACATTGGTCACATTCTCCGGCATCCATACGATCAGTGCCAGATAGGTTTCTTCCTTGGCTCCCAGAGCTTCCGACTCCGTGGAATAGGGATTCTCGTAATAGTGATTCAGCGGCATATTCGCCACTTCCCGGGCCATATCCCGGGTAGCTACCTTTTCATACAGCTCCGCTTCCGTTTCGGCGGTGGTCAAACCGAACTGCAGATAATCCTGCAGCTGGAAGCTTTGGCCAAAAATGTTGGTCGCCAGGGTATAATTGGTAACGGTGACGGCGGTCTTGAAATCAAACGGCACCGTGCCCTTGTTCTCCACCTTCAGGTACACCACCTGGGTGTAGCCCGGCTCGTAAAGCGCCTGATCGTCGAAAACCTTAGTATCCTGCTGCACCTTTTCCCAGGTGCCGTCGGGCAACCGGTGGGAGACCTCCAGGTCGAACTCGGCGAAGTGGAACACATTTTTCACTTCCTCGTCCGTATCGGTAAACCAGGCAAGGGACGCTCCGGTTCCCAACACGCACCAGGCGATCACCAGCAGGAGGCTGACGCTCAGGGCGATCTTTTTGTATTTATTCTTCATCCCGCGCCTCCTCATCTTTCCGCTTGCGCTTCAGAAGAATCAGAAGCACGATAATCACGCCCAGGGCGGACACTACCACCAGGCCCGTAAGCAAGCCCAGGTCGGTGTTGTCGCCGGTCTGAGGGGGCTGAGGATCGTCGTCCTCCACGGGGAACTCCTCCACCATGAATTGCCAATCCAGGTAGCCGATCTGATTCTGGAATTCGTTGCCCATGGTCACGGGCACCTCCAGCGTCACATCCAGATCCACCTTGCCGCCGGAATACAGGGTTCCCAGCAAGACCCAATCGGTCAGCTGGGCGGTCTCATTCGCCGCGGCGTCAAACATATAGGCCATCTCGTTTTCCCGGGACGGAGCCACCTTCAGCCGAAGCTGAGACAGGAACTCCTCGCTGCCCTCATGGGCGCCCAGGGAACGGATGTAAATTTTCACTTTCACTTTCTCGGATGCCTCATTTTTGACGGTGATCCGCTGGGTCAGGGTATCGCCGGGCATCACATCTTTAAAATTAGGAAACAGGTCACTCAGAGAGTAGTCGCTGCCGGGCTGGAAAAAGAACTTTCCCGCGTCACCGGAGTAGGTGACGCTGCCGCCGGCGGCGTAGGCAGGCACCGCGCTCAGCAGAGCCAGTACCAGGAGCAAGGACAGAATTCTTCTCATGCGCTCCCCTCCTTATTCCGCGGGCCAACCGGCGGCGGTGGTAGTGTCGCCGTCCCGGATGGGGTTGTTCTCGCTCTGCACCGCCTGGGCAAGGACCGTCAGCTGCAGCTTGCTGCCGATGTGGCTGCTGTCCAGCAGGCTGCCCACGATCTGCACCTGGGAGAACACCTGGGGTGTTTCCTGGCCGGGCTCGAGGATGCCGGTGTAGTAGTACCACCCATCGTGGAGCTTCCAGCTTTGGCTGTTGATGTTGAGCTTCAGGCAGTCCTGGGGGCTCAGTGCCTCATCGCTGGCGCCGTACACCAGCTTTACCCGCAGGTAGAAGGGATGGCCGCAGATATTTTCCACGGTGACCACCTTGCTGACGATGTCGCCGGGGATGATATAGACGCCCTCCTCGGGGAACTTGGTGCCCTGATCGGTCTTTTCATTGATCTGCAGGGTCAATCCACCGGAGGTGACCACATTGGTTGCGGTACCCAGGGTAGTATAGTAAGCCAATGCCGGCTGAGACAGCAGGCACACCATAAGTGCCGCCAAGCCGATGGCCATGAATCGCATTTTGATCTTGCGAAGCATATGCGTTTCCTCCCTTTCGAGTTTTCTGTGTCCTTGCCGGAGCAGAATGCCCACGGCAGTCTCATGTATCTTCGGCGATCAAAAGGTACAGCGCAGGCTTCCCCTGGGGGAAGCTGTCACCGCAGGTGACTGATGAGGGCAGATCCGCAGCCTTGCGGTTACCCTCGCATGGGATTCGGTTTTTCCCTCATCCGACCTCGCGTTCGCTCGGCCACCTTCCCCCGGGGGAAGGCTTTTGGGCTGTGCCCTTTGATCGCCGCCCAACCCCCGAAGGGGGTGGGTGGCTGGGGTAAATGAATTAGCCGATAACGCTTGCGTTTGCAATGTTGCCGGTCACCAGGGTGGCCAGGTTATCAGCAGTCAGAGGCTCGCCATTGATGGTGCAGTTCTCAAAGGTAACTGCAGCGCGAGCGTCGATCTGGTGGCCTGCTTCAAAATTACAGCCCACATACTCGGTGGGAGCGTAGGGACGGGAGAAGTTGTAGCCGCTGCCAGCACCGAAGGTACAGCCAACGAACTTCACATTGCCGATGGTGCCAGCGAAAGAGGTCCAACCCTTGAAGGTGCAGTTGGTAGCTTCCAGGCCGCCCTTACCACCCTGGTCGCAGGAAATGGTATAGACAGTGCCATCGGTGATGACGTTCTCGAGAATGACCTTCTCGGTGTTGTTCTTGATGAAGATGCCACGGAAGGAACCGGTGACAGTGATGTTCTTAACGGTACCATTGCCAACGCAGATGCCGGAGTCCCAAGTACCACCAGCGCCATTGACAGAGAGAGTGTTGCCCTGGCCATCGATGACCTGGCCATTCTGAACATTGATGCCGGTTGCGCCGTAAGCATTGGACTGGGCAGCCTGGTCGATCTTCACATCCTCAGTCATGACGACATCCTTGCCGCTAGTCAGAGCGCCGAGCAGAGTGTCCACATTGGTAACAACATCGGTATTTTCATTGGTAACCATGTAGACATCGCCAGCCTTGGTAGCCTTGTAGCCGGAGGCAACAAAGTTCTTCACAGAGCTATGTGCAAAGATACCGCCATAAACAGTAGTATTTTTATTGTAGTCACGGATCTCGCCATTGATCACGCCGCCGTTGATGGTGAACTTGGCGTTGCCCTGAGCGTCAAGCAGGCAGGAGGTCCAACCAAAAGTGGCTGTGCCATCTGCGATGGAGAATTCACCATCGTTGATAACCACCTCACCTGCATATGCAAAAATAGTTGCATTGCCGGGGTTGCCGTTGTAGAAGGTACCACCGTTAACGGTCAGCTTGGCACCGTTTCCATAGATGGTGTGCTTACCGGAACGGCTGTTGCTGATGTTGCCGCTTTCAACGGTCAGGTCAGCAAAGTTCATGATGCCGTTTTCAACGGTAATGCCATCAATGATCATCGTGCCATAGTTGCGGACAGTGTAGTTGTTTGTAGCCTTGATGGTGCCCTCACCCACAAGGGTCAATGTGCCGTTGTTATCGATAGCACTGCTTGCCTTGGGAGCATTGTCATCATACGCAGCAGTAGTGTTGATGTTCTTACCGTTCAGGTTCAGAGCAACAGTTGCGCCCTCGGGAATAACAATAGAAGCCTCAGTTTCAATGTTATCCATCAGGATGATCTTGTCTTCGCCGTTGTTGATAGCAGCCTGCAGGTCCTGTGCAGAGAAGACCTGCATGCCATCGGCCCATGCGTCTTCGTCATAGTCATCGCCGAAGGAGTCGCTCTCAGCGGTGACCTGAGTGGCCAGCAGCTTGACGCCCAGCTGAATAGCGGGAACGTTCTCACCACGGTAGTTAGCCTCATTGCCAACGGTCTCGGGCATGTAAACGATCAGAGCAACGTAGTCTTCGCCGCCAACTTCCAGAGTGGTAGTCTTGCCGTCGTAAGCCTTCAGGCCCTTTTCAGTGCCGGCAGCGGCTGCAACAGCTTCACGGTCGGTGTAAGTGGTCAGGCCATCGGGCATCTCAACCACCTTGAAGACCAGGTGATCGGACAGCTGGAACTCATCACCGGCGACGTTAACGCCAGGGAATTCCTGCGCAATGTTGACGCCCAGCTGATACTTCAGAGCCAGGGTGCCTTCGTTGACGACCTTCAGGTAGACGACCTCAACACGGCCGGGCTCCCACAGGGCATTGGGATCAAAAACATCCTTGGCGCCCTCAACGGAATTCCATGCGCCGAGCTGGCCATCAGTAACTTTAGCGTACTCCAGTTCAACATCCAGGTTACCGGCGACGATCTGGTTGGTGCCGGACACGACTTCGTCGGTGAACCAAGCGAAGGTGGTGCCGATCAGCATGCTGCAGCACAGCAGCAGGCACAGTGCGCTGGTAAACAGCGCCTTCTTAGTATTCTTCATAATAATTCCTCCTAATTACTTAGCCTGAACGGTCCAGGTAGTACCGTTCTGAACAGCCTCATAACCATCGGCAACCCAAGCGGAGGGGTTGAAGCCGAAGGTGCCACCGGTGATGACCACAGTGCCTTCGCCCAGGATACCGGCAGTATAGCCGGAACGGGTGGAAGCAGCGCCGAAAGTACCGCCGTTGATGGTAACAGTGGAGCCAGCTTCAGCATAGATGTAAGCGCGCTTCAGGGTCTTGGAAGTGAAGTCGAAGGTGCCGCCATTGATGGTGACCTCAGAGCCGCCAACAACATAGAAGTTGTAGCGGGGGTTGGTGGTGGCGCCAGTGATGATCAGGCTGCCGCTGTTGAACTCGACCTGAACACCATCTGTTGCACCAATGCCGCCGCCTACGGCAGCAACATCAACCTCGTTGTAGACAACGGTGCCACCGTTCAGAATGTTGGCGTAGTCAGCGTTGCTGCCAGCATTGATAACAACATTCTCCAGGACAACATCAGCATTCTTGGTCTGGAGACCAGCCTCGGTGGAGTTGATGGTGACATTTTCCAGGATGGTGTTTTCGCGGATAACATATTCGTTGTTGGTTTCGATGGTAGCGTCCTTCAGAATGCATCTGTTGCCAGCCTCAACTGCCATGCCAACAGTTTCGAAAGCTTCGACTGCGTTGTTGCCAACGTTCTCAGTCTGGACAGCCTCAGCAACCACATTGATCTGGAAGCCGCCGGCCATCTCAGCAGCCTGCTCGCGGTTCAGGTCCTCGGGGATAGCAACATTGGTGAACAGAGTAACAACTTCGTCCACAGCCAGAATGTTCTCGTAGTACAGAACATAGGTCAGGGTGTCGTTCACTTCGTCACAGATGATGCTGTAAGTGGTGAATGCGGGGTTCAGGTCGGTAGCGATCTTGTCCAGAGCAACAAAATGCTCGCCATAGATTGCCTGCCAGATGTGAGCGTCAGTGACGGTCACGGTGGTGCGGATGTACTGGGCATAAGCGCCGGTGTTCTCCACATTGACTTCCTTGTACAGGTCGTCGCCGGGGAGAATGTCGGGGTACTTGATGCCATCCTGAATCTTGTCGCTGCTGTTGGGGTCGTCCTTTTCCCAAACATCCACAGAGAAGACATCATCAGGATTCTGATCTTCGGAACCAGCAATAAAGAAATCGTTGGTTACGGAGTCATCGTCGGTGAACCACGCCAGAGATCCCATGGACAGTGTGGCGATCAAACACACGGCCAGGGCAAGCGCGATTACCTTTTGCTTGTTGAGTTTCATGCTTGTTTCTTCCTTTCTTGAATTTTTTATTTCAAAGTCGTGATTACGGGCATGCCATTCGCAATCATAACTTTAAAACCACTTTTATTGGTCCTTGCGCTCCAATTGGGCCTTCAGGGCTTCCAGCTCCGCTTTCAGCCGGGCGTTTTCCTCCATAGCCACAGGATCTTCCTTGGGTACCGGCTTCTTCCGGGTCAGATCCGGCAGGAACGCCAGCAGAAGCAGCACCGCCACCGCGGCAATGGTGACATACATGCCCGGCGCCTTCTGAATGAAATCAGACACATAGCCCAGGCCGGGGATCTTGAACCGGGGTACGCCGATCAGGTTCTTGAAATGCACCGAACCGCCGTCCTCCGTCTCGTTGGCGTCGCCCTTGGTATAGAACCGTTGCTTTTCCGCGTCGATCCGGGTCACCCGGTGGGTGGCCACTACCAGGTCCTCATTCAGCACGAAGGTGATCACATCTCCGGGCTTGACACTGGCGGGGTCCACTTCCTGTACATAGATCAGGTCGCCCACGCTGTACTGGGGTTCCATAGAGCCGGACACAATATTAAATACCCGAAAGCCCACAAGCCGTGAGCCCATCAGAAATACCGCGGCCAGCACAACGACACAGACCAGGATCCAGGACAGGACGCCCCATACCTTCTTAACTGTCTGCATCGCTATCCCCTCCCTCCGGCGGTGCCGCCTGCGTTTTGCCCTCCAGTTGGGCCTTCAGTGCCAGCAGCTCTTCCATCATCTTGGCGGTCTCCGCCCGCTCTGCCTCGATCCGGGCCTTCTCCGCGTTCATTTCCTCCATCTGCTCGCCCTTATACCGGCGGAACAGCTTCACCGTGTTGACGCCCTGATGCAGGATCAGCAGCATGAACGGAACGAAAATGCACACGATATAGCCCTGAGGCGTTTTCAGGAAGTTGAAGAAGGTGCCCAAGTAGGGAACCTTGGCTTCGTACTTGCCGAGAATGTACATATAGGTGACCACGGTGGCATCGTTGGTGCCGGTGGTGGTACCGTAGGTGATAAATCCGGTGTTGCCGTTGGCGTCCACGGTCTTTTCCCGGATCATATGGGTAACGATCTGGCCGAAGCTCTCGCTGTTCTGCGAAATGAAGGTGATCACATCGCCGGGCTTCAGGATGGTGGGATCCGTTTCTTTTACAAAGATCAGATCGCCGGCATTAAAATGCGTCGCCGCCATGGAGTCTGAGTTAACGATGTAAGCCCGGTAGCCAAACAGGTTCCGGTCGTTCCGATTGAAGGTGGTTACCGAGATGATGGTGAAGATCATCATGGATACGGACACCAGTACCACCAGCCAGACCAATATGGACTTGATAATATGTAGGACTTTTTTGGTTTGCATTTTCATGCCCCTCTCCGCAACCGCGTTGTCCTGCTCCCGGGATCGGGTTTCGGGCGGTCGTGATTGTGTAAGATCCGGTAGGTTTCCAAAAGCCGCTGTGCGTCTTCCCGCACCAGCTCCTTCGCTTCCAGCCGCGCTTTCACCGCGTCCTCGAGCCGGGTGTAGCAGCCCAGGGAGTAGCGTATACCTTTATATGTAATGTAAGCCTGCCATTTTCCTCGCTTGGCAACGACGCCGATATAGCCGCTGGCCGCGTTCTTGCTTTTCACCTGCTGGCTCATGGCAGCTCGAAGGCTGGTATGGTCAATGTACTGATTGACCCGCTGCAGATGCTCCGCCAGCATACAGCCGCAGCTGGAGGTGTTTCCCGTCAGCAGCCGGGTGGCTGGAAGCTGTACCTCCTTGCCGCACCGGCATCGGCAACGCCACACCAGGTCGTTGCGATGCTTTTCTCCGGTAGGCTCCAGGCAGGATAAATACCCAAACTGTAGTCCTGTCAGGTCCTTCGCCTTTCCCTGCCGGAAACGCAGATCCGGTCTGCCCGTAAACACCAAATAGCGATTGATATTTTTCACATAATTGCCCACGGTGGCTGCTGAGGCGCCCCGTTCTTCCAAAGACCGTCGCCATTGTCGCAAGGCATCAGCAGTCAGCAATTTCTCCGGGGGAAGCCAGTCGTACAGATGGGTGATGTGCGTCCTGCGCTGGCGCAGACAATCCGCGGAAGCACCCACTGTCTGCTCATGCTGCAGAAAATCGGCAATGCTCTCTGCCGTGCAACAAAGAGGTTCTTTTGTCGCGTTGATACCCGTGGCCACAAATCCCAGCACCTTTCTGCCACATAATTCGCATTATGTGGCAAACTTTGGAAAAAAAGAAGCCGGTATGGCACCGACCTCTTTTTTTGGGCGCAACAATACGCACTCTCAGCGGTGCTTTCGAAAAGAAACTTTGCTGAGAGCGTGCTTGGTGTGTACTTTTTGCTTATTTCTGCGTAGCTGTCATTATTTTCAAAATTCCACTTGCTTTTCTAGTGAATGGGATGTACAATGGAATAGATTAAAAGGGATTTTATCCCCTCTCATATGAACATGTGCCACATAATGCGAATTATGTGGTTTTTCTTTTTTTCTACAGCACCAGATGCAATCTCTCCAATTGTCGCCGATGCTCTGTGCCGGTGGTCATAATATAGATACGGGTGGTATTGATGGAGCTGTGCCCCAAAATATCCGCCAATTTTGCAATATCCTTGTCCAGCGCATAAAAGGCCCGGGCAAATAGCTTGCGAAGATTGTGCGGGAACACCTTGCTTTCTTTTACGCCCGCCTGGCGGCACAAACTTTTCATTTTTCGCCAAATACAACTACGGTCCAGGGGTTTCCCATTTCGGCCCCGGAAGATCACCCCGGAAGTAATTCCTTTCTTCCCGGCGTATTTCAGCAGCGCTGCTCTAAGCTTCCCCGGGATCAGAATCGTGCGGGTTTTTCCTTTGCAGTCCAGGGTGATCTCCCCCCGGCGCACCGCCTCTACCGTGAAAAATTGCAGTTCCGACACCCGGATCCCCGTTCCGCAGATGGTCTGCAGCACCAAATTTAGCTGCGCATTCCTTTGGGATGCAGCCAACAACCGCAGATATTCCGCTTTGGACAGCTCCTTGTCCTCCGGGCAGTAGGTCTGCCGCTGGATCCGGACATTTTTCACCTTGCAGTCCGGAACACCCAAATAGTCCATCAGGCTATTGACGGAAGCCAGCATGGAATTGACAGACCGCACCGTGTAACCCGATTCCAGCAGTTCCCTTTTCCAGGCAAGTACCGCTTCCTTGGTAAGCTGCCTTTTCTCTAAAAAAACGAGAAATCTGCCTGCATCCCGCAGGTATTTTTCCCGGGTGGCCTGGCCCTTTTCCTCCCGGTAGAGATGACAGCCGAATTCTTCTAATATTTTCTTTGACAGTTTCATAACTTGTCCTCCTCGCTTTGGGTAGTTGCTTTTATTGTACCCTATTTCACTTTCGATTTTTCGTGAGCAAGGTGTATCAGAACGCTCTTTCCGCAAAGGAATCTGTTCCGCAAACGGAAATTTGCGCTACCATATAGACATCCTCTTGCAAAAATGTTATCATAACCCAAAAAGGAGGTAGACGCTATGCCTACAAAAAAGAACACTTCCGGTAAGAAGACCGTACTTCGTGTAACTCCCGTGTTTTTGGGAATTTCCCTTGCCATCGCTTTGGTGCTGGGCCTGGTCATTGGCCTGTTCCTGCCCACCCCCGGTAACAGCATCCCCTCCACGCCCCTGTCCAAGGTGAAGGTGACAGAGCTGACGGTGAACGCCCTCACCGCAGACGATCCGGTAACCCTGCGCTTCAAGCTCAATGGCCTTCCTGAGGACACCCAACTGGTGCTGCTGCTCAAGCAGGGAGACGAGACCAAGGAAGTGGATTGCACCCTCGACGGCAATTTCTATGGCTGCACCATCCCGGGTCTGACAGAAAAAAACACCCACGTCACCCTGGTGCTGGTTCACAAGGGCGCTTCCTTCCACCTGCCTTTGGTGCGGAATCTGAGCCGTGCCGGCGCCTCCATCGGCTACCTGGGCGTATGGGAATACCAATAATTCCCCCAATTTTCTTGTAATTTCCCACAAAATTTCCCCTTCCCTCTTGTAAATTTTACCGAATTGGCGTATACTATTCGGTAATAGTCCATTCAGAAACGAGGAATATATTATGGAACTGATTTCCGTTCGCGAGCTGTTTAAGAACACCGAAAAGTACGCCGACCAGACCATCACCATCGGCGGCTGGGTGCGCAATCGCCGCCCCAGCAAGCAATTCGGCTTCATCGTTCTCAACGATGGCACCTACTTCACCCCCGTGCAGGTGGTGTACAATGACAGCATCGAGAATTTTGCCGAGATCTCCAAAATCAACATCGGCGCGGCTCTGATCGTGGAAGGCACCCTGGTGCTGACCCCCGACAGCAAGCAGCCCTTCGAAATCCAGGCTGCTACCATCGACGTGGAAGGCCCCTCCACCGGCGACTTCCCCCTGCAGCCCAGGCGCCACACCATGGAATTTTTGCGGACCATCACCCATCTGCGTCCCCGGACCAACACCTTCCAGGCTGTGTTCCGTGTCCGCTCTCTGGCTGCCATGGCCATCCACAAGTTCTTCCAGGAGCGGGACTTCGTCTATGTCCACACGCCCCTGATCACCGGCTCTGACTGCGAGGGCGCCGGCGAAATGTTCCAGGTCACCACCCTGGATCTGAACAACATCCCCAAGACCGAGGATGGCAAGGTGGACTTCAGCCAGGACTTCTACGGCAAGCCCACCAACCTGACCGTTTCCGGCCAGCTCAACGGCGAGACCTTCGCCATGGCCTTCCGGAACATCTACACCTTCGGCCCCACCTTCCGTGCCGAGAATTCCAACACCACCCGCCACGCCGC
>JAZREG010000135.1:0-1715 GCA_045660725.1 Faecousia sp.
CGCAGACCACAGTAACCTCAATGACAAGGATTTTCTGCTGCTGACCGGCATTGCGGTCAGCATCAACCAGCCCGGCTGGAAAGGGACCAAGGGCTAAATCGCTAAGACATACCACTTAAACCTCATCGCCAAAGACCCCAAAAATCTTTGGACACCCCTGACCTTCTCTGCCTCCGGTCGCGAGACCGCCGAGCCTTACCGCCCCCCGGTCACCGAAGAGGATATGCCCCGGATTTACGATGTGGATGCCATCAATAACATCATCGCAAAAGCCAATGAGAAGGGCTTTCTTGTCATTTACAATCACCCGGTCTGGTCCGGACAGTCCTACCCGGACTATGCTCCCTTGAAGGGGTTGTGGGGTATGGAGGTCACCAACCATTCCAGCGTGCTCTCTGGCTATAACGAGCATAACCATATGGTTTTTCAGGATATGCTGGAGCTGGGTAACTACGTGATGCCCACCGGCTCTGACGATGCCCACAGCGCAAAGAGCCGTTTCGGTGGTTGGACTATGATCGGTGCGGAAAAGCTGGAATATGCCAGCGTCATTGAAGCTATGGAAAAGGGCGATCTGTATATGTCCTGCGGCCCGGAGATCTTGGAGCTTAGTGTGGAGGACGATATTCTCCGCTTCCGCTGCAGCCCTGCGGCCTGCGTGATGCTGGAGACCCATGCCCGTATCGCCAAATATGTGAAGGGCGAGGATGGACAGCCCATTACCCAGGGCGAATTCAGCCTGACACGGTTTTTGGAGCGTTCCCAGGGGGACGACCGGGCATTCTTCCGAATCACCGTTTTTGCCCCTGACGGCACTTATGCCGCTACCCGTGCCTACCGCCCGGAGGAACTGTAATGTTTTCTGATATTTTACTTGCGGTGGACTTTGACCGCACCCTCACCGGCCCGGACTCCAAGATCCCGGAGCGGAATTTAGAGGCCGTTCACTATTTTATGGAGCATGGCGGTGCATTCACCGTCAATACCGGCAGAACCCCGGCAACGCTCCATCATCATATGGACAAGCTGCCCTACAATGTGCCGCTGCTGATGTATAATGGCTCTGCCTCCTACTGGGATGGAAAATTGCAGGATTGCCGGCTCATCGACCTGCCCGTCTGGCCCACTTTGGTGAAAATTCACGAAATGTTCCCCGACCTGCACATTGAATTCCAGGCGGAGAATGTGAACTACCTCATCGATGCCAAGCCGGAAATGGCGCAGTTGGAGGAGAAAATGCACTGGGCTTGGGCGCCTGCTCAGTGGGGTCAGGATATGGGGCCCTTTATTAAGTTTGCCCTGTGGGGTCAGGTGCGCCGTCCAGGCATCGGCGATATGTACGATGCTTCCCCGGAAGAGCTTGCCTACTTTGACGCTGTGCAGGCAAAGCTGGAGCAGTTGTGGGGCGATAAGTTCGCCTGCTTCCGTCCTGCGCCCCGGATCATCGATGTCCAGGCCAAGGGTGTGTCCAAGGCCCTGGCGGTGAAAACCCTCCAGGAAAACGTGGGCAGAAAGATCCTGGTCTGCGTGGGCGATGGCGAGAATGATATCCCTGCTATGTCCGTGGCGGATTATGCATTCTGCCCCGGTGATGGTGTGATCGCCGCCCAATACGAAAATGTCTGCGATTGCGCCGCCGGCGCCGTAGCAGATGTAATCTACAACAAATTGCCCCCAATTGTGAAGAAATAAGGTAAAGCCAGGGTGGCTGGTGA
>JAZREG010000136.1:0-3003 GCA_045660725.1 Faecousia sp.
CCCCCCCCAAGGCCCCCCCCGCAAGGGGGGGGCTTTGGCCGGGGTCAAAAAAACCCCGGGGTGTCCATTTCCACCCCCGGGGTTCGTATATTCCTTACTTGGTGCCGAAGATCCGGTCGCCGGCGTCACCCAGGCCGGGGACGATGTAGGCGTGGTCGTTGAGCTTCTCATCGCAGGCGGCCAGGTACATTTCCACATCGGGGTGGGCGTCCTGGACGGTCTTGATGCCCTCGGGGCAGCCGATGATGTTCATCATGATAATGTGCTTGCAGCCACGGGCCTTCAGGAAGTCGATGGCAGCCACGGCGCTGCCGCCGGTGGCCAGCATGGGATCCACAACAAACACCACCCGGTTTTCAATATCCTCGGGCAGCTTGCAGTAGTATTCCACGGGCATATGGGTCTCGGGATCCCGCTACAGGCCGATGTGGCCGATCTTGGCAGAGGGAATCAGGTCCACCATGGAGTCCACCATGCCCAGGCCGGCGCGCAGCACGGGAACGATGGCCAGCTTCTTGCCTGCCAGCATCTTGCACTTGGCGGTAGCAACGGGGGTCTCCACTTCCACTTCCTTGGTGGGAAGGTTCCGGGTGGCCTCGTAGCACATCAGACCGGCGATCTCGCTGACCAGCTCACGGAATTCCTTGACGGAGGTTTCCTTATTGCGCAGCACCGCCAGCTTGTGATGAATGAGAGGATGATCGAGGACATGAACGGTTGCCATAGTAATCTATCTCCTTTTATTTGTGATCGTTTTGTCGTTCCAGCCGTTCCCGTTCTGCCTGGCTCAGCCGCAGGTAGTTGGGGGTCAGGGCGCAGCCGTCGCCGGGCGTGCCGGCAGCGATCTTGCGCAGCGCCGCCAAACCCACACCCACAGCCCGCTGGTGTATTTTGTGCTGCGCCGGCAGGACCAGGTTGGGAACGTCTTCCTTCAAGGTATTATAGCACAGATTGCTCCCATCGCCAACTAGGAAAACGCATTTTTCTGCATTTTTCAGTTCTTTTTTCAGCTCCTCCAGGGCAATTGCCCGGTCGGGGGTGCGGCGCTCCACTGCCCCCTGGTTTACATAAAACAGAGCGTTGTACACCTGGCTTCGCCGGGCGTCCATCACGGGACACACAAAGCCCTCCCAGGCACCCAGGCCCAGGGCCATGGCCTCCAGGGTGGAAACGCCGTAGCAGGGGAGGCCCTTGCCCCAGGCAAAGCCCTTGGCGGCGGCCACGCCGATGCGCACGCCGGTGAAAGAGCCGGGGCCTTCGGCCACAGCCACAGCCTCCACATCCTGCGCGGTTTTGCCGCACTGGGCAAGCAGCGCTTCCGCCATGACCATCAGGGTCTGGCTGTGGGTAAGTCCTGTGTTCTGATACTGTTCTCCCAGGAGGCACTGCCCATCAAACAGGGCAACGGAGGCCGCCTTCGCGGAGGTTTCAAAGGCCAAAAGCAGCATGGTCAAATTCTCCTTCGATGATGATTTTCCGCCGGTCTTCTCCCAGCTTTTCGATGCGCACCGTCAGGGCGTTTTCCAGGGCGTCACGCACATTTTCGCTCCATTCCACGGCGCACACGCCGCCCCGGTCCAGGTAATCCTCCCAGCCGATGTCCCACAGGTCATCGGAGGAGGCCAGCCGGTACATGTCGAAGTGAAACAGCGGCAGCCGGCCGCCCAAATATTCGTTGACGATGGTGTAGGTGGGGCTGGTCACCGGGTCGGTGTAGCCCAAGCCCCGGGCAAGCCCCCGGGTGAAGGCGGTTTTTCCCGCGCCCAGGTCGCCCTGATAGGCGATGACAGTGCCGGGCTTCAGCTGGGCAGCCAACGCCGCGCCGATGCGCTCGGTCTGCGCCGGGGAGGTGGTGATCAATTCCATAAGCAGTATTCCTTTCCTGGGTCATGCCTTCCCCTGGGGGAAGGTGCCCCAGTGCGCACACTGGGGCGGATGAGGGTTAGTCCTTCATCCTGGCTTGCACCGTGTGATCAATCAAATCGCATACGGCACGAAATTGCTCCATAATCTCTGTGTTTGTAAATCGCAGAACGGTTAGCCCCTGCTGTTGCAGATAGGCAGTGCGCGCTGCGTCGTAGGTCATCGATGCCGGATCATAATGCTGGGAACCGTCCAACTCCACGACCAAACCGGCTTGAAAGCAATAAAAATCTGCATAGTAGCAACCAATTTGGTACTGGCGCTTGAATTGCAAGGGGTAGTTTTTTAGAAAATCATACCATAGATGCCGCTCTTCCTTGGTCATATTCTTACGCAAGGCTTGTCCTCTGCGGCGGTACATCAAATTTTCTTCCATAGTATTTCCCTCATCCGGCCCTTCGGGCCACCTTCCCCCAGGGGAAGGCTTAATTGGCGTTCTTCAGCTTCTCGGCCTGGTCGGCGGTGGCCAGGGCGTCGATGATCTCGTCCAGGCCGCCGTCCATGACGGCGTCGATCTTATACAAAGTCAGCCCCACCCGGTGTTCCGTGACCCGCCCCTGAGGGAAATTGTAGGTGCGGATCCGCTCGTTGCGCATGCCGGTGCCCACCTGGCTGCGGCGCAGACCACCGTGTTCCGACGCGATGCGCTCCTGCTCGATCTCATAAAGCTTGGAAGCCAGCAGGCGCATACACTTTTCCCGATTCTGCAGCTGGCTGCGCTCCTCCTGGCAGGCCACCACGATGCCGCTGGGCTTGTGGATCAGCCGCACCGCGGAGGAGGTCTTGTTCACGTGCTGGCCGCCGGCACCGGAGGCCCGGTAGACCTGCATCTCAATGTCCTTGGGATCCAGCTGGACGGAGGCTTCCTCCATCTCCGGCAGCACCGCCACGGTGGCGGTGGAGGTGTGGACACGGCCACTGGATTTCGTTTCCGGTACGCGCTGCACCCGGTGGACACCGGATTCGTATTTCATCCGGGAGTAAGCCCCCCGGCCGTTGATGATAAAATCCACTTCCTTGATGCCCCCCAGCTCCGTTTCGCTGAGATTCATCAGTTCGATCTTCCAGCCCTTTTGGGCG
>JAZREG010000137.1:0-6889 GCA_045660725.1 Faecousia sp.
TAAAGAAAAATCTTCTCTTCAAAACTGCGAAGCACTCCAAAGGGAGAGATTTTTCCTCAAGACAAGAAAAAGTGCCACGGCAAGGCTAACGCCTACCGTGGCACTTTTGTGCAGTATTGGGGAAAAAAATCCGCTTTGGAGCGTATAAATCCCTAAGTGAGGTCGCCCTTCGCCACCGCTTTGTTTTTTAGTTCTTGGTCTCGTCCACGAAGGTGAAGGTCTCCCAGGGGATATTCACGGGCTTCTTGCCGCAGATGATCTCGTCCACGTGCATCAGCAGGGGGAAATCCTCCAGATTGGCCTTGCCGGCCTTGGCGGCAGCCTTGATGGCACGAGCCACACGCTCGGCAACCACCAGGGATTCCAGGGTCACGCCATTAAGCTCTGCCTTGGCCTCATCGATGTTCAGGCCACGGCCCAACAGGATGCCCACCAGGCGGGTGCGACCGCCGTAAACGGTAACGTACAGGTCGCCGGCGCCCACGGTGATGTTGTTCAGGCTGGCGGCACCCTGGTAGCCCAGGAGCTTGTACATTTCCCGCACGCCCTGGCCGAACACGGCAGCCTGGGAGTTGAAGTGCAGCTCGCTGTCCAGGCCGAATTCCTTCTGGTTCAGGCCGATGGTCAGGGTGATGCCCAGGGCGTAGCCGTTCTTCAGAGCGACAGCGCTCTCAATGCCCACCACGTCGGTGGACAGGCTAATGTGGTAGTAGTCGGTGGCCATAATGGCCTTCAGCTTCTTCAGCACCTCCAGGTCCTTGCCGCAGAAAGCGACCTCAGTCTGGTCGTGGGCCACCAGCTCATAGCTGGTGCAAGGGCCGCCGATGGCGTTGATATTGCGGATAATGCCCTTGGCAGCCAGGCGGCTCTCCCAAACCTCAGGATAGGTCAGGAGCTTGCCTTCTGCGGTGTCCACCAGGCCCTTGGTGACGCTGAGGACAGGAACTTCCACAGGGATCCGGGGCAGCACTTCTTCGCCGAACCAATCCACGCCGAAGCTGCTGACACCGCCGATGATCATATCGGCACTGGCAATCGCCTCATCCAGTTGCTCGATGTGGTAGTACTTCACACCCGCGGGGAAGTCCTTGACGAACTTGGGGTGACGGCCGGTGGCCTTGCTGGTCTCAATGATCTCCCGGTCCAGGTGGGTACCCACCAGGCGGACTTCGTTGCCATTTTCTCTTGCGGGGAAGGCCAGGGCAGAACCCATCATGCCTGCGCCGACGATGGTTACGATTGCCATATCAAAAATCTCCTTTATACAAAAAAATACTTGCAAAAATACATCTTCCAACTTAGTATTATATACAGATTCTTCCGCCCTGTCAAGGCGACAAGAAGCCAAAAACTTGTCCTTCGGCGACTTGCCCGCCACCGCCCAGGCTGATAGAATGAACCTGTAAGGAGGGATGCGTATGTCCGGCATCCGCAGTGTTTCCCTGGATTACGGCGATACCCGTTTTTCCGTTTACCTGATCCGTCTACCCGAAAAGTACCGGGATCCGGAGCCGCTGTCCAACTGCCCGCCTGTGATGCACAGCCATTTCTACTATGAGATCCACTACGCGCTCCGGGGGCAGTACCGCTACCACTTTGCGGACCAGGAGTTGACGCTGCAGGAAGGGCAAATGCTGCTGATTCCTCCGGAAACCCTTCATGCTGCTGTGGAGCCTGCTTCTGTGCATCACGAGCTGCGGGTACTCTCCCTCTCTTTGGCAGAAACCGAAGGCGCGGGCCGATTCTACTCCGCCTTTTTGGCCATGCTGGAGGCCGCAGCCTGCACACCTATGCCGGCGCCCGCGGGCCTGAAAGATTATGTGGATGTTTTCCAGCAGCAGGCACTTTACAGCTGTGTTTTGGGCGTTTGCCGATTGAAGGCGGCTGCCGCAAACCTTGTGTGCGACCTTTTCCATCTGCTGAGCCCCTTTGCCCCGGAAACCCCGGCTGTTCCGGATCTTTCCTGCGATGCGGAGGTGGCCATTTTACTGGAAAACATGGTCAACCGGCCGGATATTTCCCTGGAGCAGATCGCGGCCGCCATCAACTACTCCACCCGGCATACCGCACGATTGATCAAAAGCATTTACGGCGCCTCCCTGTCGGAGATCCGCCGCAGCAGAAAAATCCCATAACAGGAGGAAAATTCTATGTTCGGAAAACACATCTGTGACCTGGCCCCCACTCCGGAAAACGCCCGCAACAGCGAGGGCTGCTTCCTGACCCTGAAGGATGGCCGCATTCTGTTTGCCTACAGCCGCTACGGCAGCGAGGGCTATCAGGACGGTTGCAACTGCGATATTTATGCCGTGATTTCTGAGGACAACGGCGAAAGCTTTGGCCAGCCCTTCCTGCTGTACAGCCGGGAATGGATCGGCGCCAACAATGTCATGTCTGTGACCCTGCGGCGGATGGACAACGGCGATATGGGCCTGTTCTTCCTGCGCAAGATCACCAACCAGTGCAACGGCATGTTCACCCGCTCCGCTGACGAGGGCAAGACCTGGTCGGAGCCTATGTTCTTTACCGACCCCGAGGGCTACATCTGCGTCAATCCAGACCGGGTCATTCGGCTCAATAACGGCCGCTGGCTTGCTGTGGGCGCCATTCACAGCGCCACCGAATACAAGACCACCAACGACGGCAAGCGCAAGATCGTGGACGGCCTGACTCCCGGCCGCCTCCAGGTATATGTCTCCGACGATGACGGGTTTACCTGGCAGACCATCGTGAAGGAACACATCCTGCCGCCTGAGGGCCGTTTCCGCAACACCGGTGTTCAGGAGCCGGGTATCGTGCAGCTGGCCGACGGCCGGATCTGGTGCTTCATCCGCACCAATTACGACCGTCAGTATGAAACCTTCTCCAGCGACAACGGCCAGACTTGGACGCCCATCGAGCCCTCCTGGTTCACCTCCCCCGACTCTCCCCTTTCCATGAAGCGGCTGCAAGACGGCCGGCTGTTCGCCGTGTGGAATCCCATCCCCCGGGGCAATGTGCGCCCCTGGCGTGTCGATGGCGCCATGACCGGCTCCCGCACTCCCATGGTCTGCGCCGTCAGCCGGGACGAGGGCGAGACCTGGGAGAATATCACCACCATCGAGTCCGACGACCGTCGGGGCTTTTGCTACATCTCCATCCACGAGCTGGCCGACGGCAGCGTGCTGCTGGCCTACTGCGCCGGCAGCCCGGAAGATAAGTGCTGCCTCAGCCGCCTGCGCATCCGGAAACTGTACAAAGAAGACCTGGCAACCCTATAACGCGCCAACTGCCACCGAGATCCCCGGTGGCAGTTTTTATTCCCCTCCTTTCCGAAATACGCAAAAAACGCCATTGCGTCCGGGTGCGGGATTTGGTAAAATCAAGGTAATCATTTAGGAGGTGGTTTCTTGTGAACTTCTTTCAGGGAAAACTCAATGACCGGATCCACTTTACGCCGAAGGATCTGACCCTTGCCGCCACCGGCACGATCCCCAAGGTTTCCGAAAACGGCGATCCGCTGAAGGGGGAGCTTCTGAAGGTCAGCTTTGATCAGATGATGGATTCCGACCTGTGCCTGACGCTGCATTTGGACAAGGCATTTTTCATCGACGGCGTGACCATGGGCTTCGGCCCAAAGACCGCCCTGGCAGCCGTTGCCCTGTATTCCGGCGAGCAGCTTCTGTCCCGGCACACCGCCGAAACCGGCAAGACCATTTCTTCCCGGGAACTGTTTTTGGATGCCGGTGTGGCCACGGACACTCTGACCCTGCGCTTTACCGGAGAGCTGTCCGGAGTGGAGCTGGAAAGCCTGGAGGTTTTTGGCAGCGACGATCGCCTCATGCCCCTCTTCCCTGCCCCCGCCTGCGCCCGGATCGAAGACCGTTTCGCACCTGCGCGGCTGTTGGATTCTGTATTCTTTGATTGCGCCGAGGGCGAAGCCGCCGCCCACCTCTTTGGGGACAAAGCCGGCATTTCCCTGCCCTTTGCCCGGGACGCTGCTTTCCGCATCACCTGCGACCCTGCTGTTCCCGCAGACGGCTGCACCATCCAAGTCAGCGAAACCGCCGTTTCCCTGTGTGCCTCCAACCTCCGAGGCTTTACCTACGGCGCGGAGACCCTATATAAGCTTCTCCGGAACGGACAGCTTCCCCTTTGTGAAATCAAGGACCACCCGGCCCACCCCTTCCGGGGCGCCCACCTGATGATCCCCTCCCGGGAGAACATCCCCTTCTTTAAAAATGTGGTCAAGTACATTCTCTCCCCCATGGGCTATAATTTTATCCTATTGCAAATTTCCGCAGGCATGGAGTTCAAGCGCCATCCGGAAGTCAATGAAGCCTATGTTACCGCCGCCCGAAAGGGCCGGGAGGGTATTTGGCCCCCCTTCCCCCACGATTGCGTGGCCGACGGCAGCTTCATCACCCAGGCTGAGACCCGGGATCTGGCCCAGTACTGCCGCAGTTTCGGCATCGAGGTGATCCCGGAGGTGCAGAGCCTGGGGCATGTGCAGTTCATGACCATCGCCCATCCGGAGATCGCGGAGCTGGCAGAGGACGCCCCCCGCTACGACCCCAGCGCCGTGGACGCCCGGGAGGAAGATATCCGCCCCAGCGATTTCTACCCCCCACAACTACTGTCCCTCCAACGAAAAATCCTACGCGTTGCTTTTTGACCTGCTGGACGAGATCATCGACGTGATCCAGCCCAAGGAATATGTCCACATGGGCCATGACGAGGTCTACGGCATCGGCATCTGCCCCAAATGCAAAGGAAAAGACCCGGCAGACCTCTTTGCCCAGGACGTGTGCCGCATCCACGATTATTTGGCCGCCAAGGGCCTGAAAATGATGATCTGGGCAGATATGCTCCAGCCGGTGACCAAGTACAAAACGCCCCCGGCCCTGCACAAGATCCCCAAGTACATCCTGCTGCTGGACTTTATTTGGTATTTCCACATGGACAAGGACATCGAGGACAACTTATTGACAGAAGGCTTCCGGGTCATGATGGGCAATCTCTACTCCAGCCATTATCCCCGGTATGAAACCCGGCGCAAAAAAGACGGCATGGTGGGCGGCCAAATTTCCGCCTGGACCACCACCTCCGAAGAGGAGATGGGCCGGGAGGGTAAGCTCTACGATTTCCTATACACCGCCGAAATGCTGTGGGATGCCCGGTATGACAGCCGCCACCGGCTCAGCTATGACCGGGCGCTGAAGGTCATGATGCCGCTTCTACGGCAGGAGCTGGGCAATTTCCGCTACCCCGCTCCCAATCACACCACCGTTTTGCTGAAAAACCAGGCCACCTATCCCCTCCCGGCCCCGGAAAATACCCACTGGGAAGGTTCGACCCTTTGCGACAGCCTGCGCTTCGCTCATGCCACCCGGGACAAGATCACCCGCATCCCCTGGATCGCCCTGCGCACGATTGCCCATTACGAGGTGCGCTATGCCGACGGCACGGTTTTGGAGATCCCCCTGACCTACGGCGGCAACATCTCCCATTGGAACCGGCGGCAGAACGAACCCTTCCGGGGCGGCTACTACCGCCACAACGGCTACAGCGCCACCTATTTCGTGGATTCCGAAGAATCTAAGAGTGAAAACGGCGAAAACATCTGCGTCTACCGCTACCAATGGCGCAACCCCAAGCCGGAGACCCCCATTCTTTCCATCCGGCTGTGCCAATATGAAAACCAGCCCGCCGTGTTCCCTCACCAAATCACCGCCATCAAGGAGTAAAAAATGCAAAAATATGATATCGCTGCCTATGTTTGGCCCGCCTACACCGGAAGCGAAGAGCGCAGCCGCCTGTTTTGGCCCGAGGGCATCGGCGAGTGGCAGACCGTAAAAAATGAGAAGCGGGATTACCCGGAATTCTCCCCCCTGCGCCAGCCCCTTTGGGGCTATGTGGATGAGGCAGATCCCGCGGTGATAGAAATGCAGATCGACGCCGCCGCGGATCACGGCGTGAATGTCTTCCTCTACGACTGGTACTGGTATGACGGCCGTCCCTTCCTGGAAAACTGCCTGAACGAGGGCTTCCTGAAGGCCAAAAATAACCATCGGATGAAATTCTACCTCATGTGGGCCAACCACGATGTGAATTACTGCTGGGACATCCGCAATTCCGCCGCTTCCTGGGGACAGGAGGTCATTTGGCAGGGTGCGGTAGACGAAAAGCAGTTTGACATCATCGCCCACCGGTTGGTGGAGAAATACTTCTGCCACCCCCTGTACTACACCATTGGCGGGAAACCGGTGTTCATGATCTACGACCTGAAGAACCTCATTTCCGGCCTGGGCGGCCTGGACAACACCCGCAAAAAGCTGGATTCCCTGCGGGAAATGTGCGTAAAAGCGGGTCTGCCGGGACTGCACTTGCAGATCGCCCAGTGGGGCGACAACATCGAGAACTTCTCCGGCGTGGACAGCAACGTGGATCTGGGCAGCGCCCACACCAGCGCCATAGCAAAGCGCCTGGGCTTTGACAGCGCCAGCAACTATCAGTTCGTCCACTTCCTGGATGTGAACCGGGACTACCGACAGATCGTTGCCGATGCGGTACCCATGTGGCAGAAATTTTACGACCTCTACGAGGGCAATTACTTCCCCCATGTGTCCCTGGGCTGGGACAACAACCTGCGCTTCCACAAGTTTAAGCCCAAGATCGTCAAAAACAACACCCCGGAAGCGGTGGAGGAGGCCCTGCGCCTGGCCAAGGAATTTGTGGACACCCACGATCTTCCCGCGCCCCTGATCACCCTCAACAGCTGGAACGAGTGGACGGAGACCAGCTACCTGGAGCCGGATCAGCTCAACGGCTACGGCTATCTGGAAGCGGTTCGCAAGGTCTTCTGCGAATAAATCGCAACCGCCTGCCGGTGGCTTTCTTTGCGCAAAAC
>JAZREG010000138.1:0-7333 GCA_045660725.1 Faecousia sp.
GATCGTGCGCCGTACCGATCGTGAGAAGATCGTTGTGAAGCTGGAAGAGCTGGAAGCAGCGGTTGCCCGCGAGCTGGAAAATGTCCACAATGGTATGTTCGCCCGTGCAAAGAAGAACCTGGACGAGCATATCTACGAAGCTCACTCCATCGAGGAGGCCAAGGCTCTGCAGGATGCTAACGGCGGTTACATCAAGACCATGTGGTGCGGCGAGCTGGATTGCGAGCTGGCCATGAAGGAAAAGGCCGGCATGTCTTCCCGTTGCATCCCCTTCGCACAGGAGAAGCTGGGCGAGACTTGTGCCTGCTGCGGCAAGCCTGCCGATAAGATGATCTACTGGGGCATTGCGTACTAATTCGTAATTACAAATGCAAAATGAACAGGGCCGCACCGCGGCCCTGTTTTTCACAATATCATCACGGCAGAAAATTGTTGTTTGCCGTTTCAATTAGGAATGATGGATGAGAAATTAGGAATTGATGATGTCGTAACATACACAATTGATTACGATCATTCCTAATTCGTCTAAGCAACAATTTATCTTACCAAGGAGGTTAACAATGGAACGGATTTTGATCATCGGCTGCGGTGGGGCGGGGAAGTCCACGTTGGCACGGCAGTTGGGCGAAAAAATGGATCTTCCCGTGGTGCATCTGGACAAGCTGTTCTGGAAACCCGGCTGGGTGGAATCGACGAAGGATGAGATCGACGAAAAGATCCGCCAGGAAATGGCAAAGCCCCGGTGGATCATGGACGGCAATTATAACCGCACCATGCCGGAGCGGGTGAAGTATTGCGATACCATTATTTATTTGGATTTCTCCCGTGTGGCCTGTCTGATGGGTGTTTTCAAGCGGGTCCTCACTACCTACGGTACCGTCCGCCCCGATATGGGCGAGGGCTGTCCGGAGCGGTTCGATTTGGAGTTTCTCAAGTGGGTGTGGAACTATAACCGGGACAAACGGGAGTCCAATTATCGCCTCCTGAACGAAACCGAAGGCGTCCAGACCATCGTTCTGAAAAACCGCCGCGCTGTCCGTAAATTTCTGAATCAAATGGAAAGGTAAATTGTTGTTTACAGAACGATACGCTGTCATTGCGAGGAGGCGAAGCCGACGTGGCAATCCCCTGGATAGAAGGGAAAAACCATGGAAAAGCACCCGAAAAACTTAGGGGATTCCCATGCCAGTGTGCGCTACTCTTCGGAATGACACTTCTTTTTGGGTATGCTAAACGACAATTTACCTCCAAAACAGCAAACATCCCCGGATAAAAATCCGGGGATGTTTTTATAGCAACTTGTATTTCCATTGGCCATTTTCTTTGTAGTAATAGAACTCGCTTAAGCAGTCGCTTTCCATCACCTGCACCATAGCCTCCATATCCGGTGCAAGGGGATACTGGGGTAGATCCTTTCTGTCGATCCAGAAAACCTCGCCCTCGTCGGAACTTTTCAGTTCCCCGGAAAAACGGCTGGCCTTATAGAAAAATACCACATATCGGGCATCGTCCTTTGTTTGGAACTGCTTCGTGCCGCACAGCGCCGGATTTTCGATGGTGAGGCCTGTTTCCTCGTACACTTCCCGGACGACCGCATCCACAAAGGATTCGCCTTTTTCCACATGGCCACCGGGGAAGGTGATGCCGGGCCAATCGGGATTTTTCCGATCCTGTACCAGCACTTTTTCTCCATCGGTGATCATGCACATATTCACAAATACAGCTTTTTCTTCTCTGGCCATATTGTCCTCCGGTTACAGTTCGCATTTCTCGCCGCTGGCCCAAGCGCCTAAACGGTTGGCGGTGGACTCGGGATAGAAGCGGTAATAGGAAACGCCCTTTTCCTTTCTCAACTTTCGGCAGTGCGGCAGATTGCACCACAGAAACGAGGGAATGCCCATAATGGGAAGAAACAGCGGCCCCAGGATCAGCGATTGCACGCTGTGGCCGAATTCATGGACCCTTACCTGTGGATCGTCGCAACCAAGGAACAGGAACATCCCCACACCCAGGCTGCCCCGGTTTTTCCAGCGGGTCACGATACAGCCCCGATAGGTTTCGTGGGGCCTGCCGAAATTACACAGATAAATGATCAGGCCAAGGAAGGTCTGCGGAAATCCCCAGGTCCATTGCCAAAGCCAAAACAGAATGCGTTTCATAGGCTGTCACAGCTTCCTTTCGTAAGCATAGAAATCGTGGTCAAAGCGGTGGCACTCGCCCTTGCAGCGGAAGCCGGACTCCCGGTAAAGACTTAGCGCGTGATGATTCTCCTTGGCCACCAGGATATGTACCACCCGGCAGTCCATCCGCTCCAACTTCTGGCAAAGCTTGCTGACCAAATGCTTGCCATAGCCTTTGCTTTGAAATTCCGGATGGATGACGATGCGGGCGATTTCCCTGGCATTTGCCTGGTATTGCCAGCAGTCCAGGTCGTCCAGCTCGTTGCGAACAACGATGGAACCTGCACCGACGAGCAGCTTGCCGCGGCGTAGTACATAGAGATTCCCGGAACGATGATCCTCATATAGGGTGGCTTCGTTGGGGTAGGAAATGCTCCAGGTGCAGCCGGGCTTTCCGATGACGCTGCGATAAAGCTTCAGAATTTCGGGAAGATCTTCCTTTTTTGCCGATTGAAAGGCACCATAACGGAGAATCTTCCAAATCACATAGAGGAACATCCCCAGAAAACCTGCAGCTAGAATGCCGAGGAAGATCCGCATTCCCCATTCACCAGCCTTGATCAGCGCAAAGATGATTAGCGCCAAAATGCTACCAATCAAAAGGGTCAGCACACCGTAGCGGATCCATTTGGGGATTCTTTCTTCCTCGAGAAACCATTCCAGGATACCTTCCAAAATGGCGCCGAACACTTCAAACAGAAAATCCATAGAATTCCTCCTTATCGCACGCGGGGCAAGATCTCCTTTTCAATGACATCCACCAGATTGTCCAGTTCTTCCTGGGTGGTATCCTTGCACAGGGATACCCGGAAAGAACCGTCCATTACTTCGGGCTTCAGATTCATGGCGGTCAGGGTATGGCTGCGGTGGCCTTTGGCACAGGCAGAGCCAGCGGATACGCAGATGCCCGCATCCTGCAAAATGTTGATGGAGTTCTGGGTGGGAACACTGGGAATGGACAGGGACAGAATGTGGGGTGCTTCGTGAGCGCCGTTGATCTTCACAGCCTCTAGTGCGGACAGCTTTTCGGCCAAGTGGCTGAGCAGTTCCTTCTCTCTTGCAATGTCCTCACGGAAGGTGGCTGCACCTGCGGTTGCCGCAGCGGCAAAACCAAAGATGGCAGGCGTTGCTTCCGTGCCACTGCGATAGCCGCCCTCCTGGCCGCCGCCCAGCATCATGGCCGGGAAGGATTTCAGCCGGGGGGAGATGTAGAGCGCACCTGCACCCTTGGGGCCGTGGACCTTGTGGCTGGACACAGTAATGAGATCTGCGCCCAGGGTCTTGGCGGCAAAGGGAACTTTCAGGAAACCCTGCACCGCATCGGTGTGGAAAATGGCGTCGGGACACAGCTTGTGAGTCAGCTTGGCCATCTTTTCGATGGGCATTACGGAACCAACCTCGTTGTTAACCATCATGATGGAAACGAGGATGGTATCCTTGCGCAGGGCGGACTTCAGGCTGACCAAAGAAATGTTGCCCATGGAATCGGGCTGCAGATAAGTCACATCGTAGCCCTGCAGTTCCAGTTCCTTCATGCAGTTGAGGACGGCATGATGCTCAATGGCGGTGGTGACGATGTGCTTGCCGCGCTTGCCGAGTCGCTTGACGGTGCTGAAAATGGCCCAGTTATCCGCTTCCGTGCCGCCAGAGGTGAAGAAAATGCGGTCCGGTTCTGCGCCCATAGCCTTGGCGAGGGCAACCCGGGCATCCCGCAGGGCGTGGGCTGCATCAATACCGAAGCTGTACAGGGCGCTGGGATTGGCCCAACCCTCGGTCAATGCGTTCGTCATTGCCTCCACGGCCTCTGCGCAAGGCTTCGTGGTGGCAGAATTGTCTAAATAAATCATAATTTCGTTCCTTGTTTGAAAGAGTGTCATTGCACGCCAGTGTGCGCACTGGCTCGGAATGACAGAAAATTTGGCAGACAACAATTTATCTCATTATTTACCAACGCAGAATCTTTCAAAGATTCTTGCGGTAATATCTTCTCTGACGGTAGCACCGGTGACCTCACCCATGGCTTCCATGGCTTCCTCCACATCGATCAGCACCATGTCGGGAGTCAAGCCCATCCGCAGACCCTTCAGGCTGCGCTGCAGGGCATCGAATGCTCGGCGGATGGCATCTGCCTGACGGGCGTTGGTCAAAATCGAACCGTCGCAGGGGGTGTCGCTGTCAAACAGCACCTCCACCACATCCGCAAACTGTTCCAGACCATCGCCGGTTGCCGCACAGATCTCGATTACATACATAAAAGGCAGATCGCTGGGCTCTACAACGCTGCCCAGGTCGGTCTTGTTGATCAGCGCAACAGCATTCTCCCGCTCGCTGCACAGCTCGATGATGGCCTCATCTTCTTCAGTCAGCGGCTGAGAACCATCGCAGACGAAGATCACCATGTCTGCGTTTTCTACAGCCTTGCGGCTGCGCTCCACACCGATGGCTTCCACAGTATCTTCCGTTTCCCGGATACCGGCCGTATCGATCAGCCGCAGCTTTACGCCGCCGATCTTTACCACTTCTTCCACGGTGTCCCGGGTGGTGCCGGGAATATCGGTGACGATGACTCGATCATAACCGGCCAGCGCATTGAGCAGGCTGGACTTGCCCACATTGGGACGGCCTACGATGGCAGCGGACACACCGCTCTTTAAAATGCGGCCCTGACCGTAGGTCTGCAGCAGCTTTTCCAGTTCTCTGGAGTCGGCTTTGATATTTTTCTCGTAAGCATCCAGACCAAAGTCCGCAATATCCTCATCGGGATAATCCAGTACCGCATGGAAATGGCTGCACAGATCGGTCAGATCCTGGTAAATGGGATGCAGCTTCTTTTGCAGTACGCCCTCTACCTGACCGGCAGCGTTGGCGGCGGCCTCAGCGGTGTCCGCTTCGATCAGATCGATGACAGCTTCCGCCTGGGTCAGATCCAGCTTGCCGTTTAAGAAAGCCCGCTTGGTGAATTCACCCCGCTGGGCAGGTCTTGCGCCTGCAGCGTAGAGGGAATCCAATCCTGCGGCCAGCACGGCAGGAGAGCCGTGACAGTGGAATTCCACTGTGTCCTCGCCGGTGTAGCTGTGAGGCCCACGGGATACGATGGCACAGCAGCTGTCGATGGTGCGACCTTCCTTGTCGTGGAGCTGACCCAGCATCAGCTTCCGCTGGGGCGCCTCGGTCAGGGGTGCTTTATTATTTAATGTAAATACCTTCCCGGCGATCTCTACGCAATCATCACCCGTCAGACGGATGATGCCAATGGCAGAAACGGATAGGCCGGTTGAAATGGCGGCAATGGTGTGTGACATAAAATACCTCGTATTTCCAAATCAGAGATTTTGATTGTTATAATCCTCTTTTGTTAGCATGAGCTGGAGAAGACCATTCTCCACGCCCATCTCTTTGAAGCCTGCCTTGCGATGGATGGCCCATGCAGCATCTCTTGTAGTTTCAAAGTCGTTATGCAGCCGAGAAACGCCGCAGACCCGGAATGCCCGGTCTAATAATAGCTTCAGGGCGGCAGTGGCATAGCCTTTGCCTCGGTAGGGCCCATAGATGACGATGCCCATATCGTGCCAATCCTTTTCGGGTGTGTAGTGGAAGTTTACATCACCGATCCATGCACCGTCACAGCTGCGCTGGATGTAGGCATAGAAGCGTTCCGGTTCGTTGCCCACCCATCTTTTATGCCAACCGGGCAGCACCTCATCGGGGTAGTCGATGCAGCCGGTGTCTTTGTGATAACCTGCAAAATCTAAGTCATAGCCGGCATTGTAGGACATGGTGTCCGGGTCGGCCATCATCTTCTGATAGAACCACAGATCTTCCAGCTTAGGAATGTATAATTTAAGTTCCGTATCCATAAACACCTCATGCTTTTGCGTGGTACCAATTTGGCACCACGTTTTGCATCCCGTCGTACCACTGCAGCACCTGTGCTGCTTGCCTCTGCATCACCTGGATCTCTTTTTCTCCAAAGGGAATGGCCCAGGGCAGCGAGCTGAGTGTGTTAGAACAGATATAAAGCGCCAGCAGCCTCCAGAAGTCCATAGGAACTTCGCCATCAAAATAGCCGTCCACCATACCGGATGCAAAAGCCGGTGCCGCTTGGGCGCACCATACGATGCGGTTAAATTCCTCCCAGGGATCGCCAAAATCATCCCGGTCGAAATCGATGATGGTCAGAACCCCGCTGCGGTCAATCATCATGTTGCCAATGTGATAGTCGCCGTGCTGATAGCTCTGCGGTCTGTTCTTAAGCAAATAGCGGTTCTGCGCAATATATTCCAGGAATGCATCGCCGCCGCTTTCGTACTTCAGTTCACAGTTTTCATACATTGCGATCTTGCGGTCGATCTTGGCGTTAAAGCGGGTTTCCCAATCCGGGGCATCCGGGGGTGCCGGGATGGTGTGGATCTTAGCAAGAATTCGGCCGGCGTCCAAACCGTAGCGGTATTGCTCCTCCTGGCCCATGGACAGGATTCGTTCCTCCGCATCCTCGCCGTCGATCCAGCTCTGGATAGAGTATACGCCTTCCTGGCAGACGCCGAATTCCAACGGCAGGCACATGGGGATCCCCAACTGTGCCACCTCGCCCATCTTTTCATATTCCCGACGCTTACGCTCCAAACGGTCGATGGGCGAAATCCGAAGCAGATATGTTTGCCCATCCTCGGTAATGGCGCAGTATTTCTGATCGCCTGACCAACCTTTGTCAATGGGCGTTCTTCTGTTTATTTTCGGGAAAATACGCATATACCTACCTCAACAATTCTGCGCATGCCGTATACGTATCCGGGTGAAGATAGTCCTTTAACTCGCATGCTTTTACCCACTTGTGCGCAAGCACTTCTGTTTCCTGAGGGATCACATCCCCCTCGATCTCACCAAGGAAGAAAACGACCTGCTTTCTTGCAAAGGGGGGAAGGTCATATTCTGATACCACTCTTTTCGCCGGAATCAGCTTGGCCCGCAATCCGGTTTCCTCAAATAATTCCCGCAAAGCGGTCTGTTCCTCGGATTCGCCGGCTTCCATATGGCCTTTGGGAAAGCTCCAGCAGTGGTTGGTCTGAAGCAGGATCAAATACTCCTTCTCATTGCCGCGCCACCGAAATGGGATCACGCCGCAGGATTTACGAAGCAGCGAATCCATGGTGCTG
>JAZREG010000139.1:0-2080 GCA_045660725.1 Faecousia sp.
CAAATCTTCCGGCTACCCGGCCAATTATCTCAACGCCGGCCAGTGTATCTTCGCCGTGGACTCCACCGCCGGCGCAACCTGGATGGGATCTGACGCCCCCCTGGTGGATATTGCCGAGGAAAAGCTGGTGCAGTTCGACACGGAAGTGCGCATGGTCCCCCAATTCGACCCGGAGAACCCCACCATGATCTCCCAGGGTCCCAGCCTGTGCGTGTTCAATAAGAAAGACCCCCAGGAGGTGCTGGCATCCTGGCTCTTCACCCAGTTCCTGCTGACCAATGAGGTGCAGATCGCCTATGCCCAGACCGAAGGCTATGTCCCCGTCACCGCCAAGGCCCAGCAAAGCGACGTGTATCAGGACTACCTCAGCCGGGCCGGTGAGGACAACGAGCTGCACTATGACATCAAGATGCTGGCCACCCAACTGCTGCTGGACAACACCGAGAACACCTTCGTGACCCCGGTGTTCAACGGCTCCGCATCGCTCCGCAACGCCGCCGGTCAGCTGATCGAGGACACAAGAAAGGCCGCCAAGCAGGGGCAGACCATCGACGACGCCTACCTGGATGCCCTGTTTACGGAGATGACGGCTCTGTACCGGCTGGACCAGATCACCACGGACCACAGCAAAGCCCCTCTGGGCGAGCTGCCCACCGCATCCAAGGTGCTGCTGATCACCCTGGCCGCCACCTGGGTCTGCCTTGCCGCCTGGTTCATCGCCGGCAAGGTGCGTAAACCCAATTGACAATTCTCCATTGTCCATTAAAAAAGCGGAGTGCTAAGCACTCCGCTTTTCTATTTCATTCTACTGCCGGCCTCAAACCCGGGCGTGGCCGCGGCGACAGATCACATCCACCACTTCGTCCACATACTGCTGGCACTCGTCCTTGGTGGCAGCCTCCACCATGACGCGAATTACCGGCTCTGTGCCGCTCTCGCGCACCAAAATACGTCCGGTTTCGCCCAATTTCTTAGCAACTTCCTCCACTGCGGCCTTAACCTCAGGGTCGTTTTGTGCCTCGGGCTTGCTGTGGACGCGGACGTTCTTCAGCACCTGGGGATAGATCACCAGATCCTTGCACAGCTCACTGAGGGTCTTCTTGGTCTTCATCATGACCTCCATGACCTTCAGACTGGTCAGGATGCCGTCGCCGGTGGTGGCGTACTTGGAGATAATGATGTGGCCAGACTGCTCACCACCCAGGCGGCAGCCGTTTTGCACCATGTATTCATACACATACTTGTCGCCCACCTTGGTCTTGGCGTAGTCGATTGATGCCTTGTCAAAGGCCTTGTACAGGCCGAAGTTACTCATAACGGTGGTGACCACAGTGTTGTTATCCAGCTGGCCCTTATCGCGCATATACATACCCAGCACGTACAGGATATGGTCGCCTGTGACCACCTGCCCCTTTTCGTCCACGCACAGGCACCGGTCAGCGTCGCCGTCGTAGGCAAAGCCCACGTCCAGGCCGTTTTCCACCACGAATTTCTGCAGATTCTCGATGTGGGTAGAGCCGGCATCCTCGTTGATGTTCACGCCGTCGGGTGCGGCATTGATGACGTAAGTCTTAGCGCCCAGGGCCTCAAACACGCTCTTGGCGATGTTCCAGGATGCGCCGTTGGCGCAGTCCAGACCCACCTTGACGCCCTTGAAGGAGTACATACCCAGGGAAATCAGATAGCCGATGTAGCGATTTCTGCCGGCAGCGTAGTCCACGGTGCGGCCAATTTGCTCCTTCTTGGCGAAGGGGATCTCCGCAAATTTCTCGCCGAAGACTTCCAGTTCGCCGTCCAGATAGGCTTCCACCAACTCGATGGTGGACTCCTCCATCTTCTCGCCGTTGCCATTGAGGAGCTTGATGCCGTTGTCGTAGAAGGGGTTGTGGCTGGCGGAGATCATGACGCCGCAGTCAAACTCGTCGGTACGGGTCACGTAGGCCACGGAGGGGGTGGTGGTCACGTGCAACAGGTATGCATTTGCGCCGGAGGCGGCAATACCGGCCGCCAGGGCATACTCGAACATATAGGAAGAGCGCCGGGTGTCCTTGCCGATGACGATTTTGGTCTCGTCGGACTT
>JAZREG010000140.1:0-3931 GCA_045660725.1 Faecousia sp.
TCGGCGGCATTATGCGCGCGCTGCGCACCATTCCGGTCATGGAGGATTTGGCTCACGAAATGGAAGAGGTCTGTCCCAACGCCCTGCTGCTCAACTACACCAACCCCATGGCCATGCTCACCGGCTATATCTCCCGGTACACAGGAGTAAATATGGTAGGCCTTTGCCACAGCGTCCAAGTTTGTTCCGAGGATCTTCTGAAGCGGCTGGATATGCAGGACAAGCTGGAAGGTCGTAAGGAGCTGATTGCCGGTATCAATCATATGGCATGGCTTCTGAAGATCGAAGATCGAGACGGCAACGATCTGTATCCGGAGATCAAAAAGCGTGCTGCCGCCAAAAACGCCAACGAAAAGCATTCTGATATGGTCCGCTTTGACTACATGGACAAGCTGGGTTACTACTGCACGGAATCCAGTGAGCATAACGCGGAGTACAACCCTTTTTACATAAAGGCAAAATACCCTGAACTGATCGACCGTTTCAACATTCCCCTGGATGAGTATCCCCGACGCTGCATCCGCCAGATCGAAAAATGGAAGACCCAAAGTCAGGAACTGCTCACCAATCCCGACCTGACCCATACCCGCACCCTGGAATACGCATCCTACATCATGGAAGCGGTAGTGACCAATATTCCATACCAAATCGGCGGCAACGTTCTCAACACCGGGCACCTGATCACCGATTTCCCGGAGCAGGCCTGTGTAGAAGTGCCGTGTCTTGTGAACAACACCGGCATCCACCCCACCCGGATCGGTTCCCTGCCCCCTGTTTTGGCAGCTATGAATATGACCAACATTAACACCCAGCTGCTTACCATTGAAGCCGCCAGAACGAAAAAGCGGGAAGATATCCTGCGGGCGGTCATGCTGGATCCCCACACAGCTGCCGAACTGAGCATCGACGATATGCGCAAAATGGTAGACGAGCTGATTGAGGCCCACGGCCCCTATATGGCGATGTACAAATAAGAAAAGCTGAGCGGCAAATGCCGCTCAGCTTTTTTCTTAAAGAACAGTTTTCAGCCAAGCCTTCACATCCGGCAGCCACCGGGCCGCCAGCAAGGTGGCCGGGGTCAGTTCCTCCGGCTTGTTGGTCTGCAGATCCGCAGTGGCGAAGCCATGCTCGCCCCAGGGGTAAATGTGCAGGGAGAAAGGAACACCCTTTTCCGCCAAGGCCTGCGCATAAACCAGGGAATTCTTCACAGGAACACAGGTATCATCCGCCGTGTGCCACAAGAAGGTAGGCGGTGTTGTAGACCGGACCAACCGCTCACAGGAGAAACGTGCCACCTCATCCGCTGTAGGCTCCTCACGCCCCGACAGATTCTTGATGCTTCCTTTGTGGGCAAAGGAAAAATCCGCGGTAATGACAGGATAGCTGAGAATCACCGCCTGAACAGGCTTGCTTTCCGGGAACACCGACCGCACTTCCGGACAATCGTAGGCATTGGAATAATGGCAAGCCAGGTGGCCGCCGGCAGAAAAACCGATGATGGCGACCTTTTCCGGATCGCAGTTCCATTCGGCGCTGTTGCTGTGGATCAATTCCAGCAGCGCAGCGATCTCCCGAAGCTGGCTGGGGAAACAATGGTTCGGGGCAACCGAGTAGTTGAGAACAAACACATTGTAGCCTTCCGGCAGAAAATGCACGCCGATGACCTCAGACTCCCGCTCACTGCAGTAATGATATCCACCGCCGGGGCAAACGATCATACAGGGCCGCAGCCAATCCTGACGCTTCATCTCCACCATATTGTAAGGAAGATAAGCTGTGACCACAGGATCCTTACCGTTTTCTCCAAGAACCGGAAAGTAGTCTTTCAGGTGTATTTCAAAATTTCTCATAGCGCTACCTTATTTTTTATCAGACAGGCTCTTACGGTACTTTTCGCTCTCCCAGTTGGCGATGAAGTTTCTTGCGGCATCGCTCATGTTGGAAACTTCATAGCCGGCGCCTTCCACGTGTTCCCAAATAAAGAACACGGCGCTCAGAGTCTCCGTAAGGGTCAGGGCCTTCTTGGCGCCCATACGCATGACCATTTCACCGGTCTTGCTGCTGGCAACCGCCTTGCCCTCTTCCAGGGTATCGATATCCTGATAGAAAGTATCCGCAAAGAACACCATCTGATCCGGATACAGGGGGGCATTGGCCAGGGTGTCATAGCCATAGGTACCGGACAGGAGCATTTCCTTCAGATAGGGCGTATCTGCGCAGTAAACACCGCCGGCCAGCTCCTTCACAGCAATTGCGGGGAAGGCATCGCCGGTCAGGCCGTAGAAGGCAGCCAGGCGCTCATTGGCGTCGGCATGGATCTGGGCGCAGCGCTGGGCATCGTCATCGTGGACAATGACACCATGGTTCTGCATGATGATCACAGAGGGGACCTTGCCGGTCTCCTTTTCCACCCGACGCAGCTCGTCCCGAATGGAGAAAGCCAGCATGGCGCCGGGATCCTGATAATCCACCCAGCCCCAGGAGTAATCCGCACCGGCCAGGGCCTTGGCAGCCACTTCCCTGCCGCCGACAGTACAGGCCGCCAGGTTGGCGTAAACACTGTGGGTATGCAGAACAAAGGTCTTCAGGATGGAGTGGAAGCCGGCTCCCACAGAAGGCCGCAGCACAGCCAGGCCCTCCACATTGACCACATTGTCCTTGGTACACTGAGAACCGGAGGTTTCCGCGTTCTCGAAATCACCGGGTTCGTTTTCCAGGTAGAAAGCACGGATATTGGCACCGTTGAGCACAGCATAGCCCTTATCCGCAGCGATGTCGCTGAGGCAGAAGCCGGACGCCTTGATAGCCATGAGGCCGCCGCCCAGCTTCACAGAGGTGTTGCCGCCGCCGCCCTGAACATAGTCGGAACGGCTGCCGGCCTGCTGGGACATCTGAGCAAAATCAGCAAGCAGTTTTGCGTTTTCTTCAAAAAACATCCGTTTTCTCCTTATACACGCTTGACCAGGACTTCGTCCTCGTAAGCCTTCACAGTTGCGAACCACTCACCGTCTGCGGGAGCGCCGCACTGACGGCAGTACTCTTCCCAAACCTCACCGAAGGGCATGGTCTTCAGCTCCTCGGAGCGGACCAGCACCTCAGTCCAGTTGTTGGCATTCTGCAGTTCGGTCATATCGGGGGTCAGCAGAGCCAGCAGCAGAGCCTTCTGAATGTTACGCATGCCCACAGTCCAGGCAGCGATACGGTTGATGGATGCATCGAAGTAGTCCAGGGCGATATTCACACGGCCCTCCAGGCCTCCGCAGCGGACGATCTCCTTACACAGCTCACGGGTCTCGTCATCCAGCATCAGCACATGGTCAGAGTCCCAGCGGACGCCACGGGTCACGTGCAGAGCAATCTCCGGGAAGAAGGCCAGCAGAGCGGGGATCTTGTCGGAAACCACTTCCGTGGGATGGTAATGGCCGTTATCCATCAGGGGGATGCACTTATCCATGTTGGCAGCGGCATAACTCAGGGAGAACTCGGCAGAACCAACCGTATAGCTCTCAACACCGATGCCGAAGACCTTGGACTCCACGCAGGGCTTGACCTTCTCGAAATCAAAAGGCTCAGCCAGGATGGCGTCGATGGACTCCTTGTAACGGACACGGGGGCCGATACGGTCGGCGGGAATATCCTTGAAGCCGTCACCGGTCCAAATGTTCATAACGCAGGGCTGGCCCAGCTCGTCGGCCAGGTACTGAGAAATACGGATACAGGCCTTACCGTGGTCGATCCAGAACTTACGGGTGGCCTCATTGGGGCTGGGCAGGGTCAGAGGATCGCACATAGGATGGGAGAAGAAAGTGGGGTTAAAATCGCAGCCCAGGCCACGCTCCTTGCAGAAATCCACCCACTTCTTGAAGTGCTTGGGTTCCAGCTTGTCACGGTCCACCCAGCCGCCGTTCTCTTCGTCAAAGATGGCGTAGCA
>JAZREG010000141.1:0-12472 GCA_045660725.1 Faecousia sp.
CAGACCTTCCGCACGGGCAGTCTTGACCTCTACCTCAGGGTGGGTCTGATGAATGATCTTCTCCACCGCGCCGCCAACACCGCCGGAAACCGCAAAACCGCGACCTGCGGCAGTGCCTTCGTTGAGGACATCACTTTCAGCAATGGTCTCAAAATCGATCTCCTTGGCCTGGAACATACCCTGCAGCTCCTCAAAGGTCAGCACGAAGTCCACATCAGAGCGAATGTCCTCCCGGATTGCCTCCAGCTTCTTAGCGGCACAGGGACCTACGAACACTACCTTACAGCCGGGGTACTTCTGCTTCATCAGCCGGGCGGTAAAGACCATGGGGGTCAGGGTCATGGAGATATTGCCCACTTCGCTGGGGAACAGCTTGTGGATCATGGAATGCCAGGCAGGGCAGCAGGAAGTGGCCATGTACTTCTGCTCACCGGTGGGAACCTTCTCCAGGAAGTCCTTGGCTTCCTCGATGGTACACATATCCGCGCCCACCGCCACCTCCAGGATCCGGAAGAAGCCCAGCTGCTTCATGGCAGCGATGATCTTGCCGGGGGTGGAGTGCTTGCCGAACTGGCCCATGAAAGCAGGGGCCATGATGGCCACCACCTTATCGCCCTTCAGGATGGACTGGATGACCTGGAAGATCTGGCCCTTATCCGCGATGGCACCGAAGGGGCAGGACACCAGGCACTGGCCGCAGGCCACGCACTTATCCTGATTGATCACGGCACGGCCCTGCTCGTCAGAGCCGATGGCATCCATGCCGCAGCTGGCAGCACAGGGACGATCCAGGTGGATGATCGCATTGTAGGGACAGGCCTTGGCACACTTTCCGCACTTGATGCACTTGCTCTGGTCAATGTGGGACTTGCCGTTTTCCATCTCAATGGCGCCCTTGGGGCAGACCTTTTCACAGGAGCGGGCAAGGCAATTCTGGCAGTACTTGGTGACCTTGTACTGGTTCGTGGGGCAGGAATGGCAGGCATAAGGGATGATATTGATCAGCGGCGGCTCATAGTACTGCTCCGCCACAGCGGCAGCGTCCATACCCTCGGTGACCAGGTGACGGCCGTCCGCGGGACGCAGGCTCAGGCCCATGGCAAGTCGGACACGCTCACCGGCAATGGCCCGCTCCAAAAATACGGATTCCCGGTGCAAGGGACGGCCTCCGGGCACGATCTTATAAGGCAAATCATCGGCCTGGCTGTAGTCGCCGCCGGCATAGGCCATCCGCGCCACCTCGGTAAAGACCTTTTTCCGAATATCTGTAATCAGAGAAGGGATTCCTCGCATAGGGTTTTCCTCCGTTTCTTAGCTTTCGTCATACTTTTTACTATTATATTCCCTGAGAAAGGATTCGTCAAGCACCTATAACAGGAACATTTGGCAATAGGCGTGCCAAAACGGCACGCCTATCTCTTATTTCAAAGTTTCCTCAGGCATACACACCAGGCCCTTGATGACCTGACCGCTGCGAACTTCCTCAAAAGCTTCTACCATTTCATCAAACGGCCATTGGTGGGTCAAAAACAACCCTGTGGGGAAATCTGCTCCCAAAATCCCGCAGACCCACGCCAGCTTTTCCGCCACCTTGGGTTCGATCCGCAGAAAGCGGAAGTCCCTGGGGCATCGCTGCAAATCCATGGCGTAGGGCTGGCTGGGCACGGCGTACACAGCGAAAATGCCACCCTCTTTCAAATACGGCAGGCCCTTCTCCGTGGCCTTGTAGTTGCCGGAGGCCTCCAGCACCACATCCGCCCCGCCCAAAGCAAGGATCTCGTCGCATGCCCGTTCTGTATCCACATACACCCGGTCAGCACCCAACTGTTCCGCCACCGCCAGCCGGCTTTCCCGCCGCCCCAGGCAAATGACCTGCCCGGCGCCCAGTTTTTTGGCGAAATACACGAAGGAGTAGCCCACAAAGCCCGTGCCGATCACCACCACGGTCTTCCCCTCCAAGCTTCCCGCCTGGGCCAGGGCGCTGGCGGTCTCTGCCAGGGAAAAAGCCAGGGCCGCCTGCTCCCGAGGAAGATCTGCGGGCAGAATGTGATTGTGCCGGTAGCGGCGGCGATACAGTTCCTCCGGAGGAGGCGCGCCACGATCCCGGCAGTAGGCTTCCCAATCACCGGCGATGCCGTACTCGGCAAAGCCGCCCCAAGTGCTGTGGTAGGTGCCGTTAAAGCCCTTGGTGGCACTGGCGCAGATCACCCGGTCGCCCAGGCGGTATTTTTTTACCTTGCTGCCCACCTTCACCACGATACCGAAATCCTCATGCCCCAGGAGCGTGGGATAGGCCGGAGTAGCAAACAGCGCATCGGTAATCATGCGGTCGGTGGTATTGCAGAACACGCAGCCCTCATTTTTCACCAGCACCTCATAGTCATCCGGTTCGGGAATGGGTACTTCCACCAGTTCCAGTTTTCCCGGGGCTACCGCCGCGCAGGCACGCATCGTCTTTTTCATAGCTGTCCCCACTCCCTCTTCACCTGCTCCAGCGCCCGGATACCGCCGCAGGAGACCTCTTCGGTGACTACGGGGCTGGTAATTCTGCCCGAAGCCAGGCAGGAAACGATATGGGCCACTTCATAAATCAGTTCATGCTGGCAAGGGAATTCCAGCACCTCCGGCTCTTTCCCCGCCAGGTGGAAGATCACTTTCCGGGCCTTCCAGTATTCCGGGATCTCCACCCAACCGCCGGTGCCATAGAGCTTTGCGGTATTGTCCAGCACCGCCCGGGTGCTGTTCTTGGCGGAAAACAGCACACCGTTTTCCGTTTGGCCGGTAAGGATATACTGCCACTCCACTCCGGTATCCAGGAAGCGGGCCGTTCCGGAGATCTTCTCAATGGCGCCAAAGAGCCACTGCACCAGCTGCACTGCATAGATGCCGCTGGACAGCACCGGGCCGCCGCCGGCATCTTTGTCAAACATCCAACCGTTGTAGGAGGCCGGGAAGCTGTGGCTCAGCTCTGCCATATAAATTTCTCCCAAGTCTCCCGCCGCGATCCGATCCCGCACCGTTAAAATGGCAGGCAGGAACAGCATTTTTTCTGCCTCCATAAGGAAGCATCCCTTCTCCCGTGCCAGGGCAAACAACTCCCGGGTGGCTTCCTCGCTGGTAGTCATGGGCTTTTCGCAGATCACATGCTTGCCCGCCAGCAGCGCTTCTCTGGCCCAGGCGTAATGCTGGGCATTGACCGTGGAGATGTAGACGATGTTCACATCCTTGTCCTCCAAAAGCGCCCGATGGCTGCCGTAAGCCCGGGGAATGTCCCACTGCGCCGCCTTTTCCCGAGCCTTTTCCACCGTACGGGAGGACAGGGCCAGGATCTCCCCTACCCCCTGCGCCCGCACCGCGGCAATAAACCGGGGTGCGATGGAAGATGTGCTTAAAATGCCGAAACGAAGAGTGTCCATACTATCCGCTCCTTTTCATAGCTTTCCTTTATCATAGCATACCATTGAAATCATTTCAACGAGCATTTGTATGCAGGGACCGGCCTCCCGGACGGTCCTTCTCCCATCGTCCCAGCGTAGGAGCGATTCACGAATCGCCCGCAATGCCAACAAACAACCGCCGCACCGAAAATTACGATGCAGCGGTTAACTGTTTGACAAATTGGAATTTGTTTATTTCTTGAATTTCTCAACGAGTATACCCGTTACAATGGAGATGAGGTAAATAACGCCCCAGATTGCCCACCCGTAGTGGCCGTGTCCGATAGCAGCCCCCTCAGGATATGGGCCCCAAATTATACCCGACACAAAACCCAGGATAAATCCTGCGGTAGTAATCGTTGAGAATTTAAACTTGCCCCAAAGAGAAGGAAGTACAGAAATCGCAAGTGCATACCAGAATAGATAACTGCTGAGCAACCAGCCAAACAGATAACTATGCTCACCCGTTGGAATGTCAGTAAATAACCAACCCAATAAGTTGCTCTTACCAATATCACACCAGATTATTCTACCAGACAGATATAGTGCTAAATATGTGGCAAGAAATCCGAAAGTGATAAGCAAATTTCTCCTTTTCATCTAATCACACTCCTTTGTCAAATTCAAATTTTGCGCACTGGCGCGGGAGAGCCCAAGGCTCCCTTGTGCAAAGGGAGCTGTCAAAAATCTTCTGATTTTTGACAGAGGGATTGTTACAGCAGTACGATTTCGCCGAAATCCTGCAATAGAACGAGTACCTACCGCACAACCCCTCCGAGCAAAATCGAAGATTTTGCCCACCTCCCCTTACACAGGGGAGGCTTTGGTGCGGTGCACAACTGTTAGATAAATTCAAGTTTGTCTAATTGAAATATACCACAAACAGCTGCAACAAGCAACAATGAATGATATTTCAGAACGCCGGGGGCGTGGTAGAGGATGAGGGATTCGATTTAATTAATGTGTCGATTCCGTCGAGCCGGAATCGAGCAAGGCTCCCCCGGAGCCTTGCATTTAAATGGGTTCGAATCCCTCTATCCGAAGTAAAACAAAAGCAAAATGGACTCGTGCCCACATCCATCCGGATGCGTTCACAAGTCCATGGATTCTCCCACGGGCTAAAAATTGCTCGCCCGCTCTCAATTTTTACACCAGTGTGCGCACTGGTGCCGCCCTTTCGAATCCATCCTCATCCTCTGCCAATAAAAACAACACCCATTCGGGTGGTGTTTTTATTGGCAGAGGATGAGGGATTCGAACCCCCGCGAACGGAGTCAGAGTCCGGTGTGCTACCGTTACACTAATCCTCTGTATCGTTTGACTCCGCTAAGCACGGGTATTATTATAACGAAAGAGAAGAAAATGTCAAGTATTTTTTTCCTGTTTTTCAAAATAATTTCCCCGGGCAAAAATAGCTTGCCCGGGGCGTAATTTTTTATGCATTTTCCGTTTCCCAAGGGAAAGGTTTTCCCTTCAGAACTTCCCGGCGCAGATACCGGAAGGTCTCCTTCTCCCCCTTGTCCCGGAGCATGGTCAAGATATGCTCCAGCTGGCGGCTGTTGCTGGGGTGCATCAGCTCCCGCTCCCGGCTCTTCATAAAGTATTCCAGGGCAGACCCGGGACGGTAATCCTTGCCCTGATACACCATGCAGGCCGCCCGCCGGTCCATCACCTGCTCAACCAGGTACTTCCGGGGCATAGGTACCGACTCATACAGCCGGGTGGCCCGGTTCATGTCCGTCCAGTATTCATAATGATGCTTGTTGCGGCCCTTGTGGTGCATCCAGGCTTCCGAATACCCCTTCTCCTCACGCTCTGCCGCGTTGGGGCTGCGTGTACCCTGGTAGTAGCGGGCGCCGTTCCAAAATTCCGTAGGAGAATATTTGGACAGATCATGGCACAGGCCCTGCCAAATCAGCCCCACCCGGAAGCAGCCGCCCATCACCAGCAGCTTATGCCGGGTAATGGTTACAAAATGATTCCACGCTTTCAATTTCCTTCGCCCCTTTACAGAATGTGGGTCACCAACGCGAACAGCAGCGGGATGCTGATCACTGCGCCGATGTGAGAAACCATGGCCATGGCCGCGCCGGTATGGGTATCGCCATCATATGCCGCAGGGATGACCACCGTGTTCAGGCCCAGGGCCGTTCCGCAGGCAAAGAGTGTCAGCTGGGCCGTCAGCTTATCCGCCCCCAGCAGCACCGCCACCGCCACGCATACAGCAGGCATCACAAACAGCCGCAGGAAAGAGATCACATACACCTTCTTGTTCCGCAGCAGATCCGGGAGCTTATACCCGCCGATGACAAAACCTGTCAGGATCATGGCGACAGGGCCCATGCAGCCGGAAAGGTTTTTCAGCGAGGTATGGACAAAGCCCGGCAGCACCTTGCCCACGCCGGCAAGGCCTAGCAGAACACCCGCCACAATGGCGATGAGGGTAGGCTGCCGCAGCCGCTGCCAAACAGACTTTTTCTCCCCTTTCCCCTCGGGAACCAGCAGGTTGATGGCCCACAGATACAGCACCAACTGCGCAGGCAGACCGAACAGCAGGTAGCTGTACAGCGCCTCCTGGCCCATTACCTGGGGAACGATGGCGTTGCCCAGGAAGCCCATGTTGGCGATAACCAGGCTGTACTTATAGATATTGCGCTCGTTTTTCTCCTTAGAGAAGAACCGGGAAAAGGTCAGGGCGATGATCACAGAAATGCTGATATACAATCCGCCGTACAGAAGCAGCGTATACCGGCTCTTCAGTGTCTCCACGGTGCAGTAATTCAGGAAGGTCACCAGGATCTGGGACGGCAGGAACACATTGATTTCCAGCTTAGACAGCACGGTGGCTGTGTTCTCCGGTACGATCCGGAATTTCCGCAGGCAATAGCCCACCGCGATGCACAAAAACATCACCAGCATCGCCGATACGGTGGCTAAGAATGTATCTAACATAATTTTCTCTCCAATCTGTTTTTGCCCCAAACCGTCTTATTGCGGCTTTTTACAATGCGTCGTTCCGCAAAGGGCAAGGTTTTCTGTCACCGCCATCAGACCCATATCCTGAAGCACAGCTCCGCAGAAGCGTTTCCCGTCTATAAGGATTTCGATCTCCAATGCGGTAGTAGCGTTGCCGTACATGGTAGAGAATCTCCAGGAAGCGTTGACACCGTCAATGACGCATGTTTTGTCTTCGTTGATGGTTAAAACATCGAAAGGAATGGCTACGGGAGCATCGTCCTTCGATTCCGGATCAATGAGTTCCCATGTACCAAAAAGCTGCGCATACAAAGGATGGTTCGCAAATTGGCTGTCCGAATTTCCCACACCGGTTGTGCTGTTTGTGTTCTCATTCCCCTTGCCGCAGGCGCACAGGGACAGGCAGACCAAAAGCGCCAGGAACAAAGCCAAGACTCGTTTCATTTCCTATTCCTTCTTTCTGGTCTCTCTTTCGCATATGCAAAAGCTCGCCGATCATTTTTGATAGTTTATCATAGCACAATGACAGTAGAAACGCAACCTATTAAAGCAATTCGTTCCAATTATTGGATGACGTTGCTCCCCTCTTTATCGGGCATCCCGCTTCCGATATTCCCCGGGCGTGACCCCGTAGGCCTGCTTGAACACCCGTTGAAAATAGCTTTGGGAGGAAAAGCCCAAAAATTCCGCGATCTCCGCAATGGGCTTGGGGGTGATATCCATCAGCCGCTTTGCCTCCTCCAGCTTCACATGGGTCACATAGCGCCCTACGGTCAGGCCGGTTTCCGCGCAAAAGAGCTTGCACAGGTAGGTGCGGTTCATTCCCAGTTCCTTGGCCAGCATCTCGGTGGTGATGGTTTGGCCGATGTGGGCAAGAACAAACTCCCTCGCCTTTCGCACCAGCCGGGAATGGTGGATGCCGGATTTCTCCGCCTCCACTCTCCTGGTAAAGTCCAGCACCATTTGGGCATTCAGCCGGGTCAGGCTCAGCACATCCGTCATCAGCTCTGCCTTTTGGATGTACATATCACTTAAGGCAAAGGCCTGCTCCCGGTGCAGACCGCCCCGGATAGCCGCCCGGGTCACCAGGGTCGCCACACAGATCAGCAGGTTTTTCTGCTGCCGCAGGGTATCAGACGCCATGGTTCCCGCCCGGCCCGCAGCCACGCCCCGGAACATGGCCTCGATCTCTTCCGTGCGGCCATGCTCCACATGGGACAGCATCAGCTGTTCAAAGTCCATGGTATTGTGCAGTTCCGCCTCAACCCTGGGCTGGGGCGCAAGGGGCTGAGGTTGAGGCAACGCCTCCCCCCACAGCAGTTGCCCTACGTCGGTCTTTTCCCCATTGATGAAATAATTGACTGTGCAAAGGATCTGCAGGAAGGTGCGCAAGGGGTAACCGGGAATGGTGGAAAAGTAGTCGCTCAGTTCCTTTGTCCGGCTGGCAGGCTCACCCATGGAGCGCAAGATCTTTGCGGCGGTGGCGGTGTTCACCGGAGTTTGGGATACCGGGCCGATGACCAAGGCGATTCCGTCCTTTTTCACCCGGAACAGGCCGTAGTAAAGGAAATGCTCATCCATGTAGTAGCTGACATTTTCCTCGTTCCGGAAAATATGCGGCTCTTCCAGGATCGCAAGATCCGGTTTGAATTTCGTGTGGTGGTACAGCCCCTGAAATACGCCCTCCTGATACAGCCGCACCGGAAGACCCGCCAGGGTAGAAAGAGAATAGGCCAGGTAGCCGTAATCCGTATTCATACCGATCACCTCCATATTTTTTGTAAATTTTATCATAAAACAGACAAATTTACAAGACAAAGAACCACCCCTGCCGTATAATAGAATCATGAAAATGTATTCTTTCAAAGGAGGTTGCGGGTTTGAAGGCCATTTCACTCAGAACGGAATACCTGAAAGATCCTTTGGGCATCGACATTCCCAGCCCCCGGCTATTTTGGAACTGCGAGGGCGGAAAGCACCAAACTGCCTGGCAGATCCTTGCCTGTGATGATTCCGGGAAGCTGCTGTGGCACAGCGACAAGGTGCAAACCGACACCATGCACTGCTCCTGGGGCGGCGATCCGGTGCCGCCCAAGACCCGGGTATGCTGGAAGATCCGGCTGTGGGACGAAAATGACACCGAAGGCGCCTGGAGCGAAGCCTTCTTCGAAACGGGCATCCAGGCTTGGCAGGCCCAATGGATCACCGGCAATTACCGGGTAAATCCCACGAAACGCTACCCCGTAGATTGCTTCCGCAAGCAATTCGACACCGCTTTTGTAGCCAAGGCACGGCTTTACATCACCGCCTGCGGCGTATATGAAGCCAGGCTCAACGGCCGGCGCTGCGGCAATTACATCCTGGCCCCCGGCGTCACCGATTACCGCAAGCGGATCCAGTACCAAACCTATGATGTCACCGACCTGCTGCTCAGCGGCTGCAACACCCTAACGGTGCAGCTGGCAGACGGCTGGTATCGGGGCAGCACCGGTGCCTGGGGATTAAAAAATCAGTACGGCATCCAAACCAAACTGCTGGCCCAGCTGGAGATCACCCGCACCGACGGCAGTGTGCAGACCATCCTCACCGACGAAAGCTGGGATTGGAGCAACGACGGCCCCATCCGGTTTGCGGACAACAAAGACGGCGAGATCCTGGACGCCCGGCTGCAGCCAAGCTACAGGGCAAAAGCAAAGCGCACCCGCCACAAACTTCTCCCTACCGCCGCCAACAATGTGCCTGTCGTGGAAAAGGAGCGCTTTGTTCCTAAAATGCTCCGCACCCCCGGCGGCAAGACCGTGCTGGACTTCGGCCAAAATATGGCCGGCTACCTGACCTTCCGGCTCCATGCCCGGGCGGGACAGAAAATTCGGCTTCTCCTGGGCGAAATGCTGGACAGCACCGGGGAATTTACCCAGGCCAACATCCAGCTGACCATGGGCAAGAAAACTACCCCCCTGCAGAAAATAGAATACACTTGTCAGGAGGGGCTGAACGAATACAAAACCACTTTTGCCGTCTTCGGTTTCCGGTATGCCCTGGTGGAAGCGGATATGCAGATCGACCCGGAGGCTTTTGTCGCCATTGCGGTATACTCCGACCTGACACAGGTAGGCACCTTCCGCTGCTCCCATCCCCTGATCAATGCCCTGGTGGATGCCACCGTATGGTCTGCCAAGAGCAACCACCTGGATGTCCCCACCGATTGCCCCACCCGGGAACGGCACGCCTGGACCGGCGATGCCCAAATTTTCTTCGAAACCGCCGCTTACCTCTTTGACTTCGCCGCCTTCTCCAGGAAATATCTGCAGGATGTTTACGATTGGCAGCAAAAAAGCGGCAAGCTGCCCCACATCGCCCCGGACGGCGGCGCGGATTTCTACATGCGCCCCATGAACGGCTCTGTGGGCTGGGCAGACATTGGCGTCCTCTACCCCAGCAAATTCGCGAAAATCTACCAGGATGAAAGTCTTCTGAAAGCCTATTATCCCGCCATGGTGCGGTATGCCCGGTTTATGATCCGCCGATGCGGCAAGAAAATGCCCCTGTTCGCGGAAAACATCCGCCTTTCCATGGAAAACCGGAAATATCTCGTCAACATGGGCCAAAGCTACGGCGAGTGGGCGGAGCCGGTGGATGTAGGGGCGTTCCGTTGGACGGACTTCTGCGCTCCCCATCCGGAGGTATCCACCGCCTACACCGCTTACATCATGGGCATCATGGCCGAGGTCGCGGAAAAATACGGCACCGCCGAGGAGACCAAGCTGTTCCGCAAATATCACGAAGGCTGCAAAAAAGCTTATCAGGAGCTGGTCTCCAAAGGCAAATACACCCTGGACACCCATCGCCAGGCACAATTGGTGCGCCCCCTGGCCCTGGCGCTTTTGACTCCGGAGCAAACAGAATTCGCCCAAAAGCGCCTGATCCAGGCACTGGAGCATTACGGCTGGCATCTGGGAACCGGTTTCCTGTCCACCCCGCTGATCCTGGATGTGCTGGCCCAAATCGACATCGAAGCTGCCTACCGGCTGCTGGAAAACGAGGAGCTTCCAGGCTGGCTGGCCATGCCCAGATTGGGCGCCACCACTATTTGGGAAAGCTGGGAAGGGCCATATAACACCCAGGGCGCCGGTGCCGGTTCCCTGAACCACTATTCCAAGGGTGCGGTTTGCGCCTGGCTGTTCCACACCGTATGTGGCATCCGGGTCGCGGGAGAAAACCGCTTTGTCATTGCGCCCCGCCCCGGCGGCAGCCTGACCCATGCGGAAGCCTGCTATACCAGCATCTACGGCCAAACCGCCTGCCGGTGGGAAAAGGCGGAGAACCGCTGCACCTTTACGATCACTGTCCCCAGCAACTGCGAAGCCCTGATCTGTCTGCCGGACGGCAGCCGGCACACCCAAACTGCCGGTACCACCATCTACACCACGGAGGGATAATATGGATATTGAAAGCATCCTTTCAAAAATGACCCTGGAAGATAAGATCGCCCTGTGCGAGGGCGCGTCCTTTTGGGAAACCAGGGCTTACGAGGCCTACGGGATCCCCGCCATGTTCATGTGTGACGGCCCCAGCGGCCTGCGCAAGCAGGATCTGAGCGGTGGATTGGACATGCTGGGCATCAACGCCTCCAATCCTTCCACCTGTTTCCCCGCCGCTGTGACCACCGCCGCCAGCTGGGACAGCGCCCTAGTAGAGCGCATCGGCACCACCATTGGCCGGGAAGCCCTGGCCCAAAAAGTGGGGCTGGTACTCGGCCCCGGCTGCAATTTGAAGCGCAACCCCCTGTGCGGCCGTAATTTTGAGTATTTTTCCGAAGATCCCTATCTTGCCGGCAAAATGGCCGCCGGCTTCATCCGGGGGGTGGAAGCCCAGGGCGTCGGCACCAGCCTGAAGCACTTTGCCGCCAATTCCCAGGAATTCTGCCGCTTCACCTCCGACTCCCTTATGGACGATCGGACCCTGCGGGAGCTGTATTTGACCGCCTTCGAAATCGCGGTGAAGGAGGCCAAGCCCGCCACGGTCATGTGCTCCTACAACAAGCTGGGCGGCGTCCACGCCAGCGACCACGAAGGGCTGCTGACCCAGATCCTGCGTAACGATTGGGGCTTTGACGGCATGGTAGTCACCGATTGGGGCGCTATGAATGACCGCATCGCAGGCTTCCGGGCCGGCTGTGACCTGAATATGCCCGGTGGCAGCGACTATATGTGTAAGGAAGCGGCCCAGGCGGTAAAAGACGGCACCCTTGCGCAAGCGCACATCGACGCATCCGTCCGCAGGATCCTGCAGTTGGTCTTCCGTGCTGCCCAGACCCATCAGAAGGCCTACACCTGCGACTACGACGCCCACCATGCCGTTGCCCGGGAGGCAGCGGAACAGGGTGCGGTGCTGCTGAAAAACGAAGGAGGCCTTCTGCCCCTGGCTCAAAATACCAAGGTCGCCGTCATCGGCGCCATGGCCCAGGCCCTGCGCTATCAGGGTGCAGGCTCCAGCCACATCAACCCCACCCGGCTGAGTCAGCCCCTGGATTCCTTCCCCGGTGCAGTCTATGCCCCGGGCTGTGATGACCGGGGCGATACCACCGATGATCTCATCGCCCAGGCGGTCACCGCCGCCCGGGAGGCAGAAGTGGCCGTGATCTTTGCGGGTCTTCCCGGCCAGTATGAATCCGAAGGCTTTGACCGCACGGATATGACCATGCCCGCAGGACACAATCGCATGATCGAAGAAGTGGCAAACGCCAATGCCAACACGGTGGTGGTGCTGCTGTGCGGCAGCGCGGTGGAATGCCCCTGGGCAGACAAGGTGCGCAGCATTCTCTACATGGGCCTTCCGGGTCAGGCCGGCGGCGAGGCCGCGGCGAATCTGCTTTACGGCCGGGTCAATCCCAGCGGCAAGCTGGCAGAAAGCTGGCCCTGCCGCTATGCCGATGTCCCCTCCTCGGACTATTTCGGTACGACCCAGGACGCCCTGTATTTGGAAGGCATTTACGTGGGCTATCGCTACTTTGACAAGGCCGGCATTCCCCTTCGCTGGCCCTTCGGCTACGGCCTGAG
>JAZREG010000142.1:0-5121 GCA_045660725.1 Faecousia sp.
GGAGCTGGGCATGGACCTGGTGATCACTGACCACCACGAGTGCAAGGATCAGCTGCCTGAGGCAGTGGCTGTGGTGGATGCCCACCGGCCCGGAGATCATTACCCCCACCGGCAGCTGTCCGGTGTCGGCGTGGCCTTCAAGCTGGCTGCCGCCCTCAGCGGCTCTCAGCAAGAGGAGCTGGCCGAATACGCGGACATGGTCTGCCTGGGCACACTAGCGGATGTGATGCTGCTGCAGGGCGAGAACCGGGTCTTCGTTTCCCGGGGTCTGGAGGCGCTGCAGCATACCCACCGTCCCGGCATCGCCGCCCTGATGGCAGAATGCGGCTGCGCCCCGGAGGCGGTAAACGCCGGCTCCATCGGCTTCATGCTGGCCCCCCGGATCAACGCCGCCGGCCGCATGGGTCAGATCGAACTGGCCATCGAACTGTTCCTGACCCAGGATCCCCGCCGGGCCGAACACCTGGCCCAGGCCCTGTGCGAGCTGAATCGCCAGCGGCAGAGCGTGGAAGCCAAAATTTATCAGGAGGCAGTGGCCATGCTCCCGGAGGGTATGACCCCGGAAGCCATCGTCCTGGCCGATGAAAGCTGGCATCAGGGCGTGGTGGGCATCGTGGCCAGCCGCATGGCAGAGGAATACTGCTGCCCCGCCTTCCTCATCTGCCTGGACGGCGATCACGGCAAGGCCAGTTCCCGCAGCTACGGCGGTTTCAACCTGTTCTCCGCCCTGACCACCCTGTCCCCTCTGCTGGAAAGCTACGGCGGCCATGAATTGGCGGCAGGCTTTACCATCTCCCGGCAGCAGATCATCCCCTTCCGTCAGGAAGTTTGCCGGCTGGCCTCGGAATTTTACGATGACGAAAGCCCCCGGACCCTGCTGGAGGTGGATTGCTGCATCACCCCGGAGCTGCTGACCATTCGGGGCATCGATTCCCTTTCCGTACTGGAACCCTGCGGCAACGGCTGTCCCAAGCCGGTGCTGATGATGAAAAACCTCACCATTGAGCGCCTGAGCCTGGTGGGCAACGGCCGGCATATGCGGCTGCGCCTCCGGGATCGGCACCAGAGCATCAACGCCATTTTCTTCTCCGTGAATCCGGATACCGTTTCCGTACAGCCGGGGGATGTGGTGGATGTGGCCTTCCATCCTCAGGTCAATGAATTCCGCGGCGAGCGGAGCGTGCAGATGAATGTGGTGGACATCCGCCCCAGCTGCAGCGCCCCCTGCCTTCCCGACGCCACCGGTTACGCCGGCCTGCGCACCGGCACCGTCAGCCCCCACAACGCCCGGCAGCTGCTGCCTGACCGGGCTACCCTGGGCATCATTTGGAAGTACCTGGCGGGCCAGGAAGGGCCCATCCGGGAAGATCCCATGTGTCTGTGCCGAAAGATCGTCCGTTGGTCCGGTACTCCCCTGAGCCTGGGACAATTGCTCACGGGCCTGGATATTTTCCGGGATGTGGGCCTGCTGCAGGTCCACCGCCTGCGCAAGCAGATCCTCATCCACCTGACCCCCGGCAAGGAAAAAGCCGACCTGCAGGAAAGCAAAACCATGCAGATCCTTCTGAAAGCGAAAGAGAGCTGATCATTTTGGAAACCTTCGAAGCGCATTATGACACCATGTGGGCAACCATACTCAAACACCTTCCCGGTGTGGACACCGACCTTCTGCAAAAGGCAGTGGACTACGCCCGGAACAAACATAAAGACCAAAAGCGCAAGGATGGCTCCCCCTATATCATCCATCCCCTGGCCGTTGCCGAAGTGGTGGCGGAGATGGGCCTGGATGTGGACGCGGTGCTGGGCGCGCTTCTGCACGATTGCATCGAGGACACCGACGCCTCCCACGAGGAGATCGAGCATCTCTTTGGCCACACCGTAGCGGAGCTGGTGGAAGGCGTTACCAAGCTGACCCGGGCCAACTTCTCCTCCACCGAAGAAGCGCAGATGGAAAATCTGCGGAAGATGTTCATGGCCATGTCCAAGGACATCCGGGTGGTGCTGATCAAGATCGCTGACCGCCTGCACAATATGCGCACCATGCAGTATCAGACCCCTGAGAAGCAGGTGAAAAAGTGCCGGGAGACCATGGACATCTATGCCCCCCTGGCTCACCGTCTTGGTATGCAGAAGATCAAATGGGAGCTGGAAGATATCTCCCTGCGGTACCTGGATCCGGACAATTACGCCAGCATCATGCAGTACCTGAACGCCCACAAGGAGCAGGACGAGGCCTTCATGCGCACCATTCAGGAGAAGGTCACCAGCCGTCTGTCCTCTGTGGGCATCGGCAACACCACCTACGGCCGGATCAAGCACGTGTACTCCATCTACCGGAAGATGCAGACCCAGGGCAAGACCCTGGACGAGCTGTACGATGTGTACGCCTTCCGGGTGATCGTGGACACCATCCCCGATTGCTATAACGTCCTGGGCCACATCCACGACCTGTTCAACCTGGTTCCCGGCCGGTTCAAGGACTATATCTCCACCCCCAAGCCCAATATGTACCAAAGTCTGCATACCACCGTCATCGGCACCCAGGGCATCCCCTTTGAGGTGCAGATCCGCACCTGGGATATGCACGAAACCGCCGAATACGGCATCGCCGCCCACTGGAAGTACAAGCAGGGCGCCGGTAACGGCAACGAAAAGGACTTCGAGTGGGTCCGCCGGCTGCTGGAAAGCCAGCAGGATACCGACGCGGAGGACTACCTCCAGTCCCTGAAGATCGACATGTTCGACGACGAGGTCTTCGTCTTCACCCCCAAGGGTAAGATCGTGTCCCTGCCCGCAGGCTCCACTCCCATCGATTTTGCCTATATGATCCACTCCGGCGTTGGCAACGCCATGATCGGCGCCAAGGTCAACGGCCGGATCTGCGGCATTGATACCGCCCTGAAAAACGGCGACATTGTCGAGGTGCTCACCTCCAAGGCCGCCAAGGGCCCCAGCCGTGACTGGCTGAGCATCTGTAAATCCAACCAGGCCCGCACCAAGATCAAGCAATGGTTCAAGAAGGAAAAGCGGGAGGAAAACGTCCTCCACGGCCGCAGCTCCTTCGAAGCGGAAATGAAGCGGGTAGGTCTGCCCCTTTCCATCACCGTAGATCCCGAGGTAGGACCCCAGCTGCTGAAGAAGCTGTGCTTTGACGAGTGGGAGGATATGTACGCCGCCATCGGCTACGGCGGTCTTACCGCCTCCAAGGCCGTAGGCCGCATCCGGGACGACATTAACAAGGCCCTTCGGGTACAGCAGAACGACCGGCTGATCCAAGGCACCGGCCTGCGCACCGAGCCGGAAAAGGCCCGCAATCGCCACGCCGTCAATGGCGTCATTGTGGAGGACATCGACTCCTGCATGATCAAGTTCGCCAAGTGCTGCACCCCCGTCCCCGGCGACGGCATCATCGGCTTTATTACCAAGGGCTTCGGCGTTTCCGTCCACCGGATGGATTGCCCCAACACCCTCAGCCGGGAAGAGCCCCATCAGGCCGCCCGCTGGGTGCGGGTGCGCTGGGCCAACCAGGATGAGCAGCCCTTCGAGACCACCCTGGAGCTGGAATGCATCACCCGGGACGGCCTGCTGCTGGATGTGGCCACTGCCATGACCACCAACCGGGTCCGGGTCAAGGAGCTGTTCGGCAAAGACCTGCCCGGCGGCAAGAGCGTCTTTACCGTCAAATTCGAGGTCAAAAATGTGGAGGAGCTGGACTCCATCCGCAATAAGCTTCTGAACATCCGGGATGTCATCGGCTCCCGCAGAGGACAGAATTAAATGCCAAATGCAAAATGATAAATGCAAAATGGTTGTATCTGCTTCGCAGATGATTGAAATATATCCCGAAGGGATCCCTCCATTCTGCGTTGAGGAGCAAAAAACATGAGAGCAATTTTGACACGCGTAAATTCCGCCTCTGTCCGCATTGACGGCCAGGTGGTGGGCGCCATCGGCAAGGGATTTCTCATTCTCCTGGGCGTTGGCCCCAACGATACGGAAAAAGAATGCCGGTATCTTGCGGAAAAGGCCCTGGGCCTTCGCATTTTCGAGGACGAGAACGGCAAGATGAACCTGGGACTGGACGCGGTAAACGGCCAGGTGCTGGTAGTCAGCCAGTTCACCCTTTACGGCAACTGCCGCAAGGGCCGCCGCCCCAGCTTTGTAGGCGCCGCCGGCCCGGAGCTGGGCAATGCCCTGTACGAAAAATTCCTCAGCATCTGCGAAGAACTGGGCTATCCCCCGCAGCATGGACAATTTGGCGCTGATATGCAGGTAGAATCCATCAATGACGGCCCGGTGACCCTGATTTTGGACACTGAGCAACTGATGGATACTCCCAGACACGGTTAATATGTCATTGCGAGCCGGCGCGCACGCCGGCGTGGCAATCCCCGGAGGTTTGCAATATGCTTAAGATCCATACTCTGCCCCTCGGGGCGTATCAGACCAATTGCTACATCCTGCAAAACGGCCACCGCTGCGCCATCCTCGATCCCGGTTACGAGCCGGAACGGATCCTGGCCTTTTTGAAAGAAAAGGGTCTGACCGCGGATGCCATTTTGCTGACCCACGGCCATTTTGACCATGTGGGAGCGGTGGAGCAGATCGTTGCCGCCACCGGCTGTAAGCTGTGGATGCAGGAAGCCGACTGGTCCCAGTTCCCTAATCCTGTCACCGCTTTTTACTATCCCCTGGCCAACTGCGACTTCACACAGGTACAGTTTTGCGAAGATGGGCAGGTCATCCCCGCCGGGGACTTGACCATCACCGTAATGCAGACCCCCGGACATACCTGGGGTTCTGTCTGCTATCTGTGTCAGGATGCCCTTTTCTCCGGCGACACCCTGTTTGCCGGCTCCTGCGGCCGCACCGACCTACCCGGCGGTGACCGGGATACCATCCGGGAGAGCCTTCTGCGCCTGGCAAACCTTCCGGGCAACTGCACCGTCTACCCCGGTCACGGCGAGCCTACCACCCTGGACAGCGAGAGAAAATACAATCCCTATTTGCGCTAAATTGGGAGTTTATGGAGCTGTTTGGTAGAGCGCCAAAGGCTCCCTTGTGTAAAGGGAGCTGTCAAAAATCGGATGCAAATCCGATCTTTGACTGAGGGATTGTCGT
>JAZREG010000143.1:0-21612 GCA_045660725.1 Faecousia sp.
AAGAACATGAGCATGGGGTCGGAGCCGCAGGGGGCATCCTCGGTACGCAGGTACCGGCGGCTGAACAGAGGCTACTCTTCGTCGAAGTTGTGGCAGCCCTCCCCGCTGCCGCCTACCAGCACCTTGGTCAGCTTCATGCCGGAGACCTGCTCGGCCAGCTCCACCTGATGGGCAGTATCGCCGTCGGCGGTGCAGAGAATGGCAGAAACGCCGCCGGATTGGAAGCGGTAGGTAAAGTCATGCTCCACCAGCTGGTTGGTGGCGGGGATGGCTACGGCGCCCAGCTTGTGCAGGCCCAGGATGGCGTACCAGAACTGGTAGTGGCGCTTGAGCACCAGCATCACCCGGTCGCCCCGCTTGATGCCCAAAGACTTAAAATAGTTGGCGCTCTGAGAGGAGGCGTCCTTCATGTTCTTGAAGGTGAACCGCCGCTCGGTCATATCGTCGGCGATGTGGACCATGGCCAGCTTGTCCGGATCTTTCCGGGCGATGGCGTCCACGGTGTCAAAGGCAAAGTTGTAGCGCTCGGCATTGGCAAAGCGGATGTTCTGCAGGACGCCGGCCTCGTCTTCCTCGCCCCAAACGAAGTCGTTGCACAGCAGGGGTTCTGCCAGGGCCTTCTTGGCCTTCTGGGAGGGGTGGACCAGGGAGGTATCGGTCTTATCGCCGGCCATGATCATGGACAGGAACACGCAATCGGCGCCGTCGATGGCGATCATGCCGTGGGGGGTGGAGGAGTTGTAGAAAATGCTGTCACCTTCCCGGAGGATCTCCTCGTGGTCGCCCACCCGGATCCGCATGGAGCCACGGACCACCAGGTCGAATTCCTGGCCGTCGTGGGTGGAGGTGTGGATGGGGGCGTTCTGCAGGGCCTCGGAGTAGGTATAGGTGACCCAGTAGGGGGTAGCCAGCTTCTGCCGGAACATGGGAGCCATGTCCTGGATGGTGATGCCGTCCTCGCTGGCGGTGATCATGCCCTTGCCCCGGCGGGTGACGGTGTAGCCGGAAAGGCGGGCGCTGCTGCCTTCCAGCAGCTCCGTCAGTTCCAGGCCGAAGATCTTGGCGCACTTATGCATAAAGGAGAAGGGCAGGTCAGCGGTGCCGGCTTCGTATTCCCGATACAGATCCTGAGGGATCTCCGTCTTTTCCGCCATTTCTGCCACGGAATAGCCCACGATCCGGCGCATTTCCCGAATTCGCAGGGCAACATCCATCAGCTGATTGGAAACTGTGTTGTTATGCTGCATAACCATTTCTCCTCTTCTGTCAAAAACAAAAAACTCGCCTCAAGCAAACTTGAGACGAGCAATCTATACCCGCGGTACCACTCAAATTACGGCCTTTTGGCCGTCCCTTCGGGCTCCGACAAGCCCTATCCTTTAACGCAGGCATACGGGAGAAGTCTACTGGGCGTTTCGTGCCTTTCGGTTCTCCGGCTCGGAAGGGATGGGTCCTTAGACAGCGTAAACACCGGCTTCCACCAAGTGCCGGCTCTCTGGGGATCGCACTGCCTGACCGTCTTCGTCAGCGCCTTTTCGATATTGCAGATACTATAGCATGTCCGCCTGAAAAAGTCAAATGTTTTTCTCCCCAAAACAAGCAACTGCGGTTTGCGGAAAATTGTTCAACATTTCCCGTTGACAACCGGGTTTATTTATGTTTTAATGTCACATATACTTGATAAAATGACTTTGACGGAAAATTCGTCCTTTTCGGGTGCTTCAGAGAGCCGGCGGTTGGTGTGAGCCGGTGCCAGAGGGCTGGACGATCTGGTTCCTGAGTCGGTCCTGTGAACGCGTTTGCCGGTAATGGGACACGGGCGCTCCCGTTACAGAGCAGGACTTTGTTGGAAGTCCGGGAGTGATTTTCCCTTTGGGAAAATAATCAGGGTGGTACCGCGAATGTGAAATTCGTCCCTGAGGCTAATATGGCCTCAGGGATTTCTTTTTTTAAGGAGAGGATAACAATGAAGCAGATCCGAATCAGCGATGTAACCATGAAGCAGTCCGGCGGAGATTTTTCTCTGTCCTTTAAGGAGAAGATCGAACTGAGCAAGCTCCTGGACAAGCTGGGGGTCAGTGTCATTGAGCTGGAGCCGATTGAGAATCCCAAAATCGATTCTCTGCGGATTAAGTCTGTGGCGGCCGCGGTGAAGGACAGCATCCTGGCGGTGCCGGTGGCGCTGAATGAGGAAAGCGTCCGGCAGACCTGGAACGCCCTGAAGGAGGCGATCAAGCCCCGGCTGCAGGTTTGCGCGCCGGTGAGTCCCGTGCAGATGGAGTATCTGTTCCACAAAAAGCCCGAGGCCATGCTCCAGGCCATCCGTCAGACTTTGGAGAACTGCCGCGCCCTGTGCGCCGATGTGGAATTTGTGGCCGATGACGCCACCCGCAGCGATCCTGCGTTCCTGTATGAGGCGGTACGCACCGCGATTTCTGCCGGTGCCAATACCGTGACGGTGTGCGATACTGCCGGCGCTATGCTGCCCAATGAGTTCACCGCCTTCCTGCGGGAGCTGTATGCCAATGTGCCGGAGCTGAAGCAGGTGGTTTTGGGCGTGTCCTGCAACGATGCTTTGTCCATGGCCGACTCCTGCGCCATCGCTGCGGTGCGTTACGGCGCCGGGGAGATCAAGGCCGCGGCCTACCGCACCAGCACCGTGTCCCTGCCCAATGTGACCCGGGTCCTCAGCGCCAAGGGCGATGTGTACGACGCCTGCTGCGCCGTGCGCACCACAGAGCTGGGCCGGATCACCGATCAGATCGCCTGGATGTGCCAGACCGGCAGAAGCAAGACCTCTCCCTTTGACCACGGTGTCCAGGAGGAAAGCGGCCTGTATCTGACCGGCCATGACGATATCACCGCGGTGATGAAGGCTGCCGCCCGGCTGGGCTACGATCTTTCCGAGGAGGATGGGGCCAAGGTGTTTGATGCCTTCCGGGCCATTGCCAGCAAAAAAGAGAAGGTCACCGACCGGGAGCTGGATGCCATCGTGGCTTCCTCTGCCATGCAGGTACCGCCCACCTATGTGCTGGACAGCTTCGTGGTCACCGCGGGCAATACCATTTCCGCTTCCGCAAATCTGCGGCTTACCCGCCAGGGGCAGCTGCTTTCCGGTGTTTCCCTGGGCGACGGCCCCATTGACGCGGCGTTTTTGGCCATTGAGCAGATCACCGGCTGCCACTATGAGCTGGACGATTTCCAGATCCAGTCTGTCACCGAGGGCCGGGAGGCCATGGGTCAGACGGTGGTGAAGCTCCGCTCCCAGGGCAAGGTCTATTCCGGCCGGGGCATCTCCACGGATATCGTGGGCGCCAGTATCCTGGCCTACATCAACGCCCTGAACAAGATCGTCTATGAGGAGGAGAATGTATGAAGCTTTCCTTTTCCACCCGTGGCTGGGGCGACCTGCGCTGGGAGGAATGGCTGGACGCTGCCCTGGATATGAAATTCACCGGCGTGGAAGTCTACAACCTCTTCAAGTTTCCGCATCTTACGGATCGGGGCGGCCCCTTCCACCGCCACAGCATTGCCGCCACCGGACGGCAGCTGCGGGATATGAAGCTGAGCATCCCTTGCTTTGATACCTCCCTGGATCTTTCCCAGGATTGCGCCGGGGAACTGACCTGGATGCTGGAAATGGCCCACGCTGCCCAGGTGCCGTATGTGGCCTGTGTTGCCCTGAGCGATGGGGAAGAGCAGGTCCGGGCGCACCTGGATGCGGCGCTTCCTGTGGCGGAAAAGCTGGGCGTGTGTTTGCTCCTGAAGACCAGCGGCATCTATGCCGATACCGCCCGGCTGCGCCGTCTGCTGGAAAGCTACGCCAGCGATGTTACCGGCGCCCTGTGGGATATGCACCACCCTTACCGGGATTTCGATGAAAGTGCCGACACCACCATCAAGAATCTGGGCACCTATGTCAAGCATGTCCACCTGCGGGACTCGGACGACAAGGATACCTACAACCTCATCGGCGAGGGCAACCTGCCGGTGGCGGATATGATGCGGGCCCTGTCTTCCATCAATTATGACGGCTTTATTTCCCTGGAGTGGAAGCCGGAATGGATGGAGGATCTGCAGGACCGGGAAGTGATTTTTCCCCATTTTGTCAACTACATGAGCCGCTTCGGCAGCACCCGTACCCGGAAGAAGTCCCTGTACTACAACCACGACGGCACCGGCCAGTATGTGTGGAAGAAGGATGATCTCATCGACCTGACCTTCCCCCAGGTGCTGGACCGGATGGTGGAGGAATTCCCCGATCAGTACGCCTTTAAGTACACCACCCTGGATTATACCCGTACCTACAAGGAATTCCGGGAGGATGTGGACAATTTTGCCCGGGCGCTGATCTCTCTGGGCGTAGGCCCCGGTATGAAGGTGGCCATTTGGGCTACCAATGTGCCCGCCTGGTACATTACCTTCTGGGCCACCACCAAGATCGGCGCGGTGCTGGTCACCGTGAACACCGCCTACAAGATCCACGAGGCGGAATACCTGCTGCGCCAGTCCGATACCCATACCCTGGTGATGATCGAGTCCGCCCTGGATTCCAACTACAAAAACATCATCAACGAGATCTGTCCCGAGATCGCCGGGACTAAGGCCGGCACCCCCCTGCATTGCAAGCGGCTGCCGTTTTTGCGGAATGTGATCACCGTGGACTTTAAGCAGCCCGGCTGCCTGACTTTTGACGAGGCCATGGCCCGCAGCGAGCTGGTGAATGTGGAGCAGGTGTACCGCCTGGCCGCCCGGGTGCATCCGGACGATGTGTGCAATATGCAGTACACCTCCGGTACCACCGGCTTTCCCAAGGGCGTTATGCTCACCCACTACAATGTGGTCAACAACGGCAAGTGCATCGGCGACCGGCTGGGTCTTTCCACCGCCGACCGGTTCCTGATCCAGGTGCCTATGTTCCATTGCTTTGGCATGGTGCTGAGTATGACCTCCTCCATGACCCATGGCGCCACCATTTGTCCCCTGCCTTATTTCTCGGCCAAATCCAGCCTGGCCTGTATCAATCAGGAGCGGATCACCGCCATGAACGGTGTTCCCACCATGTTCATCGCCATGTTCAACCACCCGGATTACCGCAAAACGGACTTCTCCCATATGCGCACCGGTATCATGGCCGGCGCCGCGTGTCCTCCGGAGCTGATGCCCAGAGCCGCCCAGCCGGACGAGATGAATATGCGGGGCATCGTGTCGGTGTACGGCCAGACCGAGTCCTCTCCCGGCTCTACCATGTCCGCCTGGACCGATCCTTTGGAGCTGCGGACCAATACGGTGGGCTACGATTTCCCCCATGTGGAGTGCAAGATCATCGACCCCGAGACCGGGGAAGAGGTGGGCGTTGGCGTCAACGGCGAGTTCTGCTCCCGGGGCTATAACACCATGAAGGGCTACTACAAAATGCCCGAGGCCACCCGGGATACGGTGGACGCGGAGGGCTGGCTTCATTCCGGTGATCTGGCCTGTAAGGATGCCGACGGCACTTACCGCATCACCGGTCGGCTGAAGGATATGATCATCCGTGGCGGCGAGAACATCTACCCCAAGGAGATCGAGGAATTTATCTACACCCATCCCTATGTGCGGGATGTGCAGGTCATCGGCGTGCCGGACAAGCGCTATGGCGAGGAAATCATGGCCTGCATCATCCTGAAGGATGGCTGCACTATGACGGCAGCGGAAATGACCGATTATATCAAAGGAAGCCTTGCCCGGCACAAGGTGCCCCGGTACATTTCCTTCGTGGACAGCTTCCCCATGAACGCCGCGGGCAAGATCCTGAAATACAAAATGCGGCAGGACGCAGCCCGGGAACTGGGCCTTGTGGGCGACGGCGCGGACACCGCCGGCCCCGGAAAATAACAGCAAAAACGGCAGGCGCAAGCCTGCCGTTTTCCTTTTTGGGGATTGCACATTCGTTTCAGAAAAAGCAAAAATAAACCTTCGTCAAAGTGGCCAAAAATATGAAGAAGCAACGCATTTTGTCTATCGTACTGGTTCTGACCTTCCTGCTTTCCATGTTCATGTTCTGCGCTACCGCCTTCGCCACCACGGCGACTCAGGACGGCGTCATCGCAGACCTGACCACGGATAAGGAAAGCTATGCCCAGGGAGAGAATGTAGCAATCTCTCTGGTGGTCAAGAACACGTCCCCCTTTGTTGGAAAGGTGTGGGCGAAGCTTGTTCTGCCCAGCGGTCTGAAGCTGACCGCAGGTGAGTTGGATTCCGGCGTTTTCGAGCTGGATATGAACAAGGACGAGCAGTTCCGCTATGAGGCTGCGGTTCCCACCCAGCCCACCACTACCGCGCCTACCACCACCCAGGCACCCACTACCACTGTGCCTCCTGTGACCACTGTGCCTCCTACTACCACGGAGCCTGTGACCACTGTGCCTCCTGTGACCACTGTGCCTCCTGTGACCACGGAGCCCACTGTGCCTGCTACCACTGTGCCCGGCACCACTGTCGCTCCTACCACCCAGGCACCTACCCAGGCACCTACCACCACTCCCAGTGGCTCCGGTGACAACTCCGACACCGGCGATATCAGCCTGTACCTGTATGGCGCCATCGCCATCTTCTCCCTGGCTGCCCTGGTGATTCTGTCCGGCGGCTTCAAGGGCATCCTGAAGCAGCGCTGGTTCGTCCTGGTGCTGTGCGCTGCCCTGCTGGTTTCCGTTGCCGGCCCCATGATCGCCCGGGCTACCGCAGACCAGCGGACGATGGAAGTCAAGCACACCGTGACCGTTGACGGCGAGACCGTGGAGATCTCCGCCATCATCACCTATGACTATGACGAAGAGATCCTGCCCGAGTCCGAAGTGAAGGTCAAGGAAAACGGCGTGAGCCTGTATGCTCTGGTTCCTGAAAAGGGTTGGTTTACCGCCAGCAATAAGAGCATTACTGTAAACGGTATCACCGCTTCCAATACCGCTCGCCCCGAGGTTACCGCCTCCTACATCGATATGCTCTTTGGTGGCATCAACAGCAAGACCGGTGCCGCTTTCAACGGTGAGTTTGACAATGCCCAGATCATCTCTGCCGATGCCGAACTGGAACTGCTGGTTGGCACCACGGAGGATAAGGCTTCCCACAAGGCCCTGACCCTCATCGAGAAGGATGAGTGGATCATCGTGGAAGTCGACGGCAAGCTGGTCGTTGCCGGTTGGTACGACAATGCGGTCGTTGCCGCTGCCCGTGCGCTGTACGCAGAGCTCAACGGCAAGGATAACGTGACCCTGGAACTGCCTATCAAGGGCAATATGGGTGGCTATGTCGCCAATGCTCCCACCATGGAAGACGCAATCTTCTACGGCGGCATGGACAGCTCCGATGGCGCTGTGATCCTGCGCTACGGCGTTGAGGATGTTGCCGCATTCGAGGCTTACATCGAGAAGCTGGAAGCCGAAGGCTACAGCCTCTACGCAGAAAATGAGATCGCTGCCTACGGTGGCGAAAAGCACCGGTTTGTCACCTTTGTCAAGGGCGACAGCGTTGTGCATGTCAGCTATCTCTCCGACTCCTTCATGGAAGCGGACTACGCAAGCCTTACCGCCAACGAGAAAACTTACTACGACCGCTCCTTCCGTCCCATTGGCAAGGAAGTTCGGATCGCCCTGGATTCCAAGGCAAATCTGTTCGCCAATGCTGCCAATAATACCTACACCGACCTGGGCATCAAGCCCAAGGTGTCTGTTGTCAACCTATTCAACAAGGTCGCCGACGGCAACAACAACGCCGAGTGCCTGATCTACACCCTGGCTGACGGCAGCTTCATCATTGTGGACGGCGGCTTTGCCCAGGATGCTGACCAGGTCTTCAAGGCTCTGTGCGAGCTGAACGAGCGTCCCGACGGCAAGATCGTTGTGGCTGCCTGGATCATGAGCCACCACCACGGTGACCATGTGGGCGCCTTCAAGGCAATGGCCGACAAGGAATACGCCAAGCAGATCTATGTCGAGCAGTTCATCTTTAACCCCACCTCCTCCACTTATGCATGGCGCAGCCATAACGCTCCCTATAACTACGCCATGGACTTCAACTACGACGTCTACAACCATGCGTATATGAGCGAGTGCCTGGCCAAGTTCGGCGACGGCAATACCAAGATCGTCAATCCCCATGTGGGTCAGAGAATGTTCATCCGCAACGCCGAGGTGGAATTCCTCTTCACCGGCGACGAGGATCTGTACCCCATCCACATTGATAATACCAACGATTCCTCCATGGTCTTCTCCGTCAACTTCAAGGGTAAGGACGGCGAGGCTGACAGCACCATGATGGTGCTCAACGACAGCTGCGCGGACAGCCAGTATGGCTGGATCATGCCTCTGTTCAGCCAGGCGATGGATTGCGACATCGTGCAGGTGGCCCACCACGGCCTGGGCGGTCCTTCCACCGCGCTGTACCGGATGATGGAGCCCATCGTTGCCATTTGGTGTTCCACGGAGTCTACCGCCATCAAGAACAACTGGTTCGTTGAGAAGGCCGGCGGCGGCGCTGTCGGTGGTAGCGGCGGCTTCCTGCTGTACCGCAGTGCGGACGACACCAATAAGCCTGTTGCCCTGCGTATGCTGGCAGAGCATCATGTCCAGACGCTGGTGCTGCCCTATGCAGCCGGTGACCCCGTCATCAAGCGCAATCTGGGCACTTACAAGAGCAATTTCTTCGAACTCAACAACGTCAAGCTGGCAACCCTTGCCGCAGGTAAGTTCGGCGGCGACCTGAGCGGCTGCATGGACGCTGTTGCCCAGTACCTGCTGGCAGAGAATGCGGACATTCTGAGCATCACGGATGTTACTGCCGACCAGGTGGAGGCCCTTGCCAATGCACTGGGCTATCCCTATGTTGCTTACGCTCCCGCGGATGACTCTGTGGGCAACCTGCTGCTGACCCGCTATCCTATCCTGGATGCGGATGCCTATGTGATTGAAGGTTCCGCCGTCGGCGTAGCCCTGCTGGACGTGGAAGGCATCGCCGTGGATGTGGCCTTCATGGATGTGGAAGACTACGAAAATGTGAGCGACGTTGAGATCTCCCCGCAGGGCGACTACCAGGTCCTTATGGGTGTCCTCAATGCCGCCATGCTGGAGAACGTCGACATCATTCCCGCAGCAGTTCCCGGCAATACCCGTGAGAACATCATCGCCAATACCATGCTGGGTGCCGGCGTGAAGTTCACCGACGGCAAGCTGGAAGATGCCGCCGAAAAGGCCGGTGTCGAAGCGCTGGATAAGCTGGTTTCCGCCAACATCATTCTGTCCCGGAAGCACCTGATCGAGGACTTCGTGGAAGGCTCCTTTGACGAGACTCCCACCGTGGCTGTTTGGTGGGCCAACTTCCTGAGCAACCTGAACGAGAAGGAGCAGATCCTGACCTGGCTGCTGAAGAACAAGCCTGAAATCATTGGCCTGGACCATGTTCCCATCAGTGTTCTCAGCGATGAGGGCGCAGCGGAATTTGCTCAGCTGGCTGGCTATGAGCATTACGCATGGGTCAGAAAGCATACTGTCAACGATACCACTGCTTACGGCCAGCTGTTGCTGAGCCATTATCCCATCGTGGAAGGCAGCGTTACCTCCGTCGTGCTGCGTGAGATCGGCGCAGAGGGCGGCGAAGGCCGTCGCTACCTGCAGGCTACCGTCAAGATGCCCGGCGGCGAGCTGGTTGACGTCTATGTGGGCGATACCGACGGCGGCGCCAACAAGGCAACGCAGCTGGCCACTTTGGAGGCTGCTGTGAAGGCCCAGTCCGAGGCCAATGGCGGCAGAGACTTCATCATCCTCAGCTGTGATGCTGTGATTCCCGCCACCTTCGCCGGCAAGACCATGAAGGTCTACACCCCCGGCAGCGTTGGCACCACCAACTGCATTGCCGTTTCCGGCGACTACCCCATGGACGGTATGCGCACCTACGGTACCAAGCATTACGCCTACGACGGCAGAAGCCCCATCGGTACTACCATTCCCAACATCGCCGGCTACTCCAAGGTGGAGCTGGCTGATCTGCCCGAATATGACCTGACTGTCAACAACGGCACCGGCGCCGGCGCCTTCCAGGAAGGCGAAGAGGTCTACGCCATGGCCAACACTCCCGGCAAGGGCGTGGTCTTCGCCGGCTGGGTTGCCGAGGGCATTACCCTGGAAGATCCCATGGCTATGGAGCAGGTCTTCGAGATGCCCGCAACGGCTGTCAAGCTGACCGCTACCTATCAGGCGGTTGCTTACACCGAGCGTCTGGAAACCGGCGACACCTCCGATGAGATCAAGGTCGCTATCCTGCCCGCTTACCGGTTCCAGGCAAGATTTGCCAAGTATCAGGAAGGCATTATTGAGAATCTGAAGAGCTGCGGCGCAGATATCCTGGTGGTCTCCCTTACCGACTATGACAAGAGCTGCGGCAGAAACACCGTGGATGTGGTTCCCATTCTGCGGGAAGCTCTGAAGGAGATCTACCCCAACAGCTACTTCGCACCCGGCTATCAAACCGGTACGTCTACTCTTGACGAAGAAGGTGCCGGCTACGTCGGCCACTTTGTCCTGAGCAAGCTGCCTATCCTGTTCTCTGAGTCCGTCGAGCTGAATCCGGATGGTACTGAGATCCGTAACGCAGGCCATATCATTGTGAACGTAGGCACTGAGGCAGAGCCTACCCGCTTGGGTGTGTACTTCACCCACATGGGTGCTGCTTCCAACTGGACCTCCGGCAAGCAGAACCTGTATGATGTGATCGCCAGCGCCGATGAGGATGCCTTTGTGGTACTGGGTAAGGCACATTATGCGGATGCTAAGGCGACCATCGCACAGAAGCTGGGCGCTACCGTGGCCGCTAAGGATGCCAACCTGACCATTTTCGGCAGCAGCAACATCACCGTTAAGGCCGATAGTTACGGCGAGGACAGCTCTCTGCGTGAGGCATACACCGCTGCCGGCTTTAACTCCGTTGAGAAGCTGTACTACGCCACCATCTCCATGCCTACCTATAAGGATGGCGACACCAAGTATCCTGTGACCATCGTTGCTGACGGTGAGACCACCGTCAACGGCTGGTACGCAGAGAACGCAACTGTTGCCATCACCGCGCCTGCCGCACCTGCCGGCTACAAGTTCGACGGCTGGACCCTGCCCACCGGGCTGGTCCTCACCGAAGGCACCGCAGCCGATGCAGCCATCAAGTTCACCATGCCCGCCGCAGCTGTGGAGCTGGGCATGGCTTACGCCGAGAACCCCACCGGCACCGTGGTCTTTGAGGTCAACGGCGGCTTCGGCACCCTGGAGAGCGTTACCGCCAATGTGGGCGACTACACCCTGCCCACCGAGATCGATGTGCTGAGCCCTGCCGGCAAGAAGTTCGCCGGCTGGGGCCTGACCGCTAATGCCACCAAGGATGACGTGGTCAACACCGCTGTGGTCACCAAGAACGCCACCACCACCGTCTACGCCATCTGGGAAGAGACCGGTAGTGTCAGCCTGATGGAGTGGTGGGTCAACATTAACGGCAGCAGCGATGCTGACGTTGTGAAGATCAAGGCCGAAGTTCGCCTGCGCAATGCAGATATCGTTGGCCTGACATCCTTCAATATCAAAACAAAGACAGCGGCCGAAATGAATGCATATGCCGAGAGCATGGGTTACCCCTACTATCAGTACGTAGAGGTAACTGCCGGTCGCGGCAATGTCCTGTTGAGTAAGTACCCCTTCACCTACATCAAGGATCATACCGATGCTGATGGCTATAAGCTGAACCATTTTGAGGTTACCATCGGATCCGAAAAGCTGAATGTCTACACCGGCTATGACTGTGTGCCGAGCAAATCCGAAGCCTTTGTTACAGCAGATGTTGCGGCTACCGGCAATGACTTCGTCCTGCTGACCCACAGAGCGGGCAGATTGGCAAGCTCCAGCGCTTATGCAGGCCTGCCCATCGCAGCTGGAAAAGCCACTTCCAACGGTGAGAATGGTATCGCGGCATCCTTGAACCGCTGGGCGATCACCGATGCAATCACTTGCAAAGCCAGAATTACCGGCGTTGCTGCCGCCGGTATTGAAACCGGCGTCATGGTAGGCTCCATCCGTCTGAAGGCCTACACCGTCAGCTTTGATGCTGGCGAAGGCACCGGCACTCAGGCTCCCATCTACACCGATGGCGGCAATGTGACCCTGCCCACCACTACCACCTTCACCGTACCCGCCGGCAAGGTCTTTGCCGGTTGGTCTGAGACCGAGGGCGGCGCAGTGATCTCCGGCAATTCTATCAACATTACCGGCGATAAGACTCTGTACGCTATCTGGGAAGAGCTCCCCAAACAGCATACCGTGTCCTTCGTCGCCAACGGCGGCTACGGCACCATGGCAGATGTGCTTGCCGATGCCGGCATCTACACCCTGCCCGCCAACGGTTTTGCAAGACCCGGCGGTAAGGTATTCGCCGGTTGGTCTGAGACCAAGGACGGTGCGATCATCTCCGGAAACACCATTAACCTGAGCGGCGATAAGACCCTGTACGCTATCTGGGAAGAGACCGAGAACATTGAGTACCTGACTTGGTGGGCAAGTAAGGTCCCCACTAGCGGTGCAAACACCGTCAAGAGTGAGATCCTGCGCAGAGATCCTGATGTTGTGTCGCTGGTTTCTGTCTATGCAACCATGACTTCTGATGGCGACATGGACGCTTATGCCAAGAGCTTTGGCTACCCCTACTACTACTATCAGAAGATTGCGTACGATAGTAACAACAAGTCTGACCGTGGCAACATCATCCTGAGTAAGTTCCCGCTCTCTGAGGGTGTCACTGACAGCTATGGTGCTATTTGGCGATACACTGCTACAATCAAGGGAACCGATGTGGATATCTATGTTGGCTATGACTGCAACGGCAAGGCATCCATGATCAAGACCCGCGCCGTATCTACCGGCAACGACTTTGTTCTGCTGGGCCACACCTTCGGTAGTAGCACCTACAAGACTTATGACTACGGCAGAAGTGTTACTGGTTTGAGTGACGGCAACACGGGTACCGTGGTGTCTCTGAACAATTGGGAAGTGGTTGGCACTCCTGCCCTTTCCAAGGTTGCAACAGCCGCAGGTGGCAACGCATCCGCTAATGTGGTGCCTATGACTGTCCGCCTGAAGGAGGTCACAGTCAGCTTTAATGCCAACGGTGGCGAAGGCAGCCAGACTGGCAGTACGATGAAGGCAGGTAGCAGCTATGCCTTGCCTACCACTACCACCTTTACGGCTCCCGCCGGCAAGGCTTTTGCCGGCTGGGCAACTGATGCCGCAGGCAAAAACCGCGTCACCAAGCTGGAGAATATTTCTGCCAACACCACGGTATATCCTGTTTGGGCCAGTACCAAGCTCTTGAGCTTCTGGGCAAATCAGTTCGGTCAATCTGAGGCGAAGGCGACAGATATCATCGGTAAGATCAAGGAAGAAAAGCCTGGTATCGTGGGGTTGGTTAAAGTAACGGCTCAGGGTAAGTATAAGGATGCGGCTACCGTTGCAGCGGAAGCTGGATATCCTTACTACTACTATGTTGAACTCGTTGATGAAAACACCTTCTCCGGCAATTTGATCCTGAGTCAGTATCCGCTGACTGCTTATGAAAAGGTTGACAATGTTTATGCAGCCTTTAATAAGCGGGTTGGTCACTGCAGTGTGATGATCAACGGTAAGGAAGTGCATCTGCTGATCGGCACAGACCAGTCTGCCCAGTATTCTGAACCCATCATCGAGGATGTTGTTCCTGAGGGTAAGGATTACATTTTCTTCTGGCATGCGCTCAGCCAGGTGAGGGGCAAGACATCCTTTGCAGGACGAAGCGTTAAGATTGCCGATGGCGGCGTAAATACTGGCATGATCCTTTCTACTACCAACATGACCTATGGTGATGTGACTACCGGCGACAGACCTACCAGCATCACTTGGGCGGGTGTGGATACCAAGTATGTCATGATTAGCTTTAACTGATCAATCGGCAAATAAAGCACCCCATAAAGCAAGAGGCTCCCTTCGGGGAGCCTCTGTTTTTTGGGGTGGGGAGGGGGTTGATTTCACGCGGGGGTGGGGGTATAATGTTAGATATTGGAAGACGCTCCGGCGTTCCTTCGTTTTGTGATTACATAAAGGAGAGATGTACCATGTCCAGCTTTGAGAACCTTCGCGTGGTAGATAACTTCTACCAGACGTCCCTGTTTTTCCCCATGCCCACCGTGGTGATCAGCACCCTGTGCGAGGATGGCACCACCACCCTCGGCCCCTACTCCCTGGTGCAGCCTTACTATGTGGCCGGCAAAGATTACTACGCCATGCTGCTTTCCTGCCGCAACAGCTCCAATACTGCTCAGAATATTCTGCGCTCCGGCAAGTGCGCCATCAATTTTGTGGATGACAAGCCGAAGACCTTCAAGGAATGTGTCAAGCTCTCCTGGCCCGGCGACAAGCCCGAGGATAAGATGCCGAGCTGCCAGTTCAAGCTGGAAAAAGGCCAGGCCGAGGGGGATCGCCCCCTGGTTCTGACCGACGCCATCCAGGTCATTGAATGCACCTGGGTCCGGGAGCTGGACGGCGCCCAAAATGATGCCCCCGGCTGCACCACCGGCTACGAGCCGCCTTACCATGATTTCAACGGCATCACCAGTAAGTTTGGCGCCCACTTCATCCTCAAAGTCGATAAGATCCTCATGAAGAAGAAGTATTCTGACGCCATCATCAACGGTGTCAAGACGAAAGATTTTCCCAATCTGCCTGTGGACTACGGCTACCGGGACTCCAAGAACTTCTGGTTCCATCGCAAGACCCGGATGCGTGCCGAGCTGCTGCCCATCCGCAAGCAGAGCCTGGATTCCGTCCGCTATGCCGCCGACCGGGCTGCCGACAAGGTCAAGTTTACCGACGCTGCCCTGGAGATGATCCTGAATGTGCCCCGGGTGTTCCTGCCCCTGGTGCTGAAGGGCTGCGTGGAATGGGCAAGAGAGAATGATTGCCTGCTCATTACCGCCAAGGAGATGCAGATCATCAACGACAAGCGGGCCAAGGAAAAGAATAAAAAGTAAAAAAACAGCACCCCATTTCCAAATCCGGAAATGGGGTGCTTTTCTGCGATTCAGGCGGTGGGTTCGGTGCGGATGGTCACGGAGGTCATCACCGGCTGCTCCTCAGGGGGGATGGAGCCGTTATCGTCCACAGGCCGGGCCGCCGCGCACACGGCGTCCACCACCTCAATGCCCTGGGTCACATAGCCGAAGACGGCGTAGTAGCCATCCAGGGTAGGGGCGTCCTGATGAACGATGAAGAACTGGGTGCTGGCGCTGTTGGCATAGTTGGAGCGGGCCATGGAGATGGCGCCCCGGGTGTGCTTCAGGGAATTGTTCCAGCCGTTGGCGGGAAATTCGCCGTAGATGGTCTCCTTGTCGCCGTTGGAGTAGCCGTCGCCGTCGATATCACCGCCCTGCATCATGAAGTTTGCGATGATGCGGTGGAAGGTCAGGCCGTTGTAGTAGCCGCTTTCTGCCAGCTTGACGAAGTTGGCCACGGTGATGGGAGCGGCGGTGGCGTCCAATTGGATGGTAATGGTGCCGTAATCCCGGATAACGATATCGGCGTAGTAGGTCACCTGGGGGTTCGGCTTTGCCCCGGTGGTGGTGGGCGCTGTTGTGGTGGTCCCGGGGGTGGTGGCGGTGCAGCCGGCCAGGGCGGCGCCCAAAAGCAGGAGAGCCAGGCACAGGGCCAGGCCACGGAAAATACGGGTAGACATGATTTGGTTCCTTTCTGTGGTTGGATTGGGCTATTATATCACAGCTTCCGGAAAAATTCCACACCCGCTGGCGGCGACTGAATAATTTTCCCAAGGGAAGCAAACAATACCTCCGGAGAAATTTATAGGAGGTTTTTCTATGCTTCGAACCAAAATTCTTTGCGTTCTGACGGTGGCGGCCTGCCTGGTGGGGCTGTGCGCCGGGGCATCCGCCCTGGAGGTGGAGTGCGACAGCACCTACTGCTTCCGCCAGGAGGATTTTTCTGCCGACAGCACCCTGCAGGGCATCTGCATCACCGGCCTTCCTGACAGCGAAACCGGCACGGTGCTGCTGGGCAGCCGGGTGCTGCGGGAGGGGGATATCCTTACCGCCGGACAGATCGCCCAAATGACCTTCGCGCCGCTGCAGACCCTGGAGGATCGCCAGGCGGTGGTCACCTTCCTGCCCATTTATGCCGACCGGGTGGAGAAGGCTGCCCAGATGACCATCGCCATCCGGGGTAAGGAGGACAAAGCCCCTGTGGCGGAAGACAGCGCCATGGAGACCTACAAGAATCTGCCCAATGAGGGGGTGCTGAAGGCCTCCGATCCTGAGGGCAAGGGCATGACCTTCACCATCACCCGGCAGCCCCGGCGGGGCAGCCTGGAGGTGCGCGATGATGGCACCTTCGTCTACACCCCCAGGAAGAACAAGGTAGGCACCGATTCCTTTGCCTACACCGCCACAGACCCTGCCGGAAATGTATCCCGGGAGGCTACGGTGACGGTTCAGATCCTGAAGCCCGGTGACAACCGGCAGTATGCCGATACTGTAGGCCGGGAGTATCGCTTTGCGGCGGAGTGGATGAAAAATACCGGGCTGTTTGTGGGGGAGCAGATCGGCAGCGATCTTTGCTTCCATGGGGATAAGCCTGTCAGCCGAGGGGAATTTTTGGCCATGACCGTCAAAGCTTTGGGGATCCCGGTGGATAAGGATGCCCAGTTTACCGGTTATGGGGAGGATGTGCCGGATTGGCTGAAGCCCTATCTGGCCGCAGCCATGAGGGCCGGGCTGACCGCAGGGCTGCCTGACGGGGAGACCTTTGGCCATCAGGAAACGGTCACCGGTGGTGTGGCGGCGGTGATGCTGCAAAATGCCATGGACCTGGCGGTGAGTACCTGCACCATGGACGGCGCACCCCAGGAGGATGCCATGGCCTGGGCTGCGGTAGCGGTAGCGACCATGACAGAAAACGGCATCCGGCTGACCGCAGAGGCGCCTCTGACCCGTGGCCAGGTGGCGCAGATCCTGTATCAGGCAAGCCAAATGGCGCAGGACGCCCCGGGGCTGCAGATGTATCAGTAAAGAAAAAGGCGTGTGCAAAGCACACGCCTTTTTGTTAGCTTACTTTCTCTACGATTCGGGGCGCCCGGGCCAGGAGCAGCGCTGCCAGGGAAACGATGACCATTTCCGGGAGCATGTACATGCCGTTGTACACCAGGCTGTACACAAGGCCCAGGCCCTCGGCGCTTAAGGTTTCCACCAACTGCGCGCCCCAGGCAGGGAAGCCTTCCTGGGTGAAATACCACTCGGCCCAGCCGGAGAACAGCACATAACCGGAGGCCACATGGGCGATGAACCGGGTAGCCATGGCCACAAGGCCACCCAGCACCAGGGAAAGACCCTTGTTTTCTACCCGGTCGCGGAAGATGCCGGCCAGGCCCAGGGCGGTATAGGCGACCAGGTAATCCAGCAGGCACATGATCAGGGCGTTGCCGATCATGGCGCTGTCCCCAAAGTAGCCAGGCTGGAAGGCGGCTGCCACAGTTTTGCTGCCCAGCACCATTTCCATCAGGGCATAGGCGAAGCTGGCCACAAAGCCCCAGCGCAGACCGTGACGGTAGGAGATCAGCAGCACCGGCAGCATGGCCGCCAGGGTCACTTGCCCGCCGAAGGGCTGCTCGGGAATGAGCATCTTGGACACCAGTTCCAGGACGATGGCTACCGCCAGGAGCATTGCGCTTTCGGTGAGCCGTTTGGTTTTGGTTTGCATAGAGAGATACCTCCAAGAAAAAAAGTATCGCATTGCATCCGTCTGGGTGCAATGCGATACCAAAGGCATCTCATATGTGCATCTTTCCCTCCGACGGTACTAGCCGTATCAGGTTCACGGGTCAGAACTACAAAGTTCAATCTCAGCCGGATGCATCCGGCTCCCCGAAGACGTGGTTGCGTTGCGATCTGAGTCGATTATAGCAAATGAAGCAGAATTGTCAAGGGAAACTTAATCCTTTTTCTGCAGCAGCTTGATGGCCAGCAGCGTGCCGAACATCAGCAGAAGGCTTACAGGCAGCACGATCCAGGCGTTCTGAATGTAGCCGGCCAGGATATAGCCCACGAAGGATACGCCGGCAACGGTCAGGGCGTAGGGCAGCTGGGTGTTGAGGTGGTTGATGTGGTCACACTGGCCGCCGGTGGAAGCCATGATGGTGGTGTCGGAGATGGGGGAGCAGTGGTCGCCGCAGACAGCGCCGGCAAGGCAGGCGGCCACAGCGATGACCATCAGCTCGCCGCTGGGGAATACGGAGCAAACGATGGGCAGCAGCACACCAAAAGTACCCCAGGAGGTGCCGGTGGCAAAGGCCAGGCCGGTGCCGATGAGGAAGACGATGGCGGGCAGCAGATTTGCCATGCTGCTGGCGGAGGTGCGGACGAATTCCGCCACGAACACGGTAGCGCCCAGCTGGCCGGTGACACCGGACAGGGTCCAGGCAAAGGTCAGGATCAAAATGGCGGGGACCATAGCCTTGAAGCCATCGGTCAGGGAAGCGGAGAACTGCTTGAAGGTGATGACCTTCCGGGGCAGATACAGCAGCATGGTGAACACCAGTGCCAGCACAGAGCCCAGCACCAGACCCATGGAAGCGTCACAGTTGGCGAAAGCGTCCAGGAAGCTCTCGCCGGCAAAGAAGCCGCCGGTGTAGACCATGCACAGCACGCAGGACACGATCAGCACCACGATGGGGGCGATGAGGTCCAGCACAGTACCTTTGGTGTTGACTTCTTCCTCGGAAACGTCGGCGTAGGGCCGGGCATCGGTGGTAAACAGGTCACCCTTCAGGGCGTTGCGCTCATGCAGACGCATGGGGCCAAAGTCAAGCTTCATCAGCGCCATGGCGATGACGGTGAACAGAGTCAGCAGGGCGTACAGATTATAGGGGATGGACTGGATGAAGAGGGTCAGACCCTGGCCCTCGGGAGCCACGCTGGAGACAGCGGCAGCCCAGGAGGAGATGGGGGCGATGATGCACACCGGGGCGGCGGTGGCGTCGATGATGTAGCTGAGCTTTGCCCGGGAGACCTTGTGCTTGTCGGTGACGGGCTTCATGACGGAGCCGACAGTCAGGCAGTTGAAGTAGTCATCCACGAAGATCAGCATGCCCAGGACGCAGGTGGAGATCATGGCGCCCACCCGGCTCTTGATGTGCTTGGCAGCCCAGCGGCCGTAAGCGGCGGAGCCGCCGGCCTTGTTAATGAGGGCCACCATCATGCCCAGGGTCACCAGGAAAATCAGGATGCCCACATTGCAGCCGTCGGAGAGCTTGCCGATCATCACCTCGAAGGTGTTGGTGACCATGCCCCAGGGATTAAAGTTGGCGTAGATCAGGGCGCCGGAGAGGATGCCCACGAACAGGGATACGTAGACTTCCTTGGAGATCAGAGCCAGCACGATGGCGATGATGGGAGGCACCAGCGCCCAGAAGGTTGCGTACTGGGCGATGGACTGACGGACGGTTTCCAGGGCCTGGGCGATGTTTTCGGCAAAGCTTTCATCGCTGCCCACATTGGAATCGTAATTTTCCAGGTAGTCCAGGGCGGTATCGTGGTCGGTGTAATCCTCAGCACTGACAGAAACAGCCAGGCCCAGGACCAGGGTGATGGCCAGTGCGATGAGCAGCAGCCGTGCAAGGGTAGTTTTCATAGGTTCTCTTCCTTTCTAAATAACGAAACTGCCGTGAAATCGGAGAAAACCCACATTCACGGCAGTAAAACTTGGCCAATAAATGATAGCACTCCACTTTCGTGACAGTCCTCTCGGATATTCTCCGGAGGCCCAGCAGCCCAGGCCCGGGTGGCCAGGGAAGCTTCGGCGGTGTACCCTTTCACCCTGCCGGATCCCGATCCTTCTTTGGCAGAGCTACTGATGCGTACCGCACCTCTATCGATTCACGCATATTCGTTTGTTTCCGTCATTATAGCACGGAAGCTTTGTTTGTCAACAAAAAAGTTATAAATTTCTCACTTTTTGACCCAGAAAAGGGAAACAGACAGACCCGGAAGCCGGAAAAGTCCATCCTTGGGGACGGGAACAGCTTCGTGGGTGTGCCGGGGATCGATGATGATCCACTTTTCGCAGGGGAAGGAAAGGGTCAGTTTGGTGCTTTGGGCGGTGGGGTTGACCAGCAGCACAGCGGTTTTCTCCCCGTCGGAGGCGGCCACAGTCACCATTTCCGGGCAATCCACGGAGGCTTCCACCTGGGTGCCCAGCTTATACAGCTCGTTATAGGCCACGAAATCGTAGTAGGTGGCGAAGGTGGTCACATGCACCGGGTCAAACAGGGCGCCGTAGCTGGTTTCCGCCCGGCCGTCGTAGAAGTTGGCGATGTCGATGGGGGCATCCTGCAGGGAGGCCAGCACCGCGCCGATCAGCGGCGCGTCCAGAGGGGTGTCCCGGGTCTCGGGGCCGGGGCTCCACTCGTCCAGGATGCTTTCCGCCTGGGTAAAGCCGTAGCTGTCCAGGGCCCGGCGGATATACCGGGCGTACCGGGCCACGGTGGTGTGGTTCTGATAGTGGTGCCAGGAGAAGAAATCCAGGGGCGCTTTGGTCTCCTGGGCGGTGATGTACTTCATAAAGTCGTGGAAGAAGGTGTAGAAGTAGTGATACCTGGCCCGGGGGTGGTTGGGGTCGTATTCTCCGTTTTCGCCGATGGTGTAGAAGCCGCAGCTGGCGTAGCCGCCTACCTTAATATCGGGGAAGCAGGCTTTCAGGTGGTTGGCGGTGATCCGGTACAGTTCAAAATACTGCTCCTTGGTACCTTGCCACATATGGTTGCAGCACAGCTGCGGGTCATTTTCCGGCTCGTTCCAAATCTCCCAGTAGCGAATATTCAGGTGGAAGCCGTCGGCCCAGCCTTCGTTATAGTGCCGGACGATATGCTCGCAGATGACGGCCCATTTGTGAAAATCCTTGGGCGGGAAGATCCGGTACATCTTCACATCGATGGCGTTCTCGATGGTCACGCCCAGGCGGTAGATGATGTCCACACCCTGATCGTGCAGGGCGTTCAGAAGCCAGTCGGTAAAGGCAAAATCATAGGAGGCGGGATCTTCCGGATCTGCGTCAAAGTCCCGGAAAATATTGGGGATATCCACGAATCGGTTGCCGCCGAAGACACCGCCCATATCGTGCAGCCGGGAGTAGGGGATGCCGGCATCGCCCAAAAAGTGCATGAGGGCACCGTTATTCCAGCCCAGCACCGGGGCGTTGCCCACGCCGTGGACAGGCCGCATGGGGCCAAGCCGGTTGTTTTCATTGATGGTTAACTGAAACATAACGACACTCCTTTGTGATGGATGCTTCCAGTATAGCACAAAGGCGTGTGGATTTCAATGCGTGACCGCAGGGTACGGGAACCGATTTGCATTTTCGCCTGAGGGCGAAAATTAAGGAGCGGCTGGGTCAAGCCCTCGCCGGCGGCGCTCATTCGCCCCGCATTTGATGGGTTCGATTCCCTCTGCTCCAAAAAGGAAGGCCACCCATTGGGTGGCCTTCCTTTTTGCACCAGGGTACGGGAATCGAACCC
>JAZREG010000144.1:0-42118 GCA_045660725.1 Faecousia sp.
GTAATCCGGTACCGCTGCTTCGCCTTCACCGTCTCCACGGTCACATTTCCCGGCCCCGGCTGAATGGCGGCATTGATGTTCCTCTGCACCCGCTGCCAATATGGCAGCGGGCTATGGAACTACTGGGGTGTATCGTTGTTACAAGGGAGCGGTTCATTCGGGTCATTCGAGAGCGCCGAATCTTTGGAGGCAACACGGCGGAAGCGCAGTACACACCACACGGCCTCAACCGCAGCAACCACAGCCATGATCACCGGGAAAAGAATCCCTTGGAAAAGATAACGGTCAGCACTTACAGAAATAACTCTAAGGGACTTTATTGACAGGTAGAGTTGATTTCCAAAGGGCAAACTATATATCTTTACCGCTTCACCGGAGTCAACATTATTTGGGATGCCCAAAATCTGGTGGTAAACATCCTGATAGCGCATTCCTTCAACATTCACGCGGTTCGCTATAAGGTCTCTGTAAAATACGGCATCAAAGAAAAACAGATCGCACAACACGAATGTTTCAATGACAAAAATATACACTAGGATCAAATGCGGTACTTTTTTCAACAGTTGCCCTGACCGCATATTCTTTGACTCCGCTATCGAGCAACCGTCCCGGGAAGCCGCTGCCTTTCTTTTGGCACGGCGGGAGTACAGAGCATACCATCCTGCCTCAACTGCGGCAACCGCAGCCACGATCACCGGAATCAGGAAGCCCTTAAAAAGATAACTGTCTGATTTTACAGCCCCAACAACAGAGGACATGGATGATACATAGAAATAATTTCCAAAGGGCAAGTGATATTCCATTACAACGGCACCGAAGCCGACATTGCCCAGCGATTTACCTAAAAGCCGGTAAGCATCCCATATATCCATTCCTTTGTACACAAAGTTGGTCATAAAATCTCTGCAAAAAGCGGCATCATACAGGAAGATATCACAGACCAGGAATGTTTCTATAATAAAAATGTAAATCAGGATCAAACGCAGTATTTTCTTTCTGTGTTCCATTTTGCTTCTCCTTTCCAATTCTACAGAAAAAACCAACACTTTCTCCAAGATAAGAATACCATAATAAGGCTGGTTTTTCAATCCAGCAGGTGCCACAAAAAAACAGTTAAAAGTTATACAAATTTCACAAGAAACAAGGAAAAGCACCACTTTCGTGGTGCTTTTCTTCTCATCAAAACAGCAGCTCCACCCGGTTTTCCCGGAGCCAATGATCCAGCTGCAGAAAATAGGCCACGGTTTGCGGCCCACGCATCAGCTGGCCGTACCAAGGCCAGGGCTGCTCCCCTTCCAAAAGTTCTGTCAGAGCCTGCCGGGATATCAGATGAAACAGCGGGCTGTCACCTTGCGCCAGCAGCGTCTTTGCTCTGCCGGCGATCAGTTCCCAGTATCGGGGGTGGTAGGTCTTGGGGTAGGGACTCTTCTTTCGCCACAGAACCTCCTCAGGTAGATAGCCCTGCATGGCGTAGCGCAGGAGTCCCTTTTCTTTCCCTCCATACTCCTTGAATTCCCAAGGCACTGCGTAGAGGTACTCGGCGATGCGGTAGTCGCAAAACGGCACCCGCACCTCGAGCCCCGAGAACATACTCATCCGATCCTTGCGATCCAAAAGGGTCTGCATGAACCAGCGCAGATTCAGGTTCACCATCTCCTTCATCCGCCGCTCCGTTGGCGATGTCCCCGGCAGGATATCGCTTTCCCGGCAAGTCGCCGCATAGCGCTGCCGGATAAAATCCTCTCCATCTATCCTCTTTTTCAGTTCCGGTGACAGAAGCGACTGCCGCCAGGCGGTATTCTGCGCCCAGGGGAAGCCCTCCCGATCCCGCACCTCCGGATCCCGGTACCAGGGGTAACCCCCGAAGATCTCATCCGCGCACTCGCCGGACAGGGCCACGGTCACATGCTGCTTGATCTCCCGGCAAAAGGCCAGGAGGGAAAAATCCACATCCGCCATCCCCGGCAAGTCCCGGGCAACCGTGGCATTTTCCAACTCCGACACCAGTTCCTCCGGGCTGAGGACGCACCAATGGTGGTTCGTATTCAGGGTCTCCTGCATTTGACGGATGTAATAGCCGTCGGCATTGGGTTGGAACTTACTGGGGGTAAAATACCGGTCATTGTCTTCATAATCCACGGAAAACGTGTCAAGGCGCTGCCCTTTGCGCCCCATTTCTTCCGCGCACACCGCCGTGATCAGGCTGGAATCCAGCCCCCCGGACAAAAATGTGCCGATGGGAACATCGGAGACCATCTGCCGGCGGATGGCATCGGTGACCAGGAAGCGTACCTGCTCCGCGGTTTCCGCAAAGTTTTCCCGGTGTTCCCGATCCCGCAGCTTCCAATAGCGCTTCACTGTCATTTGTCCGGCTTCAAAAAAGGCACAGCACCCCGGCTCCAATTCTTGGATATTCCGGAATACCCCGCAACCCGGAGTTCTCCCCGGCCCAAGGAGCAGCACCTCCGCCGCCCCTTCCGCGTCCAGCTGGGCCTGCACTCCGGGACAGGCCAGGATGGTCTTGATCTCCGAAGCAAAGAGCAGCATTTCCTCCCGGTGCAGGTAAAAAAGCGGTTTGACCCCCATCCGATCCCGGGCAAGGAACAGTCGCCCGCTGCCCCGCTCCCACACCGCAAAGGCAAAAATGCCGTTGAGCTTGGCAAGGCAGCCTTCTCCCCATTGGGCGTAAGCATGGAGCAGCACCTCCGTATCGGAATGACCCAAAAACCGGTGGCCCAAACAGCACAGTTCCCGACGCAGCTGCTCCGTATTGTAAAGTTCTCCGTTGTAAACGATGGTATAGGTCTCCCCCGCCTGATCCATGGACATGGGCTGCCTTCCGCCCTCCGGGTCGATCACCGCCAGCCGGGCATGAAGCAATGTACACCCCGGCTCCCGGTAGATGCCCCGGGCATCCGGGCCCCGCCTGGCCATGGTGGCCAAAATCGTTTCCGTATCCCCGATGCACAGGCCGAGCATTCCTGCGATGGCACACATAGTATCCCCTCCTCTCACCCACCATGTTATGCGCAGGAAAAGAAAAAATGCGCGGATAAAACCGCCGCAGCCACGCCATACTGATACCGGGTGATGAAGATGAAAAACAGCAAAGAGGTTCTCTCCTCCATTTTGAAAACCACGCAGATGGGGCAGATCGGCATCCGCAGCGTTCAGGATTACGCGGTGCGGACACAGGTAAAAAGCGCCCTGGAGTCCCAGAAGCGGGAGTATGACGCCATCGAGACCCAGGCCCACAAAATCGCCAAAGAACGGGGTTGGCAGCTGCGGGAGCTGAATCCCGGGGTGCGGAACATGGCAGAAATGATGACCCGGATCCGACTCCAGGGGCGGAACAAGGACGCCAAGATCGCGGCACTGATGGTGCAGGGCAACACACGGGGTGTGATCAAGGGACTGAAAAATCTCCACCGATATCATAGCCGGGATCCCCAGGTCTGCCAGCTTGCCCAGCGGCTTTTGGATCACGAGAACGCCAACATCCGGCAAATGGAGGACTTCATTTAAAGTGTGTGCGGGGTCTCCCCGCACATTCTTTTTGCCCATGGCATATCATAATTTGAAACCCAATTAAGGAGGGATTGCTCTGTCTTCCACAGGTTACATACAGGTAAACGCATATTCCAGCTACGCCCGGCTGCCGCTGAAGGATGTAGCTGTCAGCATCACCGCCCCCGACGGCACCGCCCTGGCGCTGGAGCTGACGGATCGCAGCGGACGCATCCAGCCGGTGGCCCTGCCGGTACCGGATCCGGCAGCCAGCCAATCGCCCAATACCGGCCAGCCCGGCTTTGCCACCGTGGATCTTCAGGCACGGCTCCGGGGCTATGAGCAGATCGGTGTTACGGGCCTTCAGGTCTTCCCCGGAGTCACCACAGTGCAGGATCTGGAAATGATCCCCCTGTCGGAGCTGCCCAGCCAGTGGGGAAAAACCGAACGTTTCACCACCCCGCCCCAAAACTTGTAAGAGGTGACGCCATGCCGACGGTACTTCCCTATGTTCCCCAAAATATCACCGTTCACTTGGGCACACCGGATGCCAACGCCCCCAATGTAACGGTACCCTTCATCGACTATGTGAAAAACGTCGCTTCCAGCGAGATTTACCCCACCTGGGACGAAAGCGCCCTGCGGGCCAATATCCTGGCCATCGTTTCCTACGCCCTGAACCGGGTGTATACGGAATTTTACCGCAGCAGAGGCTACGATTTTGACATCACCAGCTCCACTGCCTTTGACCAGGCTTTTGTCAACGGCCGCAGCTTCTTTGGCTCCGTTTCCCGGATCGCTGACGAGCTTTTCAACGATTATCTTCGCCGTCCGGGGTTTGTAGAACCCCTGGCCGCCAAATTCTGCAACGGCACCACCGTGACCTGCGAGGGTTTAAGCCAATGGGGCAGCCAAAATTTGGCCAAGCAAGGCTATGATTCCACCCGGATCCTGCGAAATTACTACGGCAATGTGGAGATCGTCCCCAATGCCCCCATCCGTGGGATCACCTCCTCCTATCCCGGCACGCCCCTGCGCCGGGGCAGCACCGGCCCGGGCGTAGTGGTGGTGCAGGTGGAGCTGAACCGCATCGCCCAAAATTACCCAGCCATCCCCAAGATCCCCACGGTAGACGGCATTTTCGGCAGCCGCACCGAGGCCTCCGTCCGGGCCTTCCAGCGGATTTTCGATCTGACCCCCGACGGGATCGTTGGCCCTGCCACCTGGTACGCCCTGGTGCGGCTGTACACCGCCGTCACCCGGCTGTCGGAGCTGCGCAGCCAGGGTCAGCAATTCTATTCCATCAACTGGGCCTACCCCAGCCCGATTGCCCTGGGAGATACCGGCGATAAGGTACCCCACCTGCAATATATGCTGTCTGTGCTGTCGGCCTACATCAACAGCATCCCACCCCTGCAGGTCGACGGCATCTTCGGCAGCGCCACCCAGGCTTCTGTGCAGGCTGCCCAGCGCTTCTTCGGGCTGCCGGTCACCGGGGTGGTGGATGCGGCCACCTGGGACGAGATCTACGATCAGTTCTCCGGCATTGAGACCACCAGCCTGCGAAATCGGGAAACCTTCCCCAACGCCCAGGCCGGTGCCGTCCCCGCCTTCCAATCGGGCAGCGCCAACCGCGGCCGCTATTCCCGCACCACCACCATGACCCAGTTCCCCGGCCGGGATCTGCAGCAGGGAAATCAGGACCCCGTAAGCCAGGAGGTGATCCGATGAGGCCCAACGAATCTTTTATCAACCAGCCTGTTCGAAGCCTGCAGACCATGCTCCGGGTAATTGCAGAGCAGGACGGAAATCTTCCCAGCGTCGTGCCTGATGGAATTTACGGCCCCAATACTGTCGCTGCAGTATCGGCGCTTCAGCGCAGAGCCGGTCTCCCGGTCACCGGGGTAACAGATGAGGCTACCTGGGAAGCTGTGGTAGCAGCTTATGAACCGGCACTGATCCTGGTTGGGGAGGCCCAGCCCATCGCGGTGATCCTGGAACCCAACCAGGTGATCCGCCGGGGGCAGCAAGATCCAAACCTGTACCTGGCCCAGGGAATGCTGGCGGTCCTGGCCCAGGTCTACGGCGGGATCGCCACGCCGGGCTTGACGGGAGTGCTGGATCTTGCCACCGAAGAAGCGCTGCTGTCCTTCCAAACCCTTAACCGTTTGCCGGCCACCGGGGAGCTGGATAAGATCACCTGGAAGCAGCTGGCGCTGCATTATCCCATGGCCGCAAGCCTTTGGAAAGGCAGTACACAATAAATTCACAATATTTTTCAGGAAGATGCTTGATTATTGCTGAAAATCACCTATAATAAGGGATAGTTGCCAATGGTGTCCATTGGTATCCCGGAGGAAGAAGCATGTTCTCAAAAGATTGGAAAAAAGAATTCCTGACGATCCCCAATCTGCTTAGCCTGTTCCGGTTGGTACTGATCCCTGTGTATGTGGTGCTGTACTTCAATGCCACGGATCTTGCTGACCACCTGATCGCAGGCGGCGTTTTGGCCGTATCCTGCCTGACAGACCTGATTGACGGAAAGATCGCCAGACATTTTAATATGATCTCCAATGTGGGTCGGATCCTGGATCCCTTTGCGGACAAAGTCACTCAGTTTACCCTGATCGTATGCCTTGCCATCAATTACCCGACGCTGTGGATCCTTATCGGCCTGTTCGTGGTGAAGGAAAGCTTCCAGCTCATTGCCGGTTTCCTGATCCTGCGCAAGGGCAAGATTCTGTCCGGTGCCCTGCTGTCCGGCAAGATCTGTACCACGGTGCTGTTCGTCACCCTGATCCTCATGGTGCTGCTGCCGGAACTGAGCCACGACGCAGTGATCGCCATCACCGCGGTGGATTGCCTGTGCCTGCTGATTTCCTTTGCCGGTTATGTCCGGGTATACGCCACCCACTCGTCCATGATCCAAAAGATCGAGGAACCCAAAAGCGAAGCATGACCTTCCCGCCCGGGCAAAACCCGGGCATTTTTTTTGATGAAAAAATGCAAAAATTAGTCTTGCCAAATGCGCTCAGGTATTGTACTATATCTTGGCTGACCGAAAACCGCGATTTGGAGAAGTCGCGTAGCTGGCCGAGCGCGCACGATTGGAAATCGTGTATACCCCAAAAGGGTATCGAGGGTTCAAATCCCTCCTTCTCCGCCAAACAGGAAACTGCCCGGATTGTTTTATCCGGGCTGTTTTTCTATGTTTTACCCGCATTTTCCTATAATCCGAAACTTTTCTTTGATTCTATTTAGAAACATTCGTTTCTATTCGTGTCCCTCTTTCCCTAAATCGGAACAAAAAATGGCAATGAAAATGGCGATGAAATATCAAGGTCGATATTTTCAAATCCCACCTCTTGTTGCCAACCGCAAAAACACCCCTCCCGGATCTCTCCGAGAGGGGTGTCGTTGTCATTCCGCAAAGCCTTTCACAGTAACTTCACCATCAGGCGGATGCGTATCATTCTGCACAGCCTCATCCACCGTTTTCGCCACGGGCACCGCATACTCCACTACAGTCTCGCCGCTCTGCTGCGGGTCAACATTGGCGGCTGTGGCCTTCTTCTCGCTCTGCGTCCCGAAATAGAATGCGATTACCACCGTAAAGACGGTTAGAAAATCCGCACCGGAGATCACTCCGGTCAGCGCCAGGATGCAGAAGACGATCGTCAGCAGGATCGTGACGATGGTCTTGACCTTCAAAAGGTTCGAAAGGTTCTTCTTCAAAGTTTCCATATGTAGTTCTCCTTAATTTTTCGGTTTGTGGTATTGTTCCAGATCTTCGATCCGGTGGTTAATGACCTTAATTTGTTCTTCCACCACAGGCATCCGCTGTGCGAAGTTGTTGTGTTCCCGGACCTCCCGGGTCAATTCGTCGATTTTGGTATCCGTGACCGCCTGGGCCACCGCAGCGGCCCTCTCGCTCTTTTTTGCGGTAGCCAAGCAGGTCCCCACCACACCGGCAAGAGACAATCCACCGGTAATCAGCGCGACGATTATTGCCTCACTCATACCATCACCCCCAGCAGCCGGCTCATGGTGTCCTTGCCAACCACGCCGTCCACTTCGATTTCGCAATCCTTCTGGAACAACTTCACGGATTTTTCCGTACCGTCTCCAAAATCTCCGTCGGTTCCCCATCCGCCGCAGGTATAACCTCTTGCGATCAGCAGCTGCTGCAGCGCCTTCACATCATCGCCCTTGTCACCCTTGCGAAGATACCGGAACCCCATTGTGTAATCCTTTCCGGTGGTTTCCTCCTTTTCATAGGTCACCCAGGGCAGCTTGCCGTGCTTGGCCCACATGCGCCCGTTGTAGCCGTTCTTTTTGCCAATGTTGTGTACCGCTGTGACCTGCACACCATCTTCCCAAACAGGCGTGCATTCCACCGCCAGGCCTTCGCCGATGTATACGCCGATGTGTCCGCTTGTCCACAGCACCTCGCCTACGGCAATTTTGCCAAAGTCAGCGCTCACCTCTGTGCATGCACGGATCATGCCATCCTCGTTCACATCCGGCACATTGTTGGAGCAGTATTTTGCGCCGCCGTAGTTCTGCTTTGCGTCACCCAGCCAGCCCCACAGCAGTGCTTTGATCAGGCACACGCAGTCAAAGCCGAATGTATCCTTGGTTGCTTTCTTGATCTTTACTGCCCGGTCAGCTGCGCTGTTGTAGCTGTAGGATCCCATGGCACGCTGCTTGTTGTGGTCGTTCATAGGCCAACCGAAAGCGCCCATCACATACAGTGTCTTATAGTTTTTTGCCACATCCACGCAAGCCGCGGCCAGCTCTTTTCCTGTTTCGATCATGTTTTTCCTCCTTAGTTAAAGCACAATGCCGTACTTTTTCAGCACAGCAAGCACATCATCCGTCAGCACTTTCTTCAGTTGACCAGGCGGCAGCTTTGCCAGTGCCGCCACGATAACATCCAGGTCAGAAGCCTTTTCAGCTTTTTCTTTTACTGTCTTGTTATAGTTGAGGATTTGCTTTCTTAGTTCTTTCCTCATCCCGTCACCCCACTCAGCAAAAGGGCAAGTGCTTCTTCCAGTTCTGCAATCCGTTCCGATTCCGTGGGCTGTGCTTCAGGTTCTGGCTGCCCATCTTCCTCAATGGTGTACTCGCCGTTGTAAGCTTCCTGTTTGGCAATCTCTTCGTTGACCTCGTTCCATCCCATAGACTTTTCAAGGAAAATCTGCTCGTTGTCGATTTCAGCGGACAGTAATTTATACTTGATAATCTTCATCGGTCAGACCTCCTTAATTCTTGGTGTACTTGATCGTTGCGTAGCCTGTATAGCTAGATAAATCCGATTTTGTGAGAATCTGAATTACAGAAGAATTGGTGTTACACACTGCTCTTGCTTGCATAACTCCGTTAACATCAAAATACGGCAGCTTTATGCTCAGCCCAGATTTGATCATTATCACCTCATAATCGATAACGGTCATGCTGGGTGTTAAACAGTTGATGTTGGCATTGGTGTTGTTAGGCATTTTGCCGCAGTTAATCACCTTGGTGTAGACCGCCTTGCCATTCCATCTCTCTGTGGTGCGGTACTCTTTGTTTTCCAGCATGAGAGGGTTGTCCCATTCTATTGGACACCATTCACTGTTAAAGAAAGATTTGCTTACACGAACAACCGTATCCCTGTACCCTGCAAACGCATTCACCGAGCCATAATAAGCCCCTGTTTTGAATAGTGTCCCACAGAAACTCCAGTCACCAAGAGCAGAACACTTAAAACGAATTTGCTTTGCTTCATATGCCGCCATTTTGGAAAGCATTTGCGTTAGGATTGTTTCCAGTTCTGCCTCGGTTGTGGTTGCAATCGTATTTGTGTCGATCACAGTTCCACCATACCCATACCCATCCGGTGCCTTTGTGTCCAGTTTCTGATCCACATAGCTTTTTTCTGCTTTTTCTCTCAACTCTCGAAACCGCTTCTCAAATTCATACTTTCGTTCCAGGTCTTCCGGTGTTCTTGGCAATGCCCCGTCCTGTTTCATGTGTGTTTTCACATATTTTACCTCCCTTCCCGGTGAAGGGAGCCGTTACCGGCCCCCTAGTTCCAAATCACCGTGCCGTCCTCTCGCACCTTGGCGCCCATTTGCTCCAAGATGTTCACGATCTGCGTCACGCTCATATCCGTGCGGTTGTTCAGGTACTCCACGATTTCCCAATCCTTCCCGTGCCAGCCCGAGTATTCGATCTTGCGCAGGATGTTCTTCATGCCGCCATCGATGTCCAGGCCCTCGATGTACGCCACCACCTTTTTCTCCCGGCTTCCGCTGATGGTCTTTCCGTTGGCGTCCTTGTCCCCTTCGATCTCGGACATGGCCTTGATGTACTTTCGGTACTCCACCACGCCGTCTTCAAACACATCGCCCATCACTGCCTTGTCCGGGTAGTTATACTCCCACTCGTATGCTTGATTTGCTTCGTCCTTGAATTCCAGCATCGGTACCTGATAGGTTGTGTAGTCTCCCGGCAGCACGCCGTTTTTCTTGTAGTGCCGGTATTCGTCCTGATGCTTGAACGCCCAGCTCCAGGCCTCCTGCTCGTCGTCAGGCAGTTCCTTCCACCCCAGGTATCCGATGCCTTCCTCCTCCAGGAATGCGTACTTTTCCGGGTTGTCCTTGGCATACCCTTCCTCGTCGAAGAGATAGCTTTTCAGCACCCGTTTCTGTGCGTCGCTCAGATCCATGCCGTTGATCAGCGCCAGCTTTTCGTCCTGCTTTTTCAGCTTGCCCAGTTCGTCACGGTAGTCCCAGTATTGCTGAATCGTCATTCCGCTTTCGAAGAACTCCTTGGTCTGCTTTTCCGTCAGCGGCCTGCGGCCTTCATCCAGGTACTGCTGCGCGTTTTGGCTGGACCACCGGCCAAACAGCGCATTTTGCAGCACGCTCAGCGGATCCGTCTCCACAGGGTACCGAAGCCCACCGTCTTCCGTATAGTTTCCCGGATGTTCCTTTCCCGCATACAATCCAACGCTTCCCTGAAATGTCTTTCTCAGCTGACCGCCACCTACGGGGGATACCAGGTAGTACAGGGGATTGCTCAACTCGTCCAGCAAGCTCATCCAGTCGCCCTCTTGGCTTTCTTTTTTAATGCCTTCCCAGTTTCCTTCCCAAATGGATCGAAAGACATTTTTCCAATCCGGTTCTGTAAACGCTTTGGTAATGCCTTCTGCTGCATCCAGTATGTTTCCGTCATACGGCATCGCCGAACTCAGCGGCACTCTGCCGCCACCAAACAAGCCGCCAGCGAAAGGAATATTTTGCAAGCCCTCTTCCAGGAAATCCAGCACCGCTTCTTCCGGTTCTTCTTCGTCATCCGCAAGGCCAAAGATCAGGTCTACCACCATGCCCAGCGGGTCAAAGCCTGGGTTTCTTCCCGTCAGCGGCTCATAAAACAGTTGCGACAACAAAAATGTACCAATGGCCACCTTTGTGTATGCCGCCGCCAGCTTGTTTGTATTCTTGATCCGCTCGTCTCTCGGCAAATCCTCGAACAGATACCCAAAATCGTTTGCCACTTCCAGCTGGCAGGTGGTAAAGCACTTGGCAACAATGTTCTTGGAATTAAACAAGGTCGGCATATTGCCCCTGCTTCTGCCTGCCATTACGCTTTCCGCAAATGCATCCGCATCCTTGATCGCCGCAGCTTCATCCATTCCCATGTCCACATTATCTTTGTACCTGGAATCCCAAATCACCCTGGCTGTGAAGTTATCTGTCCAATTGCTTACCACGCTGATCACATCCGAAGTCTTGTCCCAAAAGTCCTTCCGCAGCTTTTCCGGGTTCTTCAAACGGTTGGTCAGGAAATCTGATTTGTCCACCATATTCACTTCTTTGTTGTGGAAGGTGTAATCCCAGATCGCTCTTCCGGCATTTCTCAGGGTCGTGCCGCCAATGGCTCTCGTCATGGACAGGAAGTTGCTAAGTCCCGCACTAAGGCTGCCCGCCACCAGGTTGGCCGCGTTTCTGCCGGCGATCCGCTTCAGTACATCTGCTGCGTCAGCACTTGTCCATTCTTCCATCAGCCGGTCACCGCTGGTGCGTTTTCCCGCCAGGTTGTTGGTGCGGTTCATCAGGTCAATGACCAGGTTGGAAAGGTTGTTTTTCGTGTCGCTTTGGAAAATTAGATCCAGCTGCAGTTGCTCTTCGTCTGCGTTGTAGGCGTCGCTTTCTTGAATTTCCTTGATTTTTTTGGCCAGCACTTCATTTTCTTGTGCAGATGTGATCCGAATGTAATTTTCCATAGCTTTCATTCGCTGGATGTCCGGGATGTGATAGATCCAATCCAGGGCGCCGGTCATGTATTGCTCATAGCCTCTCAGGAAGTCGTACTCCGTCTCCGGTCCGCTTCTTTCCTTGCTAAAGCCTTGCTGCTTTTTGTTTGGCCGGAATGCGCCCGTTTTACCGGCTACGGCTGTAGATCTCGCTTTTTCTTCCTTTGGCTGAATGTTTAGCGCTTTCTGCCACCAGGTCTGATGGATTTGCTTCATGTGAGGGAAATAGCCCAGCACATATTTTAACTCTTCCATTCCATGCTCTCTCAGCACTTCATTGGCTCTTGCGAACACATCGTCGTAGTCTGCCCTGGCGATTTTCAGCGCTTTTTCCACTTTTTCCGTGTCGATCTTGTCTGCGTGTTCTGCATAGTAGCTTTCAACCATAGCCTTAGTGACGGCGGTCTTTGCCATATCTTTGCCGCCTTGCCTGTACTCGCCCAGCAGCTGAATATAGGTGCTTTCTTGCGGGTTGATCTTCAGCGCCGCAATTTTATCGAACTTTTCGTTCAGTTCCCTCTTCATTTCAGCTTCCATATGGTTGTAGCTTCCCTGGGTGTATTCGTACAACGCTTTTGCTTTTTCCGGATCCCGCTGTCCTTCCGGCGTTCTTACCACATGCTGCAAGTATCTTTGCAATGTTTTGGTCTTATACGATAGACCGCTTTTGTAATCTTTCCACCCGGAAATGTCACCTGCGATCTTTGCTACCTCGTAAAGGTACTTGCTCCTGGATTCTTTTCTCTTCCACGCCACAGTGGCTTTCTTTCTTTTTGCTTCCTTTTCTTTCTGCAGCGCGGATATATTTGCGTTAAAATCATCCTCCAGTGCGGTAACTTCCGCCTGCTTGGCTTCGTACTCTCTTTCCAGGATATCCCTTACCAGCACTTCCGCTTCTGTGGGATTTTTGCTGTACGCCTCCGGGCTGTCCTTGATATCTTCCAGCGCATACTTGATGTCCAGCCAATCTTTTCCGGTCCGGATCAGCGTTTTCAGCCGCTCAGAAAGCTTGTCTCCTTTTTTATGCATGCTCATCTGCCAGTACAGATCATAGGCAGCATCGCTGATCCACTTTCCGTGGTTTTCGATCTCCGTCTTCATCTGATACCGCTTCTTCGCATACTCCGTTGCCAATTCCATTTCTTGCTGCTTGTATTCCGCATCAATTTTCCGGTATGCCTTTTCCAGCCGGTTTTCTGCGGTGTGGTCTTGCTTCAGCTTTTCCTCTACTTTTCCGATGCGTTCTTGAAGGTTGCGGATTGTTTTGTCGTACTCTGCCTGTTGCTGCCTCAGCTGACCGGATTTGTTGTCGATCCTTCGCAAAAGCTGGCTGGCTTTTTTGGTGTTTTTGTTTTGCAAGCCTTCGTATTCTTCCCGCAAAGCATTGATCTCTGCTTCCAGCCGCTGGGTCAGCTCCTCCCGATGGGTTTTATTTTGCCGCACTTGCCATTGAAGCCGTCGCTTTCGAATGTCCAGCCGGTCTTCTGCGGTCTCCTCGTAGTCCTCCTCGCCTTCCAGGTCTTTGGTAGCAAAGTCCTCCGCCACACCTTCGGCTTCCGTTTCCGCGCCCTGCGCCGGCTCTCCAGTTTCCATCCGGTCGATATCCTCCCGGGTTGGCCACGCCACCCCGCCAATGCTCACATCCTCTCCACGGATCTCCCACGGCAACGGTGCCAAACCTTCACCCCCCGCCACATTTTCGGAGAGAGAATTTTTGTTGTTGACATCAAGAGTAGGTTCGCGTATACTATCTGTAGAAGCATCGTTTCTATAACCCGCCGCCATGTGTGCAGCGCGTTCACTGGATTCGGTGCTTTTTCTTTTTATCCTGACAAGGTTTTGGTTCTTAACCTGCCTTGTGATATAGTCCCGCAGCGCCTCTTTACCGTATACGGTAGAGATTTTGTTTACATCCACAAACACTCGGTTAATCTGTGCATGCCTGTTGATGTAGACAGGCACATTAATCGTGTTTCCATCCTTGTCAGAAAACTCCGAGACCAGCAGAAAGTAGTCTTCACGCCTAGTAGGGTCTGAGGCATTTTTGGTGCCGCGATATGCCTCCTTCACATTGTCAAGACCATCAATAACTTGCAGAAACAAATCTTCTCCAAGCCCGTGATAGTGAGTGTTTTCGTCTACTCGCAAGCCGAGTTTCCGTGCCTCGTCCTCTGTAAATACATTCTCTCTAATGTGGGATGCTTTCATCGCCATAGGAAGGTTTTCTACGCCTTTGTGCCCCAGCATAATTGCGGGGGTCTCATCCCGTAGCCGCACATCTTCACGATATTTGGTATCATAAAGTGCCTTGTGGAGCTCTGTTTTCGCGTTGCTCGCTAGTGAATACCTCACCCCACCGCTTTCGGTGGGCTTTTTTGTTTCTGTCCGGTACACATCCTCGAAGGTCTTCTTCACCTTTTCCAGCTGCCGTAGCTCCTTGCTGCCCACCGTCGCCATCCGGCACAGGTACTTGACCTCGTCCCACAGCTTTCGGAACAGATTCCGGTTCTCCGTGCTCAGCTTTTCCACGAAGGCCTTGTCGGTAAACAGGTAATCGCCCACCAGGTCCGCCACCAGCTCCTGCCGCAGCTTGGCCTCCGCGCCTTCACCGGTAAAGCCCTCCACCTTGGCGTACAGCTTTCTCAGGCTCTCCATCCGGCTGTCATACTCGCCCCTACTCTTGGCGTAGCTTTCCAGCATCTCCGCCAGCTGACCGTACAGCGCCGTACCCTCCAGCACATGGGTGATCTCGTGGCCCACAACGCTGTTGAGCGCCTTGGCAGAGTTCACATTGATGGTCACGCCGTTCTTGGTGAGGTATCCGTTCACTGTGGCCCCTTCGATGGCAAACCCGCTCTCTTTCAGTCTTTGGTTGGTGGTGAAATCAAAGGCCAGCCCTTTTTCCGCGCCGATCTTCGCCAGCAGCTCCACAAACTTGTGGGTCCTTCTGGTGTTGTTCAGGATGCCGCTGTCCATCGCGGCCTGCACCGTTGCCCTCTGCTTTTCGTCGTACTGGCTCAGATCTGCCTGGAAGGTTTCGCTCCTGCGGCCCTTTTCCGCGTAGCTCTCGCTCAGTCGGTCAGCCTTGGCCATGTCCGCCACAGCCTGTCCCAAGGCCGTCTTCTGCTCCTGCACCTTGGAGTCCTTCTTCAGCTGCTCCAGCTCCGCCGCCACCTGGTCGTACCGCTTGGCATTGCCCACGGTGTTGTCTGCGTCCTTCAGCTGCGCCAGCTCGTCCTCCAGGGCCTTGCGTCGGCTCTCTTCCTGGTCGTAGGCTTCCCGGTAGCTTTGGTATTGGTCGCCGCCCAGGGCTTCTTCAATGACATCCGTGGAGATCTCGCCGTTTTTCAGGTCTTCCACTACTGCGTTGTACAGCTTGGTCTGTTCCGCCTTTGTCAGCTTTTTGTCTTTTTGTGCTTCCTTCAGCCGGTTTTCATACTCCAGCTGTACCACCGCTTTTTCATTGTCCGTCAGATTTCCCGTCAGCTTGTTGGTGGCATATTTCACCGTGCCAACTACTGCACCGGAACCCGCACCGGACAGGAAGCCACCAAGACCTGCCTTGGTCACTTCTTTGGCCTTCTCCAGCAGCGCCTGCACCTCGTCACCGTTGTGTTCCTTCAGGAGCTTCTGCCAATCGGATTCGCCGCCCATCACAATGGCGTTGGTCAGGGTGTTCACGATCTCCGTCACCGCTTCCTCAGATGCTTCCACGCCGCCCTGCACCAGGGCGTTCTTCACAAACTCCTTTACAGAGCTTGCGTCTTTCATCTTGATCAGCTTGTCAATGGAGATCTCTTCAAACACCAATTCCGCAGCGCCCGCCAGGGCCGCACCCCAGCCGATCTGCTCCGTGGATGCGCCCTGGTTGTACAGCCGCTTCGCTTCGCTGGAAGCTGCGCCAGTAGCCAGCAGAATACCGCCAAGCTTTCTTCCGATGCCTACAGAAACCAGTGAGTCCAGCATGGACATGCCCGCCTGATACGCGTCGCCCAGTGTAAAGTCGATCCCCGGGATCTTCAGCCCCGTTTCGTCCAAAGCGCCGGCTGTTTGCTGCCGAACTGCCGCACCGTAGTCCATCAGCCCATGTGCGGCGTTATTGGGATCGATCTCCTCTCCCGACAGGATCTTTCCCACATCCGATGCAAACGCCACCGTGCCGCCGGCCACATTTGCCGGTACAGAGACAATGTTCATGAGGATCTTGCCGCCGATGTCTGCCTCTTGGTACTGCTTCTGCATCGTCTGCGTCCGCTTTTCCGCCGCCACCCGGTTCTTTTCCCGCTGCAGGTCGTCCCGGTACTCCAAAGCCGCTTCTTTACCCTCTGTGTTCCACAGGTAGTTGAAGACCTTTGTCTCGTCTTCCGTCAGGTCTTCCCAGCCGTTCCACACCTCCTGCATCTGCAGATCGAACAACTCCTTTTGAGACATCGCGCTGTAGTCCGGATCCCCGGATTTCTCCGCAAAATCCTCCTTTGCCATAATGCCCGCGGCATCGTCAATGACCTTGCTTCCGTAATGCTGCCCCTTTTCGTTGTACCCGCCACGCTCATACTGGCGCATCTCCGTACCGATCTTGTTGATCTCTTCTTCGATGGCCTTAAGCTTGTTCCAGTGTGCTTCTTCCATTTCGGAATATTCAAATCCGTCGTAGCTGTTTGCATTGGCTTCGGTTTCTTGCCACGCCGCGGCTTCCTGTTCCTTCTGTGCCTCCAGTTCCTTCTTCCGCTTCTCCAATCCCTTGTACCATTCCCGACGCTTCTCCGGGGTGCTGTGGGCTTCGTGGAAGTCGTATGCCTCCTGGCTGTCAAATTGAGAAAAATATTCCTTTTGCTTTCGGAAGGCGTTGTAGATGGTTTGCTTATCGCTGTCAAAGTCTTTCAGCAGCCCGCTGAGCGTTTCGTAAGCCTTCTTGTCCATGCTGCCTTTGTTTGCGTTCAGGTACACTCTTATTGCGTCTGCGCGGCTGCTCAGGTCCTGCATGGTCTGCAGTCTGCTGTCATACTGCTGCTGGTTGGTCGCACCTTCCCATGTAAGGCTTTTTCCGTCTTGATGGGATTTTTTTACAAACGCTTGGGCATCCGTCAGAAAGCTCTGCACATACGCATCGTCCACACCCGTAAAGCGCACACCGTTTGTCTTTGCTTTTTCCAGGATCTGCGCAAACCGTCCGGTGGCCTGGTAGCTGTCCGTCACGCTGGGTTTCCGGGTAGGAGCCGCCACCGCCTGGGCGTTCCCGGAAGCAGAAGTGCCGGCACCGAAAAATTCGGTGCCGTTTTGCTTTTGCTCTTTGTACTTTTTGTAGATTTCGTCAAATCTTGCCATGGTCTCACCTCATTACAGGTCGCCGTACTTTGCCAGCAGCCACATCACTTCCGCCTCGGTAAGCTTTTTGCCGTTCAGTCCGTTGTTGGCCCAGTCTTCGATGGATGCGATTACATACTCCTGGTAGTTGGTATAGTATTTCCCATTGACCTTTACCCGCTTGCGTCCTGCAAATTCCTTTTCGGTCATCAGGCTTGCCGCAGCCAGCTTCGTGTTTTCGTTGCCCATTGCCGGGATCGTATCCTCTTCGGTGATTCCGGGGCCGTCAGGCGGTACAACATTTCCGTTTTCGTCCAGCTTTCCACCGGCAAGCTGGAATTCTTTTTCCCAGTTTTGCTGCTTTAATGCATCCTGCGTTTTTTGATAATCAAACTGGCTCTGCCAATTCTGCTGGTCCAGGGCATCCTGGCTCTTTTGGTAAGCAAACTGCTCTTCGTACTGCCGCACATTTTCCGCAAAAGCCTTCTCCTGATTGATCTGCCCCAGGATATCCATGTACTGTCCGTGGTGCATGTTCTTTGCGTCCATCTGCAAGCCCAGCTGCTGCGCAATGATGTCATTGCTGTACTGCAGCGCCTGCAGCCCCAACTGCAGCTGCGTCTGCAAGCCATCAAAAGCGATCTGCGCCATGGCCGAGCTGTTTTGCAGCCGGGCCTGGGTGATGGCATTGTCAAAGCTGACCATGGCCTGCTCCGCGCTGGCTCTTGCCGTTGCCACACGGTTTTGGTATGCCGTGTACATGGCCACATTGCTGCTTTCGCTGTAGCCGCTGCCGGTCATGCCCTGCGCTGCCATCTGCTCGGCATTAACGCCGTGCTTCGCTGTCTGCTTCTGATAATCCGTGTATGCGGCGCTCTGTTCTTTTTGCAGGTTTTTCTGAGTCTGTTCCTTCTGCTGCTCGATCTGCTGGATGGTAAAATCCGTCTGTTCCTGCTGCAGCTGCTTCTGCTGATCCGCCCATTCCTTCGTTGCTGCCTGTTGCTGCTGCAGATTTTCCGTCACACCCTGGGCCATTCCGCCGTAGGTGTCCTGGATCTGCTGCTGCATCGCTTTTTCCTCTTCTTTTACCGCTTCCAGCCGGGGATCTTCTTCATATGTATTCGCCATTTACCTCACCTCTTGATATATCCGCCTACAAACGCTTCTAAAGTGACCTCTTCCAAACTGAACCTCGTATTGGAATAGAACTTTAACTGAATGTCCTTAAACTTCTTTCTTTTGATCCGGCTGACAAAGTAATCCACAACGCCCGTATGCTCTGCAATCAGTTCAAAGTCTGTGTCTTCTGTCTTGGCGTACACCTTCACATCGCCGGTCGCTTCCGCCACACAGCCTCGCTTGTTGGTCGTTTTCAAGCGGTTGGGATTTTGGAACTTTTCCTTCGGTGTTGTCCAGTACGATTCAAAAACGTCTGCGTTGTCCTCTTCCTTATTGGTGATCGTCCACACTTCACCCAACGCATTTCCCAGGTATACTACATTTTCATGTACCGCTACGCAGGATACATAGTTGTACATATCAGTAAACAGATCCCACCAAAACCACTCGTATTCCATGTGATCCCCGTTTGTAAACTTGCCCCGAGAGTCTGCCAGGTAAACCTGAGATCCAAAGAACACCATCAGATACCCTTCCCACTCTGCCAGCACCATGTTCTTGTAGCTGTATAGGTTATCTTCTGCCGTGCTTCTTGTTGCCATTTTTCTGTCTACCAGGGAACTTCGGTGACCCAACACTTGTTCTGTGGTCACATTGCCGGAAATGCCCTCCATGCCCCGCTCGGAGAAGAAGACGATGTCGTCATTGAAGTTAATTGCCTTGCCCACGCATCCCGTCGAAATGCTGGAATGCACCGCGGGATAAACCTTGCCATAAGTATTGTCCAGTACCGGCTGATGGTAAAACACCGTCGTGTTTTCATCAGAAGGCCCACGGAACACCCACAATGCATTGTTGCCTGCCACCATGCCCCGCACCGGTGCTTCGTCTCTACCCTCTTGGTAGTAGTCCAGATCGCTGATGTAGCCGGGGTCGTCCAGGGCGCTATGCCAAATCATATTCGGATATTCAGGGTTTCCGCTGAAGAACACCCGGTTGTCAAATATCTGCGTCAGGGTGCAGTTCAGGATTTTATGTCTTTGGTCTGCCCCAGCCTGAAACTCAATTGACACATTATCCTGTCCGTTTTGTGCTGCGACCGGTGCTGTTTTGAATGTTACGGTACCCTTTTCATAGTCTACAGAGTATTCGCTGGCCCGCACCAGCTCGTCGTTTACGATCACATTGATCGGCCATTCGTTTATGATATTTTCCGCATCCAAGTGATACTCTGTACTTGTGCCATCGCTGACAAATGTATTTTTTCTCCATGTGGTCAAAATGTTTACATCTTCAAAGGTTGTACCGCCGCCTTCAGGCTTTTTCCCGATGGTTGTAGTCGGCACATAATAAATAGCCTCATGCAGAGAATTTCCGCCCTGATACATCAGGTATCGTCCCGCCTGCTTAAAGTACCACTTTCCGTTGTACACAAATGCCTGGCTGGGCTGGTTTGTTACCAAACCATCCGACAGCACCCGATTTTCACCCGTTTTCGGGTCATATAAATTTATCCGGTCATCTGCGTGCCACAGCATTTTCCCCTGAAAGAACGAAATGCTGTGTACCTTCTGCCCTAGTTGCAGCGTATTGCCTACCAGGTACCGTGCCGACGGCCGGGTGCAGATTCCCGCTTGCTTCCGGTAGTCCCGCCATACATTCATGGCATCCGGACTCCGGTACGGTGCGCACTCCCCACCTCGCAGATCTATTCCCCGGAAATCGTTGTATTTTCTTGTGATCAGGGTCGCCATCAGACATCCACCCCGCCTTCAAAGGTCACGGTGGGCAGGCTGTACCTGGGATCCAGCCGATCCACCATATCCCGGTACCGCTTTTCATAAATGCTTCCGTATTCCGCGGAAACATCGCTTTTCAGCAGATCCGCCGCCACGCCGTAGGGCATGATCTCCAGCACATCCGGGCTCAGCTCAAATTCATAGCTGTCCTGGGTGTCTTTCGTGATCCGTTCCGGGAACACATATACATCCATCTCCGCCGTGCCGGTCTCCAGCATCTTGAATACGGTGCCGTCGGCCTTGGTGTCGTAGCGCACGCCTTCCACCTTCGCCACCTGGTAAACTTCATAGCCGCAGACCTTCTCGATGTCTGCGAAGGTGACCACGGTCCCCTCCGACACCGGCATTACCACGAACCTGGGCAGCTTCTTGTGCCGGCAAAGCTCAAACATCACCTGATTGAACACATAGTTGATCTTTGCGGCAATGTCCGGATCATCCGTCAGAAACGGGCTGTCCGGGTTCAGCTCCTCGATCAGCGCCAGTGTCTTTTCCTTTTCCTCTTTCAGTGTGATCACCGTGTGTCACCTCCTGTATATTTTTACCCTTCCGGGTTAATATCCGTGTTGTCGTGATAAATTTCCTTGACCTGCCGGATCTCTTCTTCCAGGTCGTGAAGCTTATACATAGGCACATCCGGCACGATGTAGCCCTCCTGCTCTGTCCAAATAAGCACGGTGCCTTCCGGCAGCTCTTCCGTCAGCACGCTTTCCAGCGTGTTCTTAATTTCACCATGTTCCCAGGTCTTTTTTACCTTCGTGGTCAGCACGCAGTTTTTCAGGGTCTGCACCACCTCGCCGCTTTCGTTGGTTTCTTCAAATTCCAGCTCCTTCGTCACAGTGCGGCCGTAATACTGCTTCAGGCTGGGTCTTACGGTAAAAAGCTCGTTGTTTTTCATATCGTTTCTCCTTTGTGAAAAAAGAGGGGGACGCGGGTCCCCCTCCTTCTTTCCCTTTTTTGTGACCGGATTACTTCTTGGTCTTCATGACATAGATCTCGTCGGGCCGGACGATCTCAGCGCCGAACACATACAGAACCTTGATCGCGTCGGTGAACGCATCCTGGGGACGGTACTTCTCCACCTTGTGGATCTGCTCGGCGAAGGCCACTGCCTTGTCGGTACGCAGAATGTTGTAATAGGCGGTAGAAGATGCGGGCAGGCAGTTTTCAATGCACACATAGGCATTGTTGATCTTGCCCACAGCGCCCTTCTTCAGGATCTCAGGGTTGTTGGTGCTCAGCTCGGTCAGGGCCTGGCGGTACAGGGTGAACACGGTGGGAGCCAGCTCCAGGTACAGGGTGGCGCTCACGGGGACATCCTTGGCGTACAGGGCGGCAAAGCCTGCCTCCACGCTCTCCACAGCGTTGGACTTGGTCAGGGAGATCTCACTGCCGGAAACGGCGATCTCGCCGCCGTCAGCGGCGGTCTTCACGATCTCCGCTACATACTTGTCGCCTTCGATGCGCAGGCCCTCGGCGGCCTCGTCTGCGGTGGCTTCCAGCAGACCGGGGACAGACTGGACCTTCACATAGTCTTCCACCTCAAAGTTGGTGTAGTACATCTGATCCAGCTTCAGGGTCTTGGAAGCATCCTCCACGCTCTCGCGCACCAGGGGCGTGCCGGAAACATACTTGTGAACGGTGGGCCGGTTCACAGACAGGATCTTCACTTCCCGGGCGTTTGCGGTTTCCTTCTCAAACTGGAAGTTGCAGTGGCTGCGCAGAGAGGTGATCTTCTTCAGGGAGCGCTGAATGCTCTTGCTCCAAATGGTCTGCTGAAACTGAGTAACGGTATTGGCTACTGCCATAGTAAATCATTCCTTTCTTTTTTTGCGGGAAGGAAGCTCACTTTCCGGTCATGGACCTTCTTACAGCCTCCCACACCTGGTCATCGTCCAGCTCATCGTCCAGCCGGGCGATTTCCTCCGGGGAGTAATAGTCCTTGGGCCCCTTGGCCGGTGCCTGCTTCATGCTTCCCATGGTTTTGTAGGTTTCTTTTTGGGGTCTCGTTTTTTCAAAGAGTTCATATACGCTCTTTGTGGGGACGGTCTTGTCGAACATCTTGGCAAAGTCACGGAATTCCTGGCTTTCGTAAACCTCTTTGGCAACGCCCAGCTTTTCCATTTCCATGTCATGCTCCATCTGCCGTCTCTTTTCTCCCAGGGTCACAAACAGCGCCTTTTCATGAGGTCTCATGTTCTGCGCACCGATGCGCGCCAACCGGTCCACTTCCTCTTTGACCTCTTCATAGCCGCCACGGATGATGTCTTCCGCTTCTGCCTGTGCCAGGATCTGCGTCTCTCTTTCGGAATACTGAGGCTGCGCCGGGGCCTGTACGCCCCGCTGACCGAAATAGCCCTTCAAAGCTCCGGTAATGTCCTCCACCGACTCCTTGCCGGTGCCGGCTCTGAGCAAGCCCATCAGCTCGCCGTATTGCCGGTCGTTCTCTCTTCGGATCTTGGCTTCCCGCCTGTTGATCTTGCCCGGCAGAATTTCATTGAGCTTGTCGTTGACCATCCGGTCAACATCCGCCTGTGTGAATTTCTGTTCTTCCTGGGGTTCGGTCTGTACCTGTTCTTCCTGCTCCTGGGTGGGCTGCTCTTCGGTTACCTCTTCGGAGCTGTCCACCACTTCTTCCAATTCTTCTTCGTACATCGGTATTTCTCCTTCCTACTTTTTGGCCGGGGCTTGTCTCCCCCATAAATTCCGTAGCTTTTTTGGGATGCCTTCCACGCCTGGGCATAAGAAAAGGCACCCGGTCTTCCGGCTGCCTTTGTCTTTGTCTTTACTGGGGCATTTGCATACCTGCGCCGCCCATTGTGCCCATAGCGGCCATGCTCTGTTGTGCGGGAGCTGTGTCTACCAGCTGCTGCATCCGCTGCATCATCGCCTGGGCCTTGTTTTGGATCTGCGCGATCCGCTGCTGCTCTGCCTTGATGTACTTAATGGCTTCGCCAATCATCAGCTTCGGCGCCACCGCGTCATCCGGCAGCACCTTGTAGTAGATCTCCAGCTCGCTGACCCGCTGGGGATTAAAGAAGCCGTTGGTCAAGAGGTTTTCAATGGTCCGCTCCAGGGCCAGCCGGTCGTAGACGCTCTTGGGAGTCACATCCACCTTTACATCCGCTTTCAGCGCAAGCAGTGCGCTCTGCGGCACCCGGATCATCTCTACCCGCTCTTCACCGGTCTGGGGGTTTACCTGGGCGTATTCCATCAGCACGCCCTGGGCGCTGTGTACGATCAGGTACTCCAGCCAAATCCGTGCCACATCTTCCACGAAGGTCTTGTAGCCTTCTTTTTGCATCTGCACCGGTGCCTTTGCCGCCTGATCCACCGCCAGGATCGCCTTGCCGGAAGCATCTTCCGGGTTAATGGAGCCTGTGGCGATCTCGCCCGCGCCCGCCAGCTCCCGGCTCATGTGGATCAGGTCTTCCTGGAGCTTCACTACATCCGGGGACATCTGCGCCGGGGGAATCGTTCCCAGGATCTTGCGCACATCGTCCACGGTCATATCTTCCGTCCAAATCACGCCGCCCACCTGGTTTACCGCGGCGTGGTTGATGATGCGCTTTTTATCCGCCACGGTCTTGGGGTATGCCTGCTGCTTTGTCACGATCAGCCGCCGCAGCTCCGTCTTGTTCACTTCGATTTGGTTCGGGATCAGGCTGCGCACTTCCCCTTCGCCGCGACTAGAGCCTTTCTTTTCTTCCCAAACAAAATGCGCCACCGGGTACAGGCTGATGCCCATGTTTTCGTCTTTCACCAGGTCGCAATACCGGGTAGCCGCGGAAAAATGCACCTTGCCTTTTCGCTTGTACAGCTTGTAGATCACCGTCACCTGGTCGTCTACTTCCAGCTTTGCCGCCACACCAGGCTCTTCGGAGGTGTCATTGTCACTTACGATCAGCCGCAGATCTTCCTGGCTCACGCCCATGCTTTCCGCCAGTTCCATGGCGTTGGCCATGGGCATTCTCCGTCGGATCAGGATATAGGGCTGGCTTTGGATGTCGTCGCTGTTTTCGTTGCCGAAATAGATGTCCGTCTTGTCGATGATCTCGTTTTTGGGCTGCATGGTTTCCTTGTCGAAGTCTACATACAGAACGCCCTCATCGTTGATGCAGGCATCAAAGGTGACCCGGCGGCCCTTGTGATCCATCCGGTCTTTTTCCCATGCCCTGGCCGCATAGCGGTTGAGCATGTCGCAGTATTTGTCCGCTTCCTCCCGGAAGGCGGTGCTTTCAAAGTTCTGCGAGGAAAACACCACCGCATACAGGTTGTCATGCACCACCGCCACCTTGTACTTGACGATGGGCTTGATAAAGTTTTTCTGTACCGGCTCTACATCTCCCAGCTTTGCGCCTTCCCACTGATTGCCGTTGTAGAACCGGTGATTCCGGTCTGTGTCCGCGTACACATTGTGCAGCCGCAGGTAGTTTCTGCCCTTTTCATACAGCAGCCACACTTCCGTCTGTCTGATGTCTTGCAAATCCATGCTCTGTCACCTCACATAGGGATATCTTCCTGGCCGCCGGGATTCCCGTCGTACCGTTCGATGTTTCTCAGGATCGCTTCCATTTGGCTGCGCTCCCGTGCGTCTTCCCGGCTCTGCTTGTACTCCCGCACCGCCGCCACCGGGTTGGGAAGCTGTACTTTCACCGGCTCCCCTTTTGCCGTCTGCTGGCCGACCTTTGCGCCGATCACAAAGCAGGCAATGTTGATTGCGCCCATAACGAGCAAAGCAAATACTTCCATGTTTTCCTCCTTACACCACCGGCAGCGTTCCGCCCTGCTCTTGCCAGGTTTCCGCTTCCCGCTGGATATCGAAATCTTTTCGTGCCACCACTTCGATTGTCTCTTCCGGGAATACCACCTGCTCCCGGATGGCGTGGGCGATGGCCAGGCCCATCATCTGATCGTCATGCCCACCCTGAGGCGCTTCGATGCGGCCCTTTTCCGTTCTCACGATGGTCAGCAGTTCTTCCATGGTGTCCCGGTCGTTCAGCGTCTGCGGGTGTTCTCTTACCACCTCCACCAGCCGGTGGATGGCCGTGGGCCGGGTCAGGGAGGTGGTCTTGAATCCAAACCGCTTTTCCGTCTTCCCGGTGTAGTTGTCCTGGGCCACCCGCACATACTGGTTTGGATATCCTAGCCGCTGCAACTCCATGATGGGGTAGCTGTCAAAGTTGGCTTCGATGCCAATGAGCGCGTCTTTGTAGTATTTTCCCAGGCAGTACATCTGCTTGGCGTACTGGTCAGAATCGAACCTGTGCTTCAGCACCGCCACCTGATTGCCCGTCCGGGCATCCAGCACATGGCCGGTAAAATAGTCTTCTCCGCTGTCAGAGCCTGCCGTGTCTCCGCCTATGCAGTACTTGGTCACTGCCGGTGTGTTTGGCAGCTGATAGATCCGGATATATCCGCTCTTATCACTGACCCACTTGATGTTGGTGATCTTCAGACCGTCGTAGTCGTATTGGAAATAGCCTACCTTTATCGGCTTGGGCGCTCTGCTCAGCCGCACCAGCAGTGCCTCTGTGTCAAATACATTCTTGCCGCTAAGCAGGAACGCTTCTTGGGGCGTGCAGGGGTATTCCTGCTTGATGTGGTCTTTGTTCAGGTACTTTTCGTACTTGTTCAGGTACCAGTACAGCTGCTCCGGCTCCAGGCCCTTGTCCTGTTGCAGCCACCGCAGCCTGTCCCATATCCAGCCCTTCTTTTTCGCCACATCTTCCAAAAATTCCTGTTTTTGTTCCTCTTTGTGGAACTCGATCCGGTATTCTTTCGTCCGCCACCACTGGTAAAAGCAGTTGATGTGGGCGCCGCTGGCCCACATCTTTTGGTAGTCGTTGAAACCGTTGGCGGTGCTTTCGTAGATCTTGATGCAGTTGCGGGTAAAGGCTTCTCCCAAAGCCGCCTGGATGGATGCGATCCCGGCTTCCCAAAAGGCGCACTCCGAGCCGTGGAAGAAATTCACCGTCCGGCTTCGGCCCACATCTTTGGTGGCCGTGTCCACCGCCCAGCTGCTGTTGATCTTGGAAAACAGCAGCTGCTTTCGGTTGTTGAATTTCTCTGTCGGTTTGATGCTGGGCGGCAGCTGGGCGTAGGTAAATTTCGCCTTGCTTTGGAAAATCGCCTCGGAATTGTCTGCCTTGTCCGACAGGGTAAAACCCTGAAAGTTTCTGTGCAGGATGGCATAAGCCAGCTGTATCGCGGTGATCAGGGTGGTAAAGCCCTGCTGCCGCCCCTTCAGCACCAGCAGCGACACCTCCGGTATGATCCCGGCTTTGAAGTCTTCAATAGCCTTGTTCAGGGTGTCTACAAAGTCCTGCTGCACCTCGTTGAAGAAGAACGGCATGGTCTTTTGGTTCTTGTCCACCACCACAAACAGCAGCTGCACCAGCTTTTCCGGGTTTTTCTGCACCTCTTCCAGCAGCGCCCAATCACGGCCCAGCTCCTTGGCGATGGCGTTTCGCAGCCGCTTGTCCGCCTCAATATCCCCAAGCGCTTGCCATTTTTCCTTTCGCTTGGCGATCAGCTGGTCAGCGGTATAGCTCACAGCAGATCCTCCAGCTTATCCTCGCCACCTTCGCCCTTCTTGCCCTTGCTATCAAACATTCCCAGGTGGTCGCCGATGAGCTTCAGTGCCTTCAGAGCGTTTTTGGCGTCTCCGTTTTCTTTGCAGGAACGGTAGTTGTCCATAGCCTCGATGATCACAAAATCTTCACTTAGTGCCAGTCTTTGGGCCATCTCCCGCTGCAGCTCACGCACGCGCGCGGAGATGTCGGCTTTTGTCAGCAGCCTACACGCGCGGTTGCGCGCGTCCGACTCCTTATAGCCCGAGCGGATCGCCGCCTGGGTGCCGTTGTAGTCCACCACATATTCCCTGCAAAACCGTTCTTCTTTTGGCGAGAGTTTGCTCATTTTACCGCTCCTTTCCCTGGGGTCACCCCGGGGTCAACCCCGGTTTTTGGGCATCAAAAAAGGACAGGAGCCGGATTTCTCCGCCTTCTGTCCTCTATGTCACAATAGCGTTATATCACACTTTTTTGGCTGTGGGATTCCTACTTTTCGCAAAACCGCTCATTTCCCCTCCTGGTCTCTGCGCAGGGCCTCCCGAAATTCCCCCTCGTCCAGGAACCCGTACAGCATTCCCACCAGCAGGATAAACTGCCATCTGTACCTTCTTGCGGTGTACCAGCTCACATTGCAGAGCCTGGCAGCGCCGTTTAGGTCGTATCCTTTCCACATAGTCAGCTTTACAATGTCGCAGCGCACATTTCCCTCTGTCATGGTTTTCGTGCGCTCCATGGCTTTGTGTACCGCATCGAACTCCCTTTGCTCCTGGGGCGGAAGGCTGCGCATGGAAAGCCGCTCCACCACCCTGGAAATATCACTGCCTCCTGTGGATGCACCCTCCGGGCTCGGTGTGATCTTTTGACTTTTCAGTTCCCTGTAGTCCCGCAGCCTTTGGGGATAGTCCCGGATCATGTTCAGCACAAACGGCCACCAGTTGTATCTTGGTTTGCTCATTTCAGACCGCCTCCGTCTCTGTCCCCGTCAGAACGGAAGGTTTTCCCGCTCTTCGTCCGTCACCGTTGCCCCAAAACGGCGCAGCAGTGCTTCCGTCTCCGCATACGGGGACGGATCCTCTTCCGGTGCCGGTGTCACTTCCACTCCGGCGTTTCTTTTACTTTCGCCAAAGTAGGCGTTTTCCACATTGATTTCGGCAGAAGTGCGCTTGTTGCCCTCTTTGTCGGTCCAATCCCGCATCTCAAGCCTACCTTCGGCCACGATCATGCTGCCTCTTTGAAAATATTTCGCCACGAACTCTCCTGTTTGACGCCAGGCAACGCAATCGATGAAATCCACCTTCCGCTCCTGGCCCTGGGGCGCATAGTCCCGATCTACCGCCACCCGGAAGGAAGCAACGGCAACACCGCTTCCCGTCCTGCGCAGTTCCGGGTCCCGGGTAAGTCTTCCCATGATGATGATATGGTTCAGCATCCTTCTCCCTCCTTCTGCTGTGCTTTTCTCTTTTTCTTTCCGGCCTCTGCGCAGCACTCACTGCTGCACCACTTCTTTTGCTGTCCTTTCAACACTCTTCCGCAGTGCAGACACACCGGTTTTTTCTCTTCTTTCTTTTTCACGATCTTTACCGGTTCCTTCATTGCCATCCATTTCCCGTAGCTCATGCCGGCAGCTCTGGCATCTGCTGCGTCTTTTACCAGGTTATTTTCCAAAGTGTCCTTCCCCTTTCCGTTTTGGTTGTAAAACTTTACACATTTACAAGGCTTAATCTAACCGGCCTGGGTGCCGGTGCTTTTGTGAGCGCTTTTCCGTTTCTTTCTTTTGTGGGATCACCACATACTTAAAATAGGTGCATCCGTACTTGGTGGCCTTGATGTCCACCAGCTTGTACCCCTTAGGGGCCACTGGAGGGCGCTTGGCATGGTATCCGCCACGGATATGGACCTCCCTGGGTTTTTCCTCTTCCGGCCGCTTGGCGTTCTTGGTCATCATCCACCGGTGTCCGCCCACTTCCGGCGTCCAATGATTAAACAGATAGTTTGCCAGGCCTGTGTAGTCCTGGCCGTGGTCTTCGTTTCCGTACCAGTTGTGCTGCCGCAGATGCTCAAACCGCCGCACCTTTCCGTATTTCCACTTTTCAGAAAGGAACGCCTCCGGCACCCCTTCGCTCACCGTGTGAAAATGGATCCGCTGTGTACCCTTTCCCCTGCCCATGTACAGGAAGATCACCGCATCCGGGTACTTGTTCTTCAGCCGGCGCAGGTAGTTTCTTGCAATGCGCTTGGCGTCCTCAAAGGTATGTACCTCCCACTCGTCGTCGAAGGTCAGGGTGGCGTATATGGAGCTGGGAGAAAAGTTGGCGTTGAACAGCCGAATGTGATTCCTGCGGGAGATCTCCAGCTTGAACTTGTCATAGCTTTCCTGGTCTTCAAACCGCTTCCGTTTTTTCTTCTCCGGGTTTTCTTCGATCCTGAGCCCCTCCGGGATGTTGTAAACGATCTGCTCCAGCACATTCCCTGCATAGATCCGCTTTTTCATCTGCCGCATGTTCTTTCTCCTTTCTCCGCACTCTCCGACTTGTCCCCGGTTTTTCCCAGGGACACGGCGCAAACCGCGGGTTTACTTGTTCCGTTTTCCCGTTACCAGGTTCCGCTCGGTCAGCGCCTCCGGCGAAAACGCTTCCCGGGCCACCCCATTGGGCCCCGGAAATTCCAGTACCACATACCGGTCCTGGGGGTGTATGTAGATCACCTTGCCCACCATGGGTTCCCCCAGCCCGTCCTTTACTTTGGAAAAACTGGGCTTCACCCGATACTTTTGTCCGATCTCAATCATTTGCGCTGCCCTCTCTTTCTTTTTTCAGCCATTCCACCAGGCACACCTTGCAGTTTTCCTCCGGGATCCCCTCCAGGCTGTCCAGTAACTCGCCGCAATTTGGCTTGTTGGAGCAATACCCCAGCTCTCCGTAAAGCATTTCCGCCAGTTCTTCATCCGGCATTGCGCGCAGCCACTGCCCGTTGGTCAAGGCCTGTTTCTTCCTCCGGGCCACCTCCACTCGTTTCTGCAGCCGCTTTACCTTCTCGTCCATGATGCTGCACACTTCAAAATCCAGGTCAAAGATCCGCCGCAGCTGCTCCAGCATAATGGTTGCGTCGGCGATCTCCTCCGCAAGATGTTCCTTTACCGGAGCAAATCTCAGCGCCTTGCAAAGCTCCTTCTGTAATTCGCTCAGCTCCTCCACCGCCACCACCAGCTGCGCCTGTACGCCAAAGGTCTTGATAGCCTCTGCATATATTGCGTCTCTTTCTCCAAAACCGACCTTGTTCATTTCTTCCTCCAAAAAATCTTGTAAATAATGTCAAAATATTCATCAAGGGGAATCGTCACCATGTTTTCATTTGCCATCTTCCTCACCTCTCATGTCAGCACCGCAGTTGGGGCAGTAGTTGCATTTTGCACGAAGAATGCGGTGGTCGCACACTGTGCAAGCAAAATATCCGATTTCCGGCTCTAGGCAAACCCACCACCCCTTCTTCCGGGCATCCTTCTTGCCCTGTTCATAGCCCTTTTCATAGTCATTCTTATACGCCTGCTCAGTAGCATCGTATGTTTTCATCCTTTTCCCCCCTAAGATTTACCGAGTATTTTCTCTATTTTCCCATCCATGACTTTTCCCAGCTTGTAGCAATCTCCATGACAGATATGGTTCTTCCAGGCACCATAGGATGCGCGAAGCCTCTCCTCCGGCAGTTTCCCTTCCGACACCATCTTTGCCATCCGCAGGAATTTGCGTTGGGCGTTGCGCTTGTTTTGGTTCTTCAGCCGGCGAACCGCCCGGCCCTTTTTCGTTATGTATGTGTGAAACCCCAGGAAACTCACGCCGTTTTTGAACGGAAAGATCTGTGTCTTCCCGTTCAGCTCCAGCCCCAGGGTCTGCAGGTACACCGTGATCACCTCCAGGCAGTATCGCAGATACTCCCTGCTTGGGTGAATCAGGTAGAAATCGTCCATATACCTGCCGTAATACTCGACCCCCAGCTCATGGCAGATCAGCTTGTCCATTCCGTCCAGGTACACCAGGCCAAAGGCCTGGCTGATCTGATTTCCCAGTGGTACCCCCAGCCCCTCCGTGCTGTCTATAAACCGATCACACAGCCAGCAAATATCCGGGTCATACCCGAAATAGTAATGTACGATGTCCTTCAGCGGATCGTGAGAAATGCTGTAAAAGAATTTGCGGATATCGCACTTTAGGATGAATCCTTCCATGCCGTACCGTTTGTAAAACAGCTCCATCTGCTCACCGAGCCGGTCCATCCCGAACAGTGTGCCCTTCCCCTTCTGTCCGGCGCAATTGTCCCGGAGAAACACCCGCTCCAACCGGGGCATCAGTACATTGTCACACAGGCTGTGCTGCACGACCTTATCCTTGAAAGCCGATGTTTGAATCAACCGCTCCTTCGGCTCGTATACCTTGAACTCTGCATACCCGGACACCCGGTAGCTTTTGTCCCGGAGCTGATCGATCAGCTTTTGTACCCCATCCAGCGCGGCAAGATCAAACCAAGCAGCACTTTTCTTGCTGCCTTTGCCCCGCCGTGCCTTGCGGAAAGCCCGGTACATATTCTGAAAATCTGTCACTTTTTCAAAGTCTGTCATGCAGCACAGCCCTTTCTGTTTATCCTTTCGGAAAGGTCATGGGTTCTTTTGATGTGGCGTATGGATTTCGGCTTTTGCCTACTCTGTCGAACATTCCACCAATACGGGCGCACGCCGAAACAGAGGTCGTAGTAGTCGTAGTTGAGGTCGCCAGCCGGCGAGACGCAAAGCGTCCACCACGGTTCCCCGTGAGGCTGCATGGTGTCCGGCGTCGCCAGCCACCACCAACTGCCTACCTTGTACTTGTCGAACACCTCCACGTTTGCCCGGTAGAAGTCCATGGTAGGCAGGCTGATCCGGGACTCCATATGGCCGTAGTTTTTCAAGCCGTCCCATGCGGTGAGGTCTGTTTTGAAGGTGCAGACATTCTCTTCACCGATGGCGGCGACGATCTTCGGGAGGATCTCCTTTTCCATCCGCTCCAGCACCCGGCTTTCCCGCAGATCGTTGTTGGCGCCGAATTCACTGTTGAACGCGATACCGCGCATCACCACCGGTGTTCCCTCCTCGGTGTCCGGGAACTTGATGAATTCGATGCCGGCGAGCCGGAACACTTCGCCGTCCTTAACTCCGTGAAAACCGATGGTCTTGTTTTTTGCTGTACTCACTGCTTTTTCCTCCTTTTAGTTGGATACAAAGATATTAGATTTTAAGATACAAAACGGGCGCACGCCGTAACAGTAGTAGCAGTCGTCGCTGCAGAGGAGGCCAGCCGGCGAGACGCATTTCATCCAGTCGGCGTCTTCGTGGGCAGGTGTGCTAAATGGTGTGGCCATCCACCACCATGCGTCAAGCTTATGCTTGTCCAGCGTTTCCACATAGCGTCGGTACTGCTCTGCGGTGAGCAGAGAAGCCTTGCGGTAGACTCTTCCGTAGTCCTTCAGGCCATCATCCGATGTCAGATCCAGCTCATGCAGAATCACATTGCTACTGCCAACGATACCTGCAATCTCTTCCGCAAACTCGTTGCAAATTGCCTCCAAATTGGAGCCGGCATAGTTGTTGTTTTTACCAAACTCCGCCCCGTCTTCAAGCAACGCCTTCCGGATCAGCGCCGTTCCCTCTTCCAGGTGCTCCAGCACGATCATTTCATGGGCGCCGATCTTGACGGTGTCCCCCACCGCCACCTCACTGAGCCGCACCCGGCCTTCGCCATTGCAATCCGTCCCCAGCTTCTCCCGCTTCACCAGGTCATACACGACCCCATCCAGTACCACATAGTTTGTCATTTGTTATTCCTCCTTAACTGGCTCTTTCAGCCATTTTTATGCGTCTCCCGTTTTCCGGCCTCAAATCCGTTTTTGTAGGCCCGCTCCGTTGCCCAGTATGGCGCCTCGCAGCTTTCTTCCGCCACCGGTGCGCATTCTCCCATCAGGATCCATGTCCAGCAGCTGGTTTTCTGATCCCACACCAGGAAATACATCCCGTTTTGTCCGTACACGGTGTATGTCTTTCCGGTGACAATGTGTTCCACCTGAAACATTTTCATTCCTCCACTACTCGCAAGATCCGCACCCATTCGCAATCGTTTGCGTTTTTCTCGATCCATCGCATCAGCTTTTCCATGCTTGGCAGCTCGATCAGGCGCTCCGTTTTTTCCCTGTGCCGCTTATAAAGCACCAGCCACTTCACGCTGTTACCTCGCCGGAAAGCTTGCTCAGCAGCGCCTGCACCGCCTTGCGCAGCTTTGCGCCGGTAACAGGATCTGCCTGCTCTACCTTCAAAAGCGCTCCCTGTAGCCGGTTAAAGTCCTCCTGCACCTGTGTAAAGATCACCTTGAACACCGCCGCCTCCGGGGATGCCAGCTGCAGCTGCTTCTGTGCCGCCGCCATTTTCTGTTCCGCCTCCCTGGCCGCCTTTTCCGCCGCCACCAGCTTGCTTTGCAGGGCCTCCGTTGCCTTCTGTGCCGCCTCTGCCGCCACCTCCTGGCGCAGGCTCTCCATCATGGCCTCCGGCACCTCCGGGTTTTCCTTGGCCTTGGCCAGCGCTTCCTTCACAGCCTTCTCGCTGTCCTTGGCTTTTTTCAGGCTCTCCTGGAGCTTTACCACCTTGCCCAGGGCCTCGTCCCGGGCAGCTTGTGCGTCCTTGGCCGCCTTCTCCAGGGCCAGCCGCTTTTGCTCCTGGTCTGCCACAGCGGCCTTGGCCTGCTTGGCCGCTTCTTCCGCCGCCACCTGCTTGCGCTGGGATTCCTGCAGCTGCTCCTCCCGCTCCCGGATGGCCTTTTCCCAATCTCTTGTGGATGTGGTCTCCGGGTCATGTTCTTCCGCGAAGCTCTCCCGATCCTCCGCCGGCAGGGCCAGCAGCGCCAGGGCCTGGGTGTAGCTGAGCTTGCCAAACGCCTGGGAATTTGCAAACGAACCAAAAAACGATTCCTGATCGCTACCGTACTCCTGGTACAGCTTCATCAGATTGTTGGCGGTGGATTGGCTGTAATCCACCTTTTCCTCCAGGTACTTGCCCCACTCGCCGTGGGCTACCATGCTCTTTGCCTCCACCAGCAGGCGCCCGATTTCAATAAGGTTGCTCAGCAGCTGCCGCGCGCCCTGCCGCTGGGCGTACCGGATGTCGCTGGTCACCATTTCGATATCTCTTACCGTTACGATCTCATTCATGCCGATTTCTCCTTTTTTTGTTTTTGTGCCTCTGCGTACCACGCCATCAGCACCTCGTCCTTCCACCGATCGCAGAAAGACCGCACCTTTTTCGGTATGCTGTGTCTGTACTGCTTGTGCGCCCCGTGGCGCTCGTTTCCGTAGCCGTGCAGCTGCTTTTCCACCGGTAACCCGGTCATGTCAATGGCCAGGGTGTAGTAGGGCCGCTCAGGTCTTCGGTGATGCCGAATGAAGAAGATCACGCTGCGTCCGTCGCAATGTGCGCTTCCGTAACCGCCCACGCAGTGCCGCAGCACATCCCCCTCGTATACCAGCTCCCCGTTATTCCGTGGCAGCAATACCTCCAGGTCTCCGTCCGTCCATTGCAGATGCCCGTAAGCCTTCAGAATTCCATCAAATCCCTTTTTCAGCTTCTCCGCCTCTTCCTGGCACTTCCGCTCCAGCAGCATCCGGTTCACCCGGTCGTGGGCCTCATGCAGCTGCCTGGGCCATAACTCTTCGCTGGTCAGCTGCCGCCCGTAAAGCTTTTTGGTGTTGTTCCGGGTGTCCAGCAGGATCCTCGCTTCCCGCAGAGCAAGTCCGTTCTTTTTCAGGTACCGGGCAAGCTTGTCCAGATCCGCATCTGCGTAAAGATGCATCAGCTCCAGCGCCGCATTCAGGCCCACCCCGTATTCCTTGGCCATTTCGTAAAAGGCCACCAGCCCCAGCTGGCCGCCGTACTTGCGATACTTTTGCAGCGCCTCTGCCTCTTCGATGCTCCAGCAGATCCCCTTTTTCTTCAGATACCGGAATTCCTCTTTTGTCATTCCCAGCATCTCATGGGGCTTTTTCTTCTTGGTGTCGATGTACTTTTCACCCTCCAGGGCCACGCTGTAGCTAAACCGCCACGCCCTCTGTACGATCTGTACCACGATCCCCGCCTGTCCCTGTCTGCACAGGTTTTCAATGCTGGGCTTTTGCCGCCACCACTTCAGGTACTCTACGATCCGATATCCGTTTGCCTTTATAAATTCCTCCAGGGCCGTCTTTTCTCCCGTGGTACCTTCCAAATCCGGGATCTCCGGGTAAATGTCCGCACCCGCCTTTCGGGTGTTGATGCTCCGCCAATCCGGGTACGGCTTGTCGATCACATCCTGTGTCCTTGCCATCTGCTTCCATTCCGTAAGATAAGACCGATTCGACCCAAAAAAGCTTCCCATCCGGTATACATGGCTGTACCGGGTCAATCCTCCCGTCTCCGCCAGCACATAGGCTTCCTCCGCTGTGGCTCCGTACTCGCTCAGCCCGTCCTCGTCCACCGTCCGCCACACCAGCCAGTAAAGGATGGCAGTGTAAGGCCCGATGTTCTCCACAGACAGGATCATGATCTGCTTTTTCCGCCCGCCCCGCAGGGCTCCGGCGTGGATCAGCTCCACCTTGCTTCCGCACAGGGGGCAGTAAAACGCGTCCCCCTCCCGGATGATCTCATTCGGCTCCGCTTCTTCGTCCCAGGGCTCTGCCGTGTAGTAGCTGCCGTCCTCTCCGCAGATCATGCGCACAGCTTTCATCCCCGGCTCCTTTTGGGTGATGAAATCCTCGTGGCAGGCGGTGCAGGTGCATTCTGCCGCCCATTCCTTTTGCCCCGCCACCCGGATAGCGCGGAAGATCACAAACTCCCCGCCCAGCTCCGTCTGCCCGTGCTTTTTCCTTGCCCAGGAGATCAGGCCCTTGGGCGGCTGCTCCGGTAAGTGCCGCCGTACCCACTCCTTATCCATCACAGATCCCCCAGCAGATCCTCCAGGTCCAGGATCCCGCCGGCGCTGTCCTGGGCTTCCTCCGCTTCTCCCAGGCCGTAGAACTTGCGGATGATCTCTTCCGCCACATTGGGCGGCACGCAAACACAGTTGCCCTGCCGCTTCTGCTTGTCTGCCCAGGCCTTGATCTGCTTCTCGCACTTTTCAAGGCTCATGTCCGGGTTTTCCAGGTCTTCCAGCACGATCTGTTCGTACTGCTTCTGCTTTTTGCAGATGTCCATCAGCTGCTGCCCCACCATCCATGGCGCGGTGTTTTCCTTGCCGGCACGCAGCTGCTCGATCTTTTCATATACTGTCATATAGCCCTCCTGTTTTTTCCCTTGCCAAAGGGCTGCGCCTGTGTTATAATGTCAGCGCAGCCCTCTCGGCTGTTTGTAGAATCGTGCGTTGCCTTCGCTTTGGTCGGTTGAGGCAACGCACTTTTTTCATTTTCCGGGGTCACCACTTCTTATCCCCCTGTCTGATGGAGACCGTGTCCCTGGTCTTGTGAACCACCACCACGATCTCTTTTTCCTCCCGGTAGACCACCGCCACGCCCTTGGGGTCGATCCCATTGCGCCGCAGGATCTCCGCTTCCTGTGCATCCGGCATTCTGTACTTCATATCTGCCTCCCGTTTTTAGATTCAGCCGCCCCGCCTTCGGCTGTCCGCTGCACCGCTTCTGCGATCCGCTCCCGCCACCGGTTCCCCGGCGGCCCTTCCATATTTCAAAAAAGGAGTACCCAAGCCCATGCCCAAGGCCCGGGTGGCGCGGCAGGCCGGAATCGAACCGACGCTTCCGGGTTCATGCCTCCCGGTGAGTGACCACACTCCGCTGCCGCATATTCAAAACGCTCCTCTTCTTGCCCCCCGCATTTATGAGGGGGGTGGCCCGGCTGCGAATCAGCCGGTGGAGGGCGGGACCGGATTCGAACCGGCTTCCCTTCGCTGTGCTTGCGACCGCACATCCGCATGTGCTTCCCACCCGTATCGCGCCGGATCTCCGGCGCATACCTCACGCCAAGCCTATGCCGGCTCAGCCTGGGCGCTGTTCTTCTTCATCCGCGCGATCTGCTTTTCGGAATATCCCAAAAGCTGCAGTACCACAAGAGGATCCGGCGTGACCGCCGCCACCAGCTTCTGCAGCTCCTCTACGGTGAAGTCCTCCGGCTTTGCCAGCCGCTTGCAGAGCGTAGACTGCGGGATCCCGGAGCTGGTCGCCAATTCTCGTTGGGTCATGAGGTCGTAGTATCCTTGCCGGATCCGGATCTCCCTCCGAAAGTTATCCTTTGCCAGTTCCTCCGGAGCTTTTTTCAGCCTGGACATATCCTCACCTCCATCCCTTCAAATTCACATGGGTATCGCACCACCGCTTGCCGATCACGCACACCGGCAGCAGCACCGCGCATACCAAAATCAAAAAGCTATCCAAACCCATCTATGTACCCCCAACCAACCGCCCCACCCGGGGCGGTTTTTCTGTCCGTATACTTGCTATTCCCGTAAATATTTGCTAGAATCCCCTCGAAAGGAGGTGTGTCTGTGAAGACAAAGAAATCAAAAAAGCAGCGTCCAAATATTCATGTTGATTTTTCATTGACGGATGAAGCTTGCCACGCGCTCTCCAACGCTCTGGCATTCCTGCAAAATCTAGACAACTTTTCTTTCGAGGCTGAAAAGCTCAGCGAAGAAAGCGCCCTCCGCGCTGAGGAAAAGCTCTTTGCCTGCGAAAAATCTTTATCTCGCGGCGAGGTTCGCGCAGTAGCCAAAGCCATTGATGTTGTGTTGGAACAACTGCCTGGCGATCGTTCCCGTTTCTCCTACATTGAAGAAGATTTGCCCGATCTTCTTGTTGACCTCGAACGAGATCTGGATATTTTGCGCCATTGGCAGATTGTCTTCCATCAAGTAGTTAAGGATTTGAAGAAAATGTAACCCCACTTACCTTTTGATTGCCGGCTCCGTGTTTGTCTCACGGGGTCGGCTTTTCTTTCTTCGTATGCCATAACCCGCATCCCGATGTTCTACCCTGGTCTTGCCCGCGGGATCCACATGAAGAATTACCCGCTGTTTTCGCTTGCTTTTGTTTCCCATATGTACCCCCTCACACCGCCATACCTGCAGGTGGGCGCGGTTCCATGAACGCATCCACGCCTACACCCAGAGCCCAGCAGATCGTTTGGTATTCCTCGAATGTGAGCTTGCGTTTGTTGCTCAATGAAAGGTTCAACTTTGACGGGCTGATGTGCGTTTTTGTGCACAGCTCAATCTGACTAATGTTATGCTGCTCTAAGTAATCGCGAATCTTAGCTCCGACATCCATAAACTCCCCTCCTTTGTTTATAATTTCGAAATTATCGAAGTTCTACTTGCATTATATTTCGATGATTTCGAAATGTCAATACCTTTTTCGAAAATTTCGAAATTTTCTCTTTACAATATCGAAAAATTGTGATAATCTAAATTTACATTTAACGAAAGTAGGTGATCCCATGACATTTGGAGAGCGACTAAGGTGTGCAAGAAAGGAAAAAGGACTAACTCAAAAAGAGTTAGCCCTAAAAATCAACGCCAAACATAATTCCATTAGCAACTGGGAAAACGATCAGAATATGCCCGACCCCGACACCATCCAGAATCTGTGTTGGGCACTGGATGTTCAGCCCAACTATTTCTTTTCGGTTGAGAATTCTCTGCCGGCGAATATTCTCCCCTTCCCCACAATGGGCAAGGTCCCGCTGATCGGCTCTATCGCCTGTGGCGCTCCCGTCCTGGCCCAGGAGCATATCGAGGATTATGTGGATATGCCCACCCACATTCATGCGGACTTTGCCCTCACCTGTAAGGGTGACAGCATGATCAACGCCCGGATCTTCGACGGCGATGTGGTCTACATCCGCCAGCAGGAGACCGTGGAAAACGGTCAGATCGCCGCCGTCCTTATTGACAACGAGGCCACCCTGAAGCGCGTCCGGCTCTTTGAGGACCACATCGCGCTGGAGCCCGAAAACCCCCAGTACCGCCCCCTGGTCTTCTGGGGCGAGGAAATGAACGCCGTCCGCATCCTTGGTAAGGCCGTCGCCTTCACCAGCACCGTTCGCTAATCTAGATAGTTTAGTAAACTTAACCCGAAAACTGAGATTGCTAAAATTACATTTGTTAGTAGGAGAAAAAATGTTCTGGAACAGAAAGAAGAGATCTAATAGCAAAGGCCTGCCGATATTAAGCAAATCCGATTACGGGCGTATTGTTGTAAGTTATGTTGTTTTAATGCACGGCGAGGAGTTCAAGAAATTATCCAGGGAAGATAACAAGTGGGGATTCGTTGATTACTTAACCTACTTGCAATATTTAACTTTTCTCTCCCAGAAGATCCTGGAAACACGATACGCACCGGAAGATGTCGATCTGATCATAGACGCTTGCATTTCCGGGATCGTAGACGGCATTGACATAATTCTTCCCAGTAAAAAACAGGATATGAAGAATGTCATAAAAAAACAATATCAATCGCTGATCGAATACGCCGACATGGATCTGGGCAGCGAACATGGATTTCACGCATTGGTAACAATGTTTCTTGCCGACATTGAGACTGACGATAGTTTTAATTACCATCACAGATTCTTCTTAGATTTTGCCTTGTATATATCCCATCACACCGACACTATATTGAACAGCGAGATCACCGTTATTTAATATGCCCGTTCGCAAATAAAAAAGTCCCTCCCCGGACTCCTACCCCCGGGAATGGACAATGCAGAAAACCACACAACCAACTACGATAGGGGGAGTCTGCTCTTTCGCACAAATCGCGCTGTATCAGCTTCACGCTAAGCATATTCATTAGTCTCTTAGAAAGGACACTCCTTATGGAACACAGAGAAGAATACCGTAAACTTTTGCTTCAAATTCAGGAAACGGAGAAGAAAATTGAGCATGCGAAACTGAAACGAAATACCATTTCCATTCTTTGCTTTTCTGTTGTATATTTTGTGATTTTCTATGTACAACGCAGACCCGAAGGCTGGGATGTTCTTGGGGAAGTTTTGGCCGCTGTTGTAATTGCCGGAATGCACTTCCTTGTGAACGCGCTCGTATTCACGCATCTTGTCCACATCGGCGATTCCGAAACGCAGCAATTAGATCGATTAAAAGAGAAGCTTTCGGAGTTATCGGAAAAGTGCTGATCATAATAAAACAAAAAGCCCCTCCCCGGGCTCCTACCCCCGGGAAGGGATACTGCTAGAACAAAAAAGCCCCCGCACACAGCAGGGGCTTTGAGGAAGCTACTTGGATAACGCCGGAACCTTCTTCGTCTCAGTCTTTTTGTACGGATCTCCACAGGACCGCTTTCCGTCGATATGCTCAAACAAATCTTCTTTGATTTTGTGGCCCAGGGGGTCAAGCACAAAGTCGATTCCTTCTCTGCGTGCCAATTTTGCAGCCGGCACAAAATCTGCATCTCCCGCTATCAAAACAATTTGATCTACCTGTTTCTTATACGCAAGAGATGCAATGTCCATTCCGATTTTCATATCAACGCCTTTTTGCTTGATGGAGGTCGTGAAGTCATCATCGGTTAAATCTTTTACAGATCTCTTCCCGGTCACAATATCTTTTGTCGCCGAACTCGTCAAAACAAAGACCGCAGAGCCCTCGTCCAAGCTGCCCAACCGCAACGCAACCTTTCGTTTCTCCGTCAGTTTCTGTATGAATTCCGTCATCCACTGGAATTGATCAGTTTTAGAGAAATCTATCGTCCGGTTGTGTAGGGGGTGAAATATCTTCTTTCCGCAAGGTCTGCAGTCATAGTAAAAAATACGATACAGCTCATGCTCCATATACCGCTCTTTCAGGTGACGGTAACAGTATGTTATCAGAGCGTCCGCCGCTTCTTCCGGAGTGTGCTTGCATCCTTTTTCAAATTTTTTGCGATAAAATCCGCCGTCTACTAAAATTGCAGTCTTCGACATATTTCTCTCTCCTTAAAAGGCAAAAGCCCTTGGGCTCGGCCTTCCCCGTATGTGTGGGGGGCGTACTGCCAAGGGCTAAATGTTGGGTGCAACGGAGGTAATGGCAATAAACCATATTCGTTGTACCTTCATTATACACATTGTGTTTCAGAAAGTAAACTGGAATTTTCGCCAAAATACCACAATTGGCGCGCATTATAATGCGTGGTTCTGTCGTATATTTGCACCAAATCGCCGGCATTGTCGCAGATTCGTGCTGCCTGTCGAACGATTTACTCCCCCTCACCCTCGCCATTTATCCGCCCATTCGTTGCACCTTTTCGTGCAACCAAAATAAAAGTGCCCTTCCGGTGCTACCAACACCGAAAGGGCTGTGCAGAAAACCAACCCACCCATCACGATAGGGGCAGTCTGCCCTTTTAGGGTATCACGCCCGGAAAGGAAAGTCAAATGAAAAAGCAACAAATAAAGATCCCCACCGCCCGTCAGCTCCCCTCCGGCAGCTGGTTCGTGCGACTGCGCATCGACGGCAAGGACATTTCCATCACCCGCCCCACTCAGAAGGAAGCGTTGGCCGAAGCAATGGCGGTCAAAGCCGGCGTCAAGGAAGCGTCCAAGCGTGCCCCTTCCCAATCCCTGACGGATGCCATCGATGCCTACATTGACGCCCGCCGCAACATTCTGTCCCCCGCCACCATCCGTGGTTATAAGATCATCCAAAACAACCGTTTCCCCACTATGATGCACCGGGATGTGTACGCCGTCACCGACGATCAGTGGCAGCGGGCCGTCAATTTGGAAGCCCGGGAGATTTCCGCAAAGACCCTCACCAATTCCTGGCGTTTTCTGTCCTCCGTCATTCACGAGACCACCGGCCATGTTGTTTCCATCCGGTTGCCTCAAATCGTCCCCAACGAGCGCCCATGGCTGGAGCCCGAACAGATCCCCGCCTTTGTCACCGCCGTCAGGGGCACCTCTATCGAGATCCCGGCACTGCTTGCACTTTCCAGCCTCCGCTGTTCCGAGCTTCTGAACCTGCGCTGGAGCGACATCGATCCTGCCAGCGGCACTCTGCATGTCAACGGCGCCGCCGTCCCGGACGAGAACGGCAAACTGGTCCGCAAGCGCGAGACCAAAAACCGCACCTCCCGCCGCACGGTGCCCATCATCCCGCCGCTGCAGGATGCCCTGGATCGCGTGGAGCACCGGAGTGAATTCGTTGTCAGGATCACCGCCAACGGTCTATATAAGCACATCAACCGGATCTGCGCTGCCAACGGCCTGCCGGAGGTTGGCATCCACGGCCTGCGCCACAGCTTCGCCTCACTTGCCTTTCACCTGCAAATGCCGGAGAAGATCGCCATGGAGATCGGCGGCTGGGCCGACGATCATACTATGCGCCGGATCTATACCCACTTAGCCAAGAAAGACCTTGCCAAACACACCACCGCCCTCACCAATTTCTTCACAGAAGACACCACCGAGCCCCCCGCTTAACCCGCCACCCCCGCCACAAAAATCGGCAATAGCGCAAAATGGC
>JAZREG010000145.1:0-2722 GCA_045660725.1 Faecousia sp.
AGACCGCTTGGCCTCCGACTTCGACGGGTGCGGCTTCTTTATTTTTGCGTTAGCGCTTTTGGGCTGACTCCGTATTCGGCCTTGAAGGCCCGGTAGAAATTAGCGTAGTCCTGAAAACCGCAGTTTTGGCTGGCTTCGCTGGGGGAGACACCGCCCGCGATCAGTTCCCGGGCGGCCAGGAGGCGCTTAAGCAGGATGTAGCGGTAGATGCTGGTACCCACTTGGGAACTGAACTCATGGGAAAGGTGGTATTTGCTCACATAAAAATGTTCCGCCAGCATGGGAAGGGTCAGTTTTTCGGTATAATGTGCGGCGATGTAGGACAGCACCTGGTTGACAAGATCCGGTTCTTCCTGGGGCGCAGACTTCCTGGGGGCAGTGCCCGGGGCCATGCGGTTGATCCGGGTCAGGATCTGCAGGTAAAGGCCGTGGCAGTACAGCTCGCTGGCAAAGCCGGGGTTTCGGGTCTCCGCGCACAGCTCCTCCAGTTGGGCGGCCAAAGTGGCACGCTCCACAGGATCCGGGTGCAGCAGCACAGCGCCGTTGGGGTCAAAGCAGCCGGCAAGTGCCGGGTTTTGGGTCAGGTAATTCCGGTCGATCCACAGCACATACCGCTCATAGGGCGTTCCCGGATCCACCACCGGCTGATGAAATATGCCGGGGCTGATGAGCAGCAGATCTCCCTTTTGCATGGTGTAGCTGGTACCCTCCACGCGGTACTCCACATTTCCTGAGAGGAAGTAGTAGATCTCGTAAAAATCGTGGTGATGCAGGTCGACGGAGCGGCCTTTTCCGTCATAGTTGTGAAACGCTTCCAGGGCATTGTGCTGCATCTCCTGTCGGGGATCGAAGGCAAGTTGCCGTTTCGACATGCATATCCCTCCTTTTTCCTTAATTTACAGCAAGAATTACAATGTGTCAAGCAATATATGACATTTTAATTGTAAATATACGATGGTATAATATTCCCGTTTGGAAGCACGTTGCTTCTATATTAGAAAAATTTTGGAGGGATAACAATGCCTATGCAGATGGGTTTCCGTTGGTACGGCGAAGGCAACGATAAGATTAAGCTGTCCGACATCAAGCAGATCCCCGGCGTGACCAGCATCGTTTGGGCCCTGCATCACAAGATGCCCGGCGAAGTTTGGGAGGAAGCAGAAATCAAGGAAGTCATGGATCAGCTGAACGCTTATGGCTTCAACGGTGATGTGGTGGAGTCTGTCAATGTCCACGATGACATCAAGATCGGCCTGCCTACCCGGGATCAGTACATCGAGAACTACAAGCAGAGCATCCGCAACCTGGGCAAGTTCGGCGTGAAGGTCATTTGCTACAACTTCATGCCCATTTTTGACTGGACCCGTTCTAACCTCTTCCATGAGGTGGGCGACGGCTCTACCGCCCTGTTCTACGAGAAGGGCATGATCCAGGACGACTACAACGCCATGGCAAAGTACATCCTTGACTTCACTGAGAAGTATAATATGTCCTTCCCCGGCTGGGAGCCTGAGCGTATGGCCAAGCTGGATGAGCTGTTTAAGGCTTATGCCGATGTGGATCATGAGAAGCTGTGGGCCAACCTCAAGTACTTCCTGGAAGCCATTATGCCCGCCTGTGAGCAGGCCGGCATCAAGATGGCTATCCACATGGACGATCCCCCATGGGATATCTTCGGTCTGCCCCGTCTGCTGATCAACGAGGCCAACATCGACCGGTTCCTGAAGATGGTGGATCATCCCTGCAACTGCCTGACCCTGTGCTCCGGCAGCCTGAATGCGGATCCCAACAACGATGTGGCTTCTGTGGTTCGCAAGCACTGCGACCGCATCGCTTTTGCCCATATCCGCAATGTCAAGCATTTTGAGAACGGTGACTTCTCTGAGGCTTCTCACCGGGATTGCGACGGCGACACCGGCATCCTGGAGATCCTGCGGGCTTACCATGACTGCGGCTACGAGGGCTACATCCGTCCCGACCACGGCCGTCATCTGTGGGGCGAAGGCCCCGGTACTGTCCGTCCCGGTTATGGTTTGTACGATCGCGCCCTGGGCATTATGTACATGCTGGGCGTGTGGGATCTGCTGGACAGACTCTCCGGCAAATAAGTCAATTACAATAATTGGAGGTATATTATCATGATCAATCTTCCCCTGAAGTGTGATTTTACCGGTAAGGTCGTTGTTGTGACCGGTGCCGGCGGTGTTCTGTGCGGCGATATGGCTCGTGCCTATGCCCAGGCAGGCGCAAAGGTCGCTGCTCTGGACCTGAACGAAGAGGCTGTTAAGAAGCTGGCTGCGGAGCTGACCGCAGAAGGTTTCACTTGCATCGGCTACAAGGCCAACGTCCTGGAGCCTGAATCTCTGGAGGCTGTTCATCAGCAGGTCCTGGCAGATCTGGGCCCTTGCGACATCCTGGTCAACGGCGCCGGCGGCAACAATCCCCGTGCTACCACTGACAACGAGTACCAGCACGAGGCTAAGGAAGGCCAGAAGACCTTCTTCGACCTGGAGCCCAACGGCATCGACTTTGTGTTCCGCCTGAACTACCAGGGCACTCTGCTGCCCACCCAGGTGTTCGCCAAGGACATGGTTGCCCGGAAGTCCGGCAACATCCTAAACATCTCCTCCATGAACGCCTATATCCCTCTGACCAAGATCCCGGCCTACTCCGGCGCCAAGGCTGCCATCTCCAACTTCACCCAGTGGCTGGCCACCCACTT
>JAZREG010000146.1:0-5443 GCA_045660725.1 Faecousia sp.
TGCCCGCATTAACTGAATTTGATCCTCAACCAGCTTGATCTGCACATATTTTCTCTTTGGCATAACAATACCCCCTAATGTAGTTATTATCCTACATCAGGGGGCTTTTTGTCTATTGTCCAGTTTTACTGGTTCGGTTCAGGCGGATCTGACCCGCTTTTCTTTTCTCTTCCAGCCAACTTTCGATACCCAGGTCGCAAAGCCGTTTCCAGGTCGCCACATCCGAAAGCATATGCATGAGGTAGAAATCCACATGGTCAGTACGCAGCCGGCGCAACTCCTCCTGAAAGAGCTTTTCCAGCCCTTCCCGGCTCTTGATCAGATAATGGGGTAGCTTGGTGGCAATGAAAACCTGATCCCGCAAGTCGTTGCGCTCCAGGATTTCTCCCAGGGCTGCCTCACTGCCTGGGTATATGTAGGCGGTGTCAAAATAGTTGACGCCGCCGTCTATAGCTGCCAGGATCTGCTTTTCCGTCTGCTCCATATCGATCCTGCCCAATTTTTGCGGAAAACGCATACAGCCAAAGCCCAGGATCGACAGTTCATTTCCGTATTTATCCTGACGATACTGCATCTATACCACGATCCTTTCCTTTTTTCTTATCATAGCACAAAAAAGGCTGCTCCGTCAACGGAGGAATTCCTCCACATCCAAATCCCGGAAAGGATACACCCGCTGCCATTGACCGTCCACCTTGCGCAGACTGGAGCGGTGGTGATCGAGAAGCTTCACAATGTCGTACACATCGATCCAAATTTCCGCCAGGCACTCCTTTTGGCTTTCATCGAAAATCAGTTCCATGCCAAAATGCAGGTGGACGGTCTCGATGTTGTTGACATTTTCCCTGTCCGAATACCCTGTGCGGCCCATAAAACCGATCAGATCTCCCGCCTGGACCATATCTCCTTCCCGCAGACCGTCAGCAAAGGGGCGATCCTTCTGCAGGTGGGCATAATAGTAGTAGCGCTTTCCGTCAAAGGAGCGGATACCGATCCGCCAGCCGCCGTAGCGATTCCAGCCCATGGCTTCCACTACGCCGCCCTCCACCGCCACGACAGGCGTCCCGAGAGACCCCATCATATCGTGGCCCAGGTGCTTGCGTTGAAATCCAAAAGACCGGCTGACCCCAAAATCATCGCAGTGTCCATAGCCATATCCCGCCGCCACGGGAGAAAATGCCTTCAGGCCGTAGGTCGGTTTCCATTGTCCGTCCACCTGGATGGCAAAGCTGCCCAGCAGCCCGCCCAGGGCCGCCGTATACGCCTCGTGATAGTAGCGGTAGGTCTTTCCTTGCTCTCCTGCCAATTCCTCCCCGGAAGCATCCCCCTGAAGCTGGGTAAATGCCTTTTTCACCGAAGACAAACCGCATTTTCCTCCGGTACGCGTAGCCGCCAGCGCCAGGATATCGATCCAGGAGATGTGCTTTTCCTCCTCAAAGGTAGCGATATCCCGCTCCATGGCATAACGGAGCGATTCATAAGGAACACCGAAATCCACCCACCGGATGGGGGCGGCCGCTACCGGCACCGCCAGGGAAAAGAGCAACAAAATCACCACAAAAATCCGCCATTTCATCCCATTCACCTCTCGGTTAGGGTATGAAACGGCGGATAAATGATACATTCCACTTATTTCAAATCCCGGACGATGTCTTTTGCGATCCGGTAGATATCCTCCATGGTATTCATAGAAGAAATTTGATTTTTATAATAGCTGCTGTGAGAAACGCCCCGCAAATACCAGGCAAAATGCTTCCGGGCCTCCAGGCAGGCGATATGCTCCCCGTGATCCTGCTCCGACAGTTGGAACTGCCGCACCGCCACCGCGATCCGGTCTGCCAAGCAGGGCCGCTGAGGCAGTTCCCTTCCCTCCAGGGCTGCCTTGACCTCCGCGAAGATCCAGGGATCGCCAAAGGTGGCCCGGCCGATCATCACGCCGTCAGCACCGGTGCGTTTCAGGCATTTGATGGCGGATTCCCCACCCACGATGTCTCCGTTGGCGATGACAGGAATGGAAACGGTATTTTTCACCTTGGTGATCATGTCCCAATCCGCAACACCGGAGTAAAGCTGCGTCCGGGTGCGTCCATGGACAGTAAGCATGGCAGCGCCGTTACCCTCCATCCGCTTGGCAAAATCCAGCACATTGATGCTGCCCTTGTCCCAGCCCAGACGGCACTTTACCGTCACCGGAACATTCACCGCCTTACTCACCGCCGCCACAATGTCCCCGGCCAGTTCCGGGGTGCGCATCAGGCCGCAGCCGTCGCCGGAATTGGCGATCTTGGGCATGGGGCAGCCCATGTTGATGTCCAAAAAATCGCAGCCGGAGATCTCCAGGGCCAGCACCGCCGCCTCTGCCATGATGGCAGGGTCGTTGCCGAAGATCTGGGCACCGCAGAGGCTGCCGGGATTCTTCTTCAGCAGCGCAGCGCTTTTCTTATCCTTGTACACCAGCGCCCGGGAGGAGACCATCTCCGTCACCGTGATATTGGCGCCCAGTTCTGCGCAAACCGTGCGGAAGGCCCAATCCGTCACGCCAGCCATCGGCCCCAGGGCGATGGGGTTATTTACTTCCAAATGACCGAAACGCAACGCCGTCACCTCCCAAGCAATGGGGAGATTATAACATATTGCGCCACATTTCGCAAGTCAAATCAGCACGGAAATGAGCCACGCAAGCCCCGTCACCATCGCGCCCCCGCAGGCCCATGCCGGCCCATAGCGCCAAATCCGCTTTTTCTCCGGGCCACAGCTGCGCAGCGCCCGGTCTGCCTCCTTGAGCAGTTCTTCATCCGTGATCCCGGGAGAATCCTCCCGCAAGATGAAGATAGCCTGCTCAAAAAGCTTCCGATCCGGTGCGCTCACCACGATCACTTGCTTGGATACGCCTTTTACCATATGGATCCCCTCCTGGCTACAGGATTCCCATTTGGTAAAAAGTTCATACAAAATTCTTTCCCGCCACCGCCTCTGCCGGTAGGAATCGGCGTCCTCGACGGCCCTCGATGCCATCTGTTGACTTCCACAATCATCGGAAGTATAATTCAATTAGATAAACTTGAATTTAGCGGTCACTTTTCACTCTACCATAGGTTTAATTCTCCTCACTAAACCAATGGTGGGTGTGTTTTCTCCCCTGAATCATCTATACTGAATGCGAAAGGAGGCAGCCTATGAATCAAATAAAAACCGGAAGATTTATTGCCGAGTGCAGAAAAAAGGCAAACTTAACACAAATGCAGTTGGCAGAAAAACTAGGTATCACCGACAAAGCAATATCCAAATGGGAAAGGGGCGTGGCAATGCCCGATACTTCGATAATGCTTGAACTGTGTGATATTCTTTGCATCAGTGTAAATGAATTATTAAGTGGGGAGAAAATCAATATGGAAAACAATAATCAGAAAAACGAGCAGCTTTTGCTTGATATGGTGAAAGAATTAGAGAAGAAAAACAAAACAATTTGGTCATCTATGTGGGCAATTATGATCGTAAGTATGACAACACTATTTGCAGGTATCTTTATTGCCGCATTTTTAATACCCGAAGGAGTGTGGCAGCTTGTCACCATTCTTGGGATTTGCGTTGTGTTTTTGATACCTTGCTTTTATGCTTTAAAGCTGGAAGTCAGCGTGGGTGCGTACAAGTGCAAAAACTGTGGTTACGAAATCGTGCCTACCTACAAGCAGGCACTTAATGCGATGCATCGGGGAACGACCCGGTACTTAAAGTGCCCTGAATGCAACAAACGCAGTTGGTGCAAAAAAGTATTGAAGAAGTAAATTCCAATTTAGCGAATCATACAGCACCGCCGCCTCCAGGATGGAGGCGGCGGTAGTTTCATTTTGGATATCAAAAAACGGATGGGTTCCCCTTATTCCTGTTCCTTGGGGCGCTTATATCGGCCCTTGGGTCCCCATTCCGGCAGGGGCAGCCGCTGCATGGCACCAAAGATCCGTTCCTTCAGGTCGGGGTAGGTCTTACTCAGGTCGAACACCAGCTGCTTGATCTCCTCCCGCTTGGTAGACTTGTCCACGGGGCAGCGGTTCTCCACCACCGGCATATTCATCCGGGCAGCAAAATTATCCACAGTCTTTTCGTGAATGTAGAGCATGGGGCGGATCTGCGTCACCCCCATCCGGTCCAGCTCTGTCACCGGCTGGAAGCAGCTGATGCGCCCCTCATAAATGAGGGACATGACAAAGGTCTCCACCGCGTCATCATAATGGTGACCCAGCGCCAGCTTCCGAATGCCCCGGTCCAGGATTGCCTGGTTCAATGCGCCCCGGCGCATTTTGGAACACATGGAGCAGGGGTTTTTTTCCTTCCGGTGGTCAAAAATAATGGGACCGATCTGCGTGCGCACGATGGTATACGGCACATCCAGCTTACGGCAGAATTCCTCCACGCCGCTATAATCCATCCCCAGGCCCATATCGATGGTGATGGCCTCCAGTTCAAAGTCGCTGTATTGCCGCAAACCCGCCAAAAGCTGCAGCAGCACCAGGGAATCCTTACCCCCGGAAACGCCCACGGCGACCTTATCCCCGGGAGAAATCATATTGTAGTCCTCCACGCAGCGGCGAACCAAACCCATAAGTTTCTGCATTGTTGGAAATCCTCCGAAAAACAAAGTAAAATCGCACACGAGAATTCAAGAGCATACGAGAGTATTTGCAAGCATTTAAGAGTTTCTCTATGTTTTTACAAAATTACTGCAAAAAGTATTTGACAAGTGAATTTGTTTATGATATAAGTATCGAGCGATTTGAAGACATTGTACTGCATGTACATCCGTTTGTCAAAATATTTTAACCTATTGGAGGAACGCATAATGTCCACTACTCTGCTGAAGAAGGAGACCCTGGAGCGCAAGTGGTACGTTGTTGACCCTGCCGGCAAGCCCCTGGGCCGCACCGCTGTCATCGCCGCTAACCTGCTGCGCGGCAAGCACAAGGTCGATTTCACCCCCAACGTTGACTGTGGCGAGTACGTCATCGTCATCAACACCGACAAGGCTGTTCTGACCGGCAAGAAGGCTGATCAGAAGTCCTACTACCGTGTATCCGGCTGGATCGGCGGTCTGAAGGAAACCAAGGCTCGCGTCATGATGGATAATCGTTCTGATTACGCCGTTGAGCTGGCTGTTAAGGGTATGCTGCCCAAGAACAGCATTGGCCGTAATGCTCTGACCCGCCTGCACCTGTACAAGGGCGCTGAGCATCCCCATGCCGCTCAGAAGCCCGAAGCATGGACTCTGGAGTAATTTGGAGGTAAAGGATTATGTACGAGAGCAAGAAGAAGTATTTTTACGGCACCGGCCGTCGTAAGTCCTCTGTTGCACGCGTTCGCGTCTACGAGAACGGCACCGGCTCCATCATCATCACCGGCCGCGACATCAATGATTACTTCGGCCTGGACACCCTGAAGCTGGTTGTCA
>JAZREG010000147.1:0-2837 GCA_045660725.1 Faecousia sp.
GCAACCAAGCGCATGCTTTATCTGCCTGCATTTTCATGACTTTGCTATTATACTAAAAACAAGAGATAAATACAACACAAATTCTCAAATTGCGAGTACAACGAAACGCCCCCCACCGCTTTCGCGGTGGGGGGTGTTACATTGATTGTCTTAGTCCACAACTACAGTGCCATCTTCTTTGACGGTGACAGACATACCGTCTTTGACATACTCCAGGAACGCATCACCCAGGCTGTCCACAACAGGCATGCTCACGCCCTCCAGCCAGACGGAAGCCAGGATAGAGCCAGCTGCCGCCAGGGAATCGATGGGCTTACTAAACAGCATGCAGGCAGGCTGACGCTCCATGGCGCAGGCACAGTACAGCACCAGGCCGCCGGTAGTGGAGCCGATGGTCTGAGGCAGGCACAGGGCGGTACCCAGCATCTGCTTGCCGAACAGGTCGGGGTTGTTCTGGTCACCGCAGGTGGCCTTCTTGTCGCCAAACTGCAGTGCCTTCTGGAAGGATGCCAGGGTGTTCAGTCCTCCGTGGGACACCAGCGCCGGAGCGGTCACGGTTCCGGGCGCAACGATACGGCCTTTGAATTCACGCATACTCAGTTACCTCCCTTGGTGATCTTCGCCAGGATCTCCTCCTCGGTATAGAACCGGGCGGTGGTGTAGGTCCGCAGCTTATTGGAGCAGGTGATGACGGGCATCTTGCCTGCCAAAGGATTGTTCATGTACATCAGCGGGCAGATATAGCTGAGGATCACGCCGGTGGCCTTCAGCCGGGCGGCGTAGGGAGTCTCCTCGAAGGCCTTCTTCACCGCGGGAGCGGTGGTAAAGACAGTGGGGATAACCACCTTCTTCTCGCCGGAAGCCTTCAGCCCTTCCTCTACCGCCACAGTCCAGTCGATGAGCTGCTGCATAGACATGTGGGGGCAGCCGATGAAGCACAGCTTGGGCTTGGCGTCCGCGTTCTTCCACATAACGGGGTAGTTATTCTTCACCCGTTCCAGCACTGCGTCATCAATGACGTAGACCTTTGCGCCCTCGGCGATGAGCCCGGCGCCCTGCTCCTTCGCTTCCGGAGGCAGGTTCTCGATCTGATACAGACCCACAGCGCCATTGGAGGCGGTGGCTGCGCCAAAGTCCTTCAGATAAGCGCAGACTTCATCGGTCAGCGCATCCCCCAGCCACTCCTGCATGCCGGTGATGTAGGGAACATCCTCCATGACCTTCATACCGATGGCGGAACCCAGCAGCTGTGCCTCGGGCTTCTTCTTGCACTGCACCTTGACGATCCAGGTGGCCTTCCGACCCTCATCGGTCAGCAGGCCAAAGTGAGGAACGCAGCCGGCAATGGAACCCATGATGTCCATAATGCCGGAGTTCCGGTTGCAGCGAGCGCCCAGCACAGAGTTGGCGTACACCACAGCGGAGGACTCGGCCCAGCTGAGCACGTCGCCCTTCTTGGGCTTATTGCCCATCTGATCCAGGTAACAGGCGCAGGAGAAGGCGTCCTCGTTCATCAGGCCCAGCTTCTGCAGCTGCTGCTCGTAGGACTCCTGCTTGGAGTACATAAAGTTGTTGAAAATGAAATTCTGCAGGAAGTTGGCAGGCACATTCTTATCCAGAGGCCGGGGGTCCACAGAGAACTTCTGACCGGAAACGGCACCTGCATCAATCAGCTGCTGCATCAGATCAAACACGGGGCCCATCATCTTCAGGCCAAAGGAGGTGACCAGGTGGTTATAGTCAGAAGAAACAGGAACCATCTTATCCGCACCGAAGGTCTCGCCGTACATGACCAGGGTCTTCATGACCTTAGCCATGGTCTCGCCCTTGGAACCATTCAAAATGGCCTGTTGTTCGTCAGTTAAGTACATTTCCATTCCTCCTTACAGTTTCATGCAGACATCCCATGCCTGCCAAATCACGGTACGCAGGTTGCCCACCTTGCAGGCATCGCCAATCACATGCACATGCTTGTCAGCCTCTGCGATGGGAGCGGGCTTGTAGCCGGTGGACAGGATCACATTGTCGGCAGCGATCTTGAACTTCATGCCGTCCTTGTCTACCACAGTCACGCCGTCGTCATGAATCTCGGACAGCTTGGTCTCCAGATGCACGGGCACGCCATTGGCCTTGAAGAAGTCCCGCAGGAAGCTGGTGTTGGCCAGGCAGATGCCGGGGGTAACGATCAGGTCGTCCATCATTTCCACGATGGTAGGCTTCTTGCCCTGCAGGTACAGCTCGTAAGCGATCTCACAGCCGGTCAGGCCGCCGCCGATGATGGTGACGTTCTGGCCCACCTGGTGCTTGCCCAACAGGAAGTCCACAGCCTGGATGCCCTTGTCGATGCCGGGCACGGGGATGCGATTGGCCTTGGAGCCGGTAGCAATGATGATCTCGTCCGCCTCGCACTCGGAAATGCTCTTGACCTCGCAGCCCAGCTTCACTTCGATCTGGGGATACTTGGTCAGTTCTCTTCTGTACCAGGCGATGAGGTCACGGTCCTTCTCCTTGAAGGAGGGAGCAGCCGCAGCGATGAACACGCCGCCCAGCTGGTTGGACTTTTCGTACAGGGTGACCTTGTGGCGGCGCTTGGCGCAGACCAGGGCGGCTTCCATGCCGCCGATGCCGCCGCCGATCACGGCGATCTTCTTGGCCTTCTTGGCAGGCTTGATGTAGTGCTTCTTGGACTGCATGGTCTCTGCGTTGATGGCGCAGCGGGCCAGGCCCATGGTATCCTTCAGATCCTGGGTGTTGTAGTGACCCTTGGAGGAAGAGAAGTTGAAGCAGCCACTATGGCAGCAGATACAGGGCTTGATATCCTCCAGCCGGTCTTCGAT
>JAZREG010000148.1:0-23288 GCA_045660725.1 Faecousia sp.
AGGATGCCCGGGAAGCTGCAAAATAAGAAAGGAAGTACAAAAATGGCAAGAATCATTACTTTCGGCGAACTGATGCTGCGGCTGCAGCCCTACAACTACGAGCGTTTCGTTCAGTGCGACCATGTGGAGTTCACCTTCGGCGGCGGCGAGGCCAATGTGGCCGTGTCCCTGGCAAACTACGGCATGGATGCCGCTTTCGTCACCAAGCTGCCTGCACACTCCATCGGCCAGGCCGCTGTCAATTCCCTGCGCCGCTATGGCGTGGACACCACCAAGATCGTCCGTGGCGGTGACCGGGTGGGTATCTATTTCAACGAGAAGGGCGCTTCTCAGCGTGGCTCCGTGTGCATCTATGACCGTGCCCACTCCGCCATCCAGCTGTCCTCCCCCACTGATTTCGACTGGGATGCCATCTTCGAGGGTGCCGATTGGTTCCACTTCACCGGCATCACCCCCGCACTGGGTGAGAACCTGGTGCAGATCTGCCTGGAGGCCTGTAAGGCTGCCAAGGCTCGTGGCATCAAGATCTCCTGCGACCTGAACTACCGCGGCAAGCTGTGGACCCGTCAGCAGGCCCGGGAAGCCATGACCCAGCTGTGCCAGTATGTGGATGTGTGCATCTCCAACGAAGAGGATGCCAAGGATGTCTTCGGCATTGAGGCCGAGGCTACCGACATCTACGCAGGCGAGCTGAACCATGAGGGCTACAAGTCCGTGGCCAAGCAGCTGGCTGACAAGTTTGGCTTTGAAATGGTAGCCATCACCCTGCGGGAATCCCACTCCGCTTTTGACAACGGCTGGAGCGCCATGCTCTACAATGTAGCAAGCGATGAGTACTGCTTCTCCAAGAAGTACAACCTGCACATCATCGACCGGGTCGGCGGCGGCGACAGCTTCGGCGGCGGCCTGATCTACAGCCTCCTGTCCGGCAAGACCACCCAGCAGGCCGTGGAGTTCGCTGTGGCTGCTTCCGCTCTGAAGCACTCCATTGAGGGCGACTACAACATGGTCACCGTGGCAGAAGTGGAAAAGCTGGCCGGCGGCGACGGCCCCGGCCGTATTCAGAGATAAGGAGGAACCCAACATGGCAAACGAAGAGATCCTGCAGGAAGAAGAGCAGGTCAACATCCTGACCCTCACCGATGAAAACGGCGAGGATGTGGACTTCGAATATCTGGACAGCGTGGAATATGAAGGCACTGAGTATCTGGTGCTGATGCCCGCCGACGAAGCCGCTACCGAGATCGTGATCCTGGCTGTGGAGCCTGTGGACGACGAGATGGAAAACTATCTGTCCGTCAACGACGAGAATATCCTGAACGCTGTTTACGATATTTTCAAGGAGCGCTACAAGGACGTCCTGACCTTCGAGGACTAAAAAATTGAAAACGCGGCTGCTCTGCGGCCGCGTTTTTTCTTGCATTTGCTCGCTTTTCGAAATATAATATAGAAGTATTATAAAAAACGGAGGAAAATATGGATATTATTAAGATCATTACCAGCTGGCTTACCCAAAGCGGCACGGATCTTCTGCATCGGATCCTGGTAGCTGTGATCATTGCCGTCGGCGGTCTGCTTCTGATCCGGCTGCTGATGACCATTTTGGACAAGACCATGACCCGCTCTAAAATGGAGAAAGCAGCTTACGGCCTGATCCGCACCGTGGTCAAGACCGTTGCCTATGTCCTTTTGGCATTGGCGGCGGCCTCTTCCCTGGGTATCGATGTCACCGGTGTGGTGGCCCTGGCATCCGTGGCCACCCTGGCTTTCTCCCTGGCGCTGCAGAACCTTCTGACCAACCTGATCGGCGGCTTTACCATTCTTTACACAGATCCCTTTGATACCGGTGACTATGTGGAGATTGCCGGTCAGTCCGGCACTGTCACCGAGGTGGGTATGACCTACACCAAGCTCACAATGCCCGACAATCGACTGGTCTCCATCCCCAACAGCTCTGTGGTTGCCGCGGAGATCGTTAACTACACCGCCATGGGCACCCGCCGGGCAGAGATCAAGGTCACCGCTTCCTATGACGCCTCCGCCGAAGCGGTCATTGCTGCCCTGCTCAGCACCCTGGAGCATGACCATCGGGTTCTGACGGACAAGGCGCCCATGGCCGCCCTGACCAATTACGGCGACAGCGCCATTGAGTATGTGCTTCGTTTTTGGACCAACAATGACGATTACTGGGATACCATTTTCGATGTAAATATTCGGATCAAGAAGGCCTTTGATGCTGCCGGCATCGAGATGACCTATCCCCATCTGAATGTGCATCTGGACAAATAAAATTTTCGCATAATCCGCCCTGTCCCGGTTATACTGACCTTGGACGAGATGAAACCTCTGACTGACCGCGACGGCGTGTAGACAGACCGTACATTTCGTCAAGTGTGTCACCGGCAGGCCAACGGTATGACGCGAAAATGTCAGACAGCGGATCCAACCTGGCAAAAAAGAACTCCCGGAGCAAGTTGCTCCGGGAGTTTGATTTATTCGCTCCAAAAAGCCTCGGTTCTCCGGGACTTAAACTGCAATTCCTGATTTTTGATGCTGACGGTGGTGCCGGGGGCAATGGAATGGGTGATAAAAGCGTTGGAGCCGATGACGGAATCCCGGCCGATCACCGTATCGCCGCCCAGGATGGAGGCGCCGGCGTAGATGGTCACATTGTCCTCAATGGTGGGGTGCCGCCGCTTGCCCCTAAGGCTCTGTCCGCCCCGGGTGGTCAACGCGCCCAGGGTCACACCCTGATAAAGTTTCACGCCCTTGCCGATGACCGTGGTCTCACCCACGACGATACCGGTGCCGTGGTCGATAAAGAAATATTCCCCCACGGTGGCGCCGGGATGGATGTCGATACCGGTGACGCTGTGGGCATGCTCCGTCATCATCCGGGGGATCACCGGAACGCCCAGGCGGTATAATTCATGAGCCAGACGGTAAACGGTGATGGCAAACAGCCCCGGGTAGGAGAAAATGATCTCATCGCAGCTGGTGGCAGCAGGGTCGCCGTCGTAGCTGGCCTGCAGATCCGTCTGCACCACAGCCCGGACAGCGGGAATGGTCTGCAGAAACGCCATGCAAAGCTCCTGGCCCTGCAGCTGCGCCTCCTGCTGCGCCACCCCCTGGCAACATTGCAGCACCAGGGCGATCTGCCGGCTGAGGTTGAACATCACATCCTCAATGAGCATGGAAAGATTATACTTGGCATTGTAAATACGGTAATTCTTATCCTTCGAGAAGCCAGGAAACACGATCCTGCGGAGCTTTTCGATAATGTCGATGACCACATCCTTGTCCGGATGCCGCAGAAGGTCGATCTTGTCGATAGGCCGGCCATTGCTGTAATCCTGAAGGATCGCATCCACCACGCCCTCGATCCGCTGTTCCAAAGTATCCATAGGATCCCTCCTTTTTGTCGGTTATATCACAGCCCCATAAGAATGTCAATCACCATTGACATTCTATTCCATAAAGGCGTATAATGCTCATAAGAAATAATCCGGGAGTGACCGCCATGTACTACACCTCTCTTTCCCAGCTCATCGGCCACACGCCCCTGCTGGCCCTGCCCGGCTTATGCAAGGAGGCAACGCTTCTTGCCAAGCTGGAATTCTATAATCCTGCCGGCTCCGCCAAGGATCGGGTGGCCAAAGCCATGCTGGACGATGCGGAAAACCGGGGGCTGATAAAGCCCGGCAGCATGATCATCGAGCCCACCTCCGGCAATACCGGCATCGGTCTGTGCGCCGTAGCCGCCGCCCGGGGGTATCGCTGCACCATCGTGATGCCGGAAAATATGAGCCGGGAACGGCAGCAGCTTATGCGGGCCTACGGTGCGGAAGTCGTCCTCTCCCCTGCCGGAGAAGGCATGTCCGGCGCCATCGCCCTGGCAAAGGCGCTTATCAAGCAGCACCCCGGCAGCTTCCTGCCCGGTCAGTTTGACAATCCTGCCAACCCCGCCGCCCATGAAACCTCCACCGGCCCGGAAATTTGGGAAGACACCCAGGGCGCTGTGGATATTTTCGTTGCCGGCGCCGGCACCGGCGGTACCATCACCGGCGTTGGCCGATTCCTGAAGAAAAAGAACCCCAATATTCGCATTGTGGCTGTGGAACCTGCCAGCTCGGCAGTGCTGTCCGGCGAAAAAGCCGGTAAACATGGCATCCCGGGCATCGGCGCAGGGTTTATCCCCGGCATTCTGGACCAAAGCATCCTGGACGAGGTGATCCCTGTCACCGACGAGGATGCCATCGCCACCGCCCGCAGCCTGGCCCGGACAGAGGGGATCCTGGCCGGCATTTCCTCCGGCGCTGCCCTCCACGCCGCCCTGACCCTTGCCCGCCGCCCGGAAAACGCTGGCAAAACCATCGTCGCTTTGCTGCCCGACTCCGGAGAACGGTATCTATCCGGCGGCCTTTACGAATGAAAAGGAGAAGATCTCATGAATCAAACCTTTTGTTATCCCGATGTACCCATCGCGCTGAGTACCCTGAACGAAGAGAGCAAGTACACCTTCCTGGATATGCTCCGCAAAGCCAGGGCACAACGGGTATGGATCTGCTGCGTGGACACCTTCATGAACAACGATCTGGGCCACAATCAGGACAAGACCCTGGATTCCTGCGGCGAATATATCCGATTCTTCCGGGAAAACGGCCTGGAATGCGGCCTGTGGATCCGCAGCCTGGGCTTCGGCACCCCCATGGCCCCCAATTCCCCCAAGGTCTCCTGGACCCGGCTGACCAGCGTCACCGGAAATGCCCCGGAGGCGGATTCCTTCTGCCCGGAGGATCCGGATTTTGTGAAAGCCTACCTGGGATATGTGCGGCAGATCGCCGCCTGCGGCCCACAGCTGATCCAGCTGGATGACGAGCATTGTCTGTCTGTCCGCCCCGGCATCGGCTGCTTCTGCCAGCGGCACCGGAATTTGATGGCCCAAAGGCTGGGCGAAGAAGTGGTGCTGGAAGGCCTCCCCGAGAAGATCTTCACCGGCGGCAAAAACCGCTACCGGGATGCCTGGCTGGATGTTTGCGGCAAGACCCATTTGGACTTCACCGCAAAGGTTCGCAATGCCATTCATGAAGTGGACCCGACCATCCGGGTGGGCTTCTGCGCCGGCTACACCAGCTGGGATATCGAAGGCATCGACGCCTTGTCCCTAAGCAAGAATTTGGCCGGCAGCAACGCCCCCTTCCTCCGCTTTACCGGCGCTCCCTACTGGTGCAATCCTGCCAAGGGCCGCTTCCCGGGGCAAAAGCTCAACACCGTCATCGAATGCGCCCGGGAACAGGCTGCCTGGAGCCGGGACTCCGGTGTGGAAGTATACGGCGAAGCCGACAGCTATCCCCGCCCCGCTTACCAAAGCCCCGCGGCGCTCATTGAGTGCTTCGATATTGCCCTGCAGGCCGAGGGCCTGAAGAGCCTGAAATATCTGTTCGACTACTACTCTGCCCCTACTTATGAGCAGAAATATTATAAGCTGCACCTGAGAAACATCCCCCTGTACGAGCATATCGCCAACACCTTCTCCGGTCTTCAGGATGCGGGCGTGCGGCTGTACCGCCGTTTTGACCGGATCCGCAGGGCGGATCTCGGCCCGGTGTTCCCCGGAGAAAAGCCGGTGATGCGTTCCTTCTTCAGCGCCGCTTCCGCCATGCTGACCCAGCTGGGCATCCCGGTGTGCTACACCGGCAGCGCGCAAGTCGGTGCCGCCTTTGGCCAGGACGCACTGGACATTCCCGAGGACAACTTCCCCAAAAAGCTGATCCTGGATCTGCCCGCCGCCCGGCTGCTCATGGACAAAGGTGTGGATCTGGGCATTCGTGCCATCGCACCCTGTGCCGTCTCCGGTGCGGAAACCTACTTCTTCGCTGACGGCACCACCCAGTACATCAGCAATTTCCACAGCGGCCTGGGCCTGTTCCCCAAGATGCATTGCGGCTACTTTGATGTGAAGCTGGATCCCGATGCCAAGGTTCTGAGTACCTTTTCCTATTATGAGGGTGACCGGCCCTCCGCCTGCCTGTACCGCAACGGGGACACGGAATTTTTGATCCTGCTGTTTGACGCCGCCGCTTTGGGCCAAAGCAGCAGCGCGGAATGCTCCTACAGCCGCCAGCGGCAGCTGCTGGAGTTCATCGGTGAAGCATATCCTTCTGTTGTCAACGAACCCGGCGTATACACGCTTTGCAAACAATCCGCTGACGGCCGCACCCTGGCAATGCTCCTGGAAAACTTAGGGCAAGATACCCTGTTCGATTACACCATCCACCTGGACGGCAGTTGGTCGCTGGCGTCCCTGTTTGGCGGTGACGGCGTCATGGCCGCGGATCGGCGAAGCATCCGGATGACCTCGGATCTGCCTCCCGGCGCTGCCCTGGTGCTGAAACTGACAAAAGCATAACCAAAACCCCGGATCTTACGATCCGGGGTTTCTTTTAATCTTCAATTCTGCGGTTGGTGGCACCCAGCTGGGTAAGCTTGTGGATGAGCTTTTCATAGCCACGCTCCACATAGTGGATGTGCTTGACCCAGGTAGTTCCCTCCGCCGCCAGGCCCGCAATGATCAGCGCCGCGCCGGCCCGCAGGTCGTTGGCGGTAACGGTAGCGCCGTAAAGCTTTTCCGTTCCGGTGACGATGGCGGTCTTGCCGCTGATCTGAATGTCCGCGCCCATGCTCTCCAGCTCGGAGCAGTAACCAAAGAAGCGGGTCTCATACACGCTCTCGGTCAGCCGGCTGACACCGGAGGCCAGAGACATACACACGCAGATCTGCGCCTGCATATCCGTGGGGAAGCCAGGATACGGCCGGGTCTTCACAGTAGTATGCCGCAGCCGGCTCAGGCAGCGAATCCGAATGGCATCGTCATAATTGATGATATCCGCACCCATTTCCGCCAGCTTGGAGGTGATACACTCCATATGCTTGGGGATCACGTTCTTCACCAGCACATTGCCGCCGGCAGCCGCCACCGCGGCCAAATAGGTACCGGCCTCGATCTGATCGGGGATGATGGCATAGGTGCCGCCCTGAAGGGACTCCACACCCTTGATCTTCACCGTATCGGTACCGGCGCCGGAGATCCGGGCGCCCATGGTATTGAGGAAGTTGGCCAGGTCCACGATGTGAGGCTCCTTGGCCGCGTTTTCGATCACTGTCTGACCGGGCAGCAGCACCGCCGCGATCATAATGTTCACAGTAGCACCCACGCTGACCACGTCCAGGCTCACCCGGTTGCCCTGCAAGCCGTTGCGGCTGGGCACCATGGCCACATAGTCGTCGGTCTCCTCCACATCCGCACCCAGGGCAGCGAAGCCCTTGATGTGCTGGTCAATGGGACGGGAAGCAAAATTACAACCACCGGGCAGCGCCACATGGCACTTGCCGAAGCGCCCCAGCAGCACACCCATCAGGTAATAGCTGGCCCGCATCTTTTTCACCAACTCCGGCTCCGGGCAGGTGCTGGTGACATCGGTGCTGTCGATCTCCACCACGCCGGGTTCCGGATAGGTAATCACCGCGCCCATGCCCTCCAGGATCTCCAGGATCACATGGACATCGGAAATATCCGGTACATTTTCAATGCGGCACTTGCCCTTTACCAACAGAGCAGCCGGCAGGATCGCCACCGCAGCGTTCTTCGCGCCGCTGATGGTTACGGTGCCGTTTAAGGGCTTGCCGCCAATAATTTCATATCTAGCCAAGGATGATCCTCTCCTTGCGAAAAAATAACGCTAAATGCAACTTTTCAGTTTGAATATTATATCACAGTTTCGTAATTATGTAAAGTAGTATTTCAGCCAAGTCTTCGCAAGCCTTTGGGGTAATGATTCTTCAGCTGCTGGCCGTCTCCCTTGCCCCAACCCAGACAGTAGCCGCCCACGGTGACCAGGCACCAGCCTTTTCTTGTGGACGGGATCACATTGCCCTGCATATACGCCTCTACCTCCCGGCTGTCGGGAGCCAGATCCTGTACATTGCCGCAGCCGCTCAGCCACAGCGCCAGGGCGTGGGCAGGTTCAAATCGATCCTTTTTCAGAACACCCAGCTCCAGGCCCGGCCGCAGGACCTTCAGCCCCTTCATATCCGGCAGATCTGCCGGCGCCCAGTAAAGGCTGGGGCCAAAGGAGATGGCCTTGCCCTCCGGCAGCACGATGCCCAGCTCCTTGGCAAAGGCGAGCCATTCCTTGGGAAGCTTCTGCCCGGGACAGCCTTGCCCGGCCGCTTCTTCCTCCCCTTTTCGCCGCAGCACCGCGGCAAAATGCCCCTCGCCCAGGAGCTTATGGGGCCACATCCGGTAATTTCCCAGCGTTCCGGGAGTAAACCAGGGCGCATCCACCGCCTCCGGTTCAAATTCCGGATGGTCAGCCAAAAATTGCGCCACTGCCTCCTCATTTTCCGCAGGAGCAAAGGTACAGGTGGAGTACACCAACCGACCGCCGGGTCGCACCAGCGCCGCACCGGAGTGCAGGATCTCCGCCTGGCGTCGGGCGCACATCGCCACAGTCTCCTCGCTCCAATCCGTCACCGCCGCCTCTTCTTTACGGAACATGCCCTCACCGGAGCAGGGCGCGTCGATAAGCACCCGATCAAAAAAGCCAGGGAATCGCTCCGCCAGGCGCTGGGGATGCTCGTTGGTCACCATGGCATTGGCGATGCCCAGGCGTTCTATGTTCCGGGACAGGATCTTTGCCCGCTTGGGGTTAAATTCGTTGCACAGCAGGAAGCCCTTGCCCAGCATTCTGCCGGCGATCTGGGTGCTTTTGCCACCGGGAGCGGCACACAGGTCGCAGACCCGTTCTCCGGGCTGGGGATCCAGCAGCTGCACAGGGGCCATAGCGCTGGCTTCCTGTAAGTAGTATAAGCCGCCCTCGTGATAAGGGTGCAGACCCGCCCGGGCACCGGGATCGTAATAAAAGCCCTGCGGCTCCCAGGGTACCGGCTGCCCCACAAAAGGCAGACTGGGCGCTGCCCCCTTCAGGGGATTGAACCGCAGCGCCACCGCCCGAGGTCGCTCCAGGGACTCCAAAAAGGCCGTATATTCCTGGCCCAGCTGTTTTTCAATTCGTTTCAGAAAAGCTTCCGGAAGCATGAGGTGTCCTCCACTATCATTTGCGTCTTTTCCCCATCATACCACACCCGGGGACAAATGCCAAGCCGTGGCGAAATTTTCTCCGAAATTTTCCTCTGCCCTCTTGCAAATTTTACGCCTTTGGGGTAAAATATAGTGGTAAAAGTACGGCCTGAGAGCCGCAGAATCAATAAAGGAGTGTATTACATATGTCTATGGAAGTTTTGGTTGAAACCTCTGCCCGTCACGCCCACATCACCCAGGAGCACCTGGAGATCCTCTTCGGTAAGGGCTACGAGCTGACCAAGAAGAAGGACCTGTCCCAGCCCGGCCAGTACGCCTGCGCTGAGCGTGTGGATGTCGTCGGCCCCAAGAAGACCCTGGCCGGTGTTTCCATCCTGGGCCCCGTCCGTCCCTCCACTCAGGTGGAGCTGTCCCTGACCGACGCTCGTTCCATCGGCGTCAACGCCCCCGTCCGCGAGTCCGGTGACATCGCCGGCACCGGCGCCTGCAAGCTGGTCGGCCCCTGCGGCGAAGTGGAGATCTCTGAGGGTGTCATTGCTGCCAAGCGCCACATCCACATGACCACTGCCGACGCTGCTGAGATGGGCCTGGAGGACAAGCAGGTCGTCTCCGTGAAGATCCCCTCCGCCAACGGCCGTGAGCTGATCTTCGGCGACGTCGTCGTCCGCGTCAGCGCCAAGTTCGCCCTGGCTATGCACATCCACACCGACGAGAGCAACGCTGCTGCTCCCACCGGCAAGGGCATCATCATTAAGTAAGTTTTTCTAAATAGCGTTATTTTGACCCGGTAGATGCAAATCTACCGGGTCTTCTCATTGGGTTCCAGCTGTTGACTTGTCCGTTCGTCGGGGGTATAATTCTGTTAGATAAATCTTGAATTTGGCGAGGTGTCTAAGGTGCTTGTTTTATGCTCAAATGGATTATCAAGTAAAATATTATTGGAAACCATCAGCAGTAAAATCGTTGGTTGCAAAACAGCCGCAGTGGTAGTGACAGCAGACAATGAATATAAAGAAAGGAATTATCATGTACCCAGAGCCATTGCGGAGTTGGAGGCACTGAATCTACGGGTCGACATTTTTGATTTAGATAAACAAGCTGCTGATTTATTGTTGAATTATGATGTTGTTGAATTCATTGGAGGAAATCCCTATTATTTACTGCGCTCAATCCGAGAGAATAATGCATTTGAGATACTAAAAGATATTTCAGCTAATAAGATTCTAATTGGTTGGAGTGCTGCTGCATTTGTTTTTGGACCTACACTTGAATTGGTAAATTGCTATTCTCCCGAAATGAATTTCATGGGACTAACAGATTTGAGTGCTCTCTCATTAACGAACATTCAGGTACTGCCGCATTATAGTAGGTTCCTTACAAGATTTGAGCAGTTTGAGGAAAAATGCCGCGCTTACGAAAAACAACGTAATATGAATGTTATCCGCATAAACGATGGCGATGGAGTATTTATTGATGGAGGCGTTCATATTTGTAAAGTGTAAATCCCAATTTGTCGAATAGAGCACCGCAGCGCCGTGCATTGGGCGCTGCGGCTCTTTATTTCATCGGCGTTGGAAGGTGGTTGCGGGCGATTCGTGAATCCCCCTACAATGAAAAAAGCGGCACAGCAAAAGCTGTGCCGCTTGTCTTTTGAGAAATTAGTCTTCGTCCTTCTTGGCCTCGTCGATGATCTTCTGCTGGTTGGCCTTGGGAACTTCCTCGTAACGCTCGAAGGTCAGGGTGAAGCTGCCGCGGGCCTGGGTCATTGCGCGCAGATCGATGGCGTAGGTAGCCATTTCAGCCATGGGAACCTCAGCCTCCACCACGGTGTTGCCGTCCTTGTCAGGGTTCATGCCCATGACACGGCCACGACGCTTGTTCAGGTCACCGATGACATCGCCCATGTAGCTGTCAGGAATGGTAACGGCCAGGGCGCCAACAGGCTCCAGCAGGGTGGGCATCGCCTGGGGCATAGCCTCCTTGAAGGACAGGATGGCAGCCAGCTTAAATGCCATTTCGTTGGAGTCAACGGGGTGGTAGGAACCATCGTACAGGGTAGCCTTCAGGCCGACCATAGGATAACCGGCCAGGGGGCCTCTCTGAACAGCTTCCTGCAGACCCTTTTCAACAGCGGGGTTGAAGTTCTTGGGAACGGCACCGCCAACGACGGCCACTTCGAAGATCAGATCATCCTGCTCTTCCTGGGGCTCGAAACGGACCCAAACGTCACCGAACTGGCCGGAACCACCGGTCTGCTTCTTGTGACGGCCGTGGGCTTCCACCTTCTTCTTGATCTTCTCACGGTAAGCAACCTTTGCGGGGCTGAGGACAGCATCCACACCGAAGCGGGTCTTCAGCTTGGCCACCAGCACATCCAGCTGCTGGTCACCGGTACCGGACAGCACCAGCTGACGGGTCTCGGCGTTGTTGACCAGAGTGAAGGAGGGATCTTCTTCGTTCAGGCGGTTCAGGCCGGTGCCGACCTTTTCTTCCTGGCCCTTGACCTTGGGAGCGATGGCCACGGAGTAGCAGGTAGCGGGGTAAGGAATACCCTTCAGAGGAACCACCTTACGGGGGTCACACAGGGTATCGCCGGTCTTGACCTTGTCCATCTTGCCGATGGCGCCGATGTCGCCGCAGGTCAGGGCCTTGACTTCGGTATTCTTCTTGCCGCACATGGTGTACAGGCGGCCCAGCTTCTCGGTCTCACCGGTACGGGAGTTGACCAGAGTGGTATCGGAAGTGATCTCGCCGGACAGAACCTTGATGAAGGAGTACTTGCCGTACTGATCGGAAACGGTCTTCCAAACGAAAGCAGAGGGAACGCCACCGGGAGAAACCACGAATTCCTCCGTGGTGCCGTCGGCCAGGGTAGCCTTGTGGTAGTTGCCTTCCACGGGGTTGGGCAGCAGCTCCACGATGTGGTCCATGAGCATCAGGCTGCCCAGGCAGGTAACGCCGGAGCCGCAAAGCACGGGGAACAGGCTCAGCTCCTTGACGCCCTGGTGCATGCCCTTGATCATTTCGGCATAGGTGAAGTCCTCACCCTCGAAGAAGCGATCCATCAGAGCCTCGTCGGTCTCAGCGACGGCTTCCTTCAGGGCATCGTTGAACTCTTCAATGACAGATTCCTTATCGGCGGGAACCTGGATCTCCACTCTCTTCAGCTTCTGCATCTCGTAAGCGCGCTTATTCAGCACATCGATGATGCCGGTGACCTTCTTGGAAGCGTCCCAAATGGGAACGACCACGGGAGCCATCTTGTTGCCGTACTTCTCGCGCAGTGCTTCGAAGGTGGCATTGTAGTCAGAGTTATCCTCGTCAACCTTGGAGATGTAAATGAAGCGGGGCATATTCCGCTCTTCGCAGTACTTCCATGCCTTCTCGAAACCGACGGTGATACCGTCCTTGGCACTGAGGACCAGGATGGCAGCGTCAGCAGCACGGAGCGCTTCCATAGCAGCACCGGCGAAGTCAAATGCGCCGGGAGCGTCCAAGAGGTTAATCTTGCAGTTATGATACTCCAGGGGCACCACAGCAGTGGAGATGGAGATATTACGGCGGATCTCCTCGGGATCAAAGTCACAAACGGTGTTGCCGTCGGCGTTCTTGCCCATACGGTCGATGGCACCGGTCATGTAAAGCAGGCTCTCTGCCAGAGCGGTCTTGCCGCTGCCGGAGTGGCCCAGCAGGCAGATATTACGGATGGAATTGGCAGTGTACATGGTAAATCAAATCTCCTTTCAGAAAGGGTCCTCTTTTCCCTCTCCTCTTGCTTGTCAGGTGCAAAGCACCGCAATAAAGACATTATACACGAACAGCAACGGAATTTCAATGCCTTTTTTCGTCAGAATGTAAAATTGGCGAAATCGCCCTGTGGACATTTGTTTTTCTGTGCAAAACACACAAAATGTGCCGGAAAAATACAGCAAAATAACCAACTCCCCAGGGCTGTGTCGGCCCTGGGGAGTTTCGTTACTTCTTCAGTTTCAGCAAGTAGGACGCTTGGGCAGTAAAATTCAGGGCAAGCTTTCCATCCAGCCGCAGTTTCTTTTGCAGGGTCAGGTCGTTATCTTCGTCCAAAATGTACAGTTCCGCCTCGCAGGGGCCAAAATTCTGCAGGTCCAGTTCCACTGCCTCCGGGCCTTCTCCGTCCTCCACGCAGAACCGTGTGAGCATCACCGCAGCCTCGTCCCCTTCCCGGGCGGCGCACAGATAAATATCCCCGCTGGCTACGGATTCCACTTCTGTGCCCAGCTGATAGAGGGTATTAAACATATAGAACGGATAATAGCCCTTCAGACAATCACAGACAAAGTCTGTACTGAACATACCGTTCATGCCGCAGGGCCGGGCATCGTAGTACATGAGCATATCCAGGGGTAGCTTCTGACAGGTACACATCACCGCGCCGATGAACGCCGCGCCCTTCAGGCTCTTTTCCATCCGCAGGGAGTAGAGCCAATCATCGCCGGTCCAGCCCTTTACATAGTTCCACTCATTCAGGATGCTTTCTGTTTCCGTATAGCCATACTTATCCAACAGGCGACGCACAGATAATAGGCGATCCACAACCTTTTCCGTATTCCAGGCGTACACATGCCAGGAAAAGAAGTCCAACGGTGCGGTCAACTGGGCAAGAAACCGCTCTGCCCAATCCAGGTGGCTGGCCAACGCCGGGCCACCGATCTTCAGGTGGGGGAATTTTCCTTTCAGATGTCGGGCAGCAATATCGTAAAACTCAAAAAACTGCTTTTCCGTCCCGCCCCAGCACCGCTTATCCGCGGCATCGTCCTTGTCCAAATCCGGCTCGTTCCAGATTTCCCAATACTCCATATCATAATGGAAACCGTCGGCCCAACCTTCGGTATAATGCCGAATGATATGTTCGCAAATGACAGCCCACTTATGGAAATCCTTCGGTGGCAGGGTGTTATATTTCTTGGGGCCGTGCTCGATCCGGGACCCCAGGCGGTAGAAGGTCTTGGTGCCGGCAGCCTCCGTGGCGCGAATATAGTCATCCGTCCAAACAAAATCATAGGAAGCAGGATCATAGGGATCCGCGGCGAAATCCGTGAAAATGAAATTCACATCCACGGTATGATCGCCGCCGTAGGTGGCATAAAAGCTGGCATCGTGGTTCCGGGCATAGGGAATACCGGCTGCCTTGTAAGCCGGAAGATTGGTAATCCGCTGGTCTTCGGCAAACTTGTACACCGGGCCGTTGTTCACCGCATGCATGGGCTTGACCTTACCCACAGGTTTTGCAAAATTGACAGAAACTGCGTTCATAAGAAGCACCTCCGTTTTTTCTTAAAAGTACCACCTCCCCACCCTGCTGTCAAGAAGCTCCGCCACGAAACTTTTGCGAAAAAGATCCCGGAGGGAAAGTCCCTCCGGGATGTACTCTTAGATCGATCTTGTCCACTCTGTGATCAGCAGGCCGGGGATCATCCACAGCAGCTCATACAGCAGGAAGTTCATGGGGGTCAGCAATTCTTCCGCACCCAGCAGGCCCAGGAGCAGCATCATCACAAGGCCCAGGATACCGCCCAGCATATGTACCACCACGCCGGCAATGGAAGCCGAACGCAGCGCCCGGGCGCCGGTGACCGCGTAGGCAGCGCCGGCCAGCCCTTCCCGGGTGGTCAGGGCCAGGGCAGGATCGTCCTCACCAACGGTCTTTTCCGCCAGTTCCGTCCGGATCTTCTGTTCCGGGAACGCCATGCGGCGGGTATTGCAACCAAACTTATTGCGCAGGAAGCTTTCGGTGAGCATGAAGTCCGCAGCGGTGATCACCGGAGTCAGACGCCGGTAAGCGCACAGGGTGTGCAGCCCCACCGCGGAAAGCTTAACCTTCTGATACGCCACAGCGAACAGACCGCAAAGCGTCCCGTCAATGGCTACATACACTGCCTGGCTGACCCGGGTGCCCTGGGGCAGTTCCACGCCCATCTCCTGCATGAAGGTCAGGCTGCCGGCCAGCACCGCTTCTCCATCCACCTCGGCGCCCACGCCACCGGGATACCGGCGCAGGCCGTTGGCTTCGTAGTGGTAGCCGTTGCGGCTTTCCAGCAGCTGGGTAAACAGCGGTGCCATCACGCCGCCACAGGCCTCCATGAGGGCTGCGGCATAGGCCACCACCTCATCAGAGGAGCGGCTGCCGTAGAACTTCACACCGTTGAGCTTCACAGAGCCGGAGGGGAACAGATCCTCATCCGACAGCGGGAAGAAACCGGGGCTGCTCAGGCCCTTGACACCCCGCCAGCCGCAGATCACCGCACCCAAATGGTGCAGCCGCCGCTCCAGCACCGCTGCCGGACGGCTCAGGGCAATGTAGGAGGTGCAGGGAACTGCCAGCAGCAGCACCGCGGAGGCAGCCCGCAGGCCCAGGGTGATGCTGTGCATCACGCCGGCGGCAATGCCGATGACAACGCTCACCGAAAGCACCACCAGGGCATATACATTCATTGTCTTTTCCGTTCCGGAGGTGCTTTGATAGTGGTCCATGAAGTCCTCTACCTGGCCCTCACCCCGGAGAAAACCGGGACGGCCCTCGTGGTAATCCGGAACGCTGACCACGCTGTCCAGCCGGATGGCCTTACGCATGGTATCCATCTGACCCAGCTCCGTATTGCGCTTTTGGTAAGCGCTCCACAGGGACATGGTCATATTCAGGCAGAAGGCGGCGCTGCAGGGTACCCGCAGCTGGCCCAGGCACAAAATCGCGTCGGCAAGGCAAGCAATCAGGCTGAATATCAGCAGGCTGTTGAGAGAGAACCGCTTGCGCACCAGGTCGCCGAAGCCCTCCATCAGCTGATAGCTGCCCAGCAGCGCAGACAGCAGCAGCGACAGGAACTGACAAAAGACCACAAACTTCAGCCGATCTTCCCCCAGCAGGCCCAGCCCGGACAGCACCGTGGTGCTGATGGCCAGGATCGCCACCAGGAGGCTTCCCAGCAGCGCCAGCTGCAATTTGCCCATGCCCTGCTCGGACAGCTCGTAATACCGCTTCTCCGGGCCGGCAATGAGCTTCCGCTTCAATTCGCCCAGCCGGGACTTGGGTCGGAACATGATGGGCTGCGGGGGGACATATTCCCCCATAGGCTCCTCATACTCCGGCTCCCACTCGTCAGAATAGGGCTCCACCTGAGGCTCCGCAGGCACCGGAGGCACAAACGCCTCCTCCTGCTCCCCTACCGGCGTAAATGCCACCGTATCCTGGGTTACTCCCCTTTGGCTGCGCACCGCCCGGGTGATCTCATCCAACCGCACCGTATCCTGCTGGGGCTGCGACCCCTTTGGGGTGGGGCGGGTAGATTCCTGGCCCCAGATCAGAATATCCTCCAGGGATTCATCGGAGGTTGGGGTCTGGCTGTCATCGCCGAATTCCTTCAGGATGTCCTCCAGGCTAAATTCACCAGGTTTCTTTTCCTGTTCGTCCATTCCCTTTCCTCCTTAGCCCAAACGCTGACGGACGGCCTCATACAACAGAATAGACGCTGCCGCAGAGGCGTTCAGGGACGAGATCCGGCCCTGCATGGGGATATGCACTGTTACATCGCAATTTTTCCGCACCAGGGGGCTCATGCCGTCGCCCTCGTTGCCGATAACAATGGCAGTGGGGCCGGTGAGGTCTGCCTTATACATGGGGATAGAACCTTCCGCAGCGGTGCCGAAGATCCACACGCCCTTCTCCTTCAGTTCGGCGATGGCAGAATTGATGTTGGTGACCCGGGCCACCTTCATATACTCCACCGCACCGGCAGAAGCCTTGGCCACCGTGGCGGTCAGGCCCACGCTGCGGCGCTTGGGAATGATCACGCCGTGGGCGCCGGCGCACTCTGCCGAACGCATAATGGCACCCAGGTTATGAGGATCGGACAGCTCATCGCAAATGACGATCAGAGGCGTCTGGCCCCGGGAGGCAGCCTCCTCCAGGATGTCATCGATGCTGTAATAAGCATGGGCAGCAGCCAGGGTGATGACGCCCTGATGGGCATGGGTCGTACTCATGGCATCCAGCTTCCGGCGATCCACCGGCACCACCACGGCACCGGCCTCCTTGGCCTCCGCAGCCAGCCGCTGCAGGCCCCGGTCGGTCTCACCGGAGGCAATAAACACCTTATCAATGGTTCTGCCGCTGCGCAGAGCTTCCTGCAGGGCATTACGGCCCTCCAGCTGGCCCTCGATCTCCTCCACAGGCTTGGGGTTGTTGGCGGGAGACTTAAAATTGGCGGGACGGCGGCGTTTCTCGTTCATAACTTTCACTCCATTGTGCCCTTAGGCAGACTTAATTTTATATCGATTTTATTATAACAGATTTTCCCGCCGCAGACAACTGCTATTTTTGTTTACAATTCGTTAAGTTGATTTTTCCTGCCGGCTCTGCTATAATGGGTCACAACTCAAAGAAAAAGGCAGGTGTCCATTTCATGGAAACCGAACAGAAAGTAACTGCGCCGGCATCCCGGCGTGTTCTTCGTGCCCTGGGCAGTGTTTTGCTGGCATTGGGTCTGCTCCTTGGCAGCCTCTGCTTCTTCTCTGCCTGGTGGTATCTGCGCACCTACGGCAACATCGGCTTTGACTCGGTGCTGTTCACCCTCACCGGTGGCCTGGGCGGCGTCAGCAATGACCTGGTCAAATCCTATCTGTCCGGCGGTCTGTTCCCCGCGGTGGCTACCGCGTTTTTGGTGTACCTTTTCCTGTTCTTCCCCGCGGAAAAGCCCCTGTGGGTGATATCTGTCAAGGAAAAGGCCATCACCCTGTTCCCCTTTCACCGGGTCATCGCCGGTGTGCTGGCGGTGGTCATCGCTGTGTCTATGACCGTCAGCGGCGCTTTCCAGGTGGGTCTTCCGGAGTACCTCATCGCCAAGAACCAGGTCTCCGACCTGTACCAAAAGGAATACAAAGACCCCGCCAAGGTGAACATCCGGTTCCCGGAACAGAAGCGGAATTTGGTGTATATCATGCTGGAATCCATGGAAACCAGCTACCTGTCCCAGGCGCAGGGCGGTGCAATGGAGAAGAACCTGATCCCGGAGCTGTATGCTCTGGCAAAGAACAACCTGAACTTCTCTCACAATTCTGATGTAGGCGGCTTCCGGGAAATGTCCGGCGGCAGCTGGACCATCGGTGCCATGGTCGGTCACACCGCAGGCATCCCCCTGAAGGTGCCGGAGGGCATCCTGGACTGGCAGAACGGCTACGGCCAGGACGGCGATTTTCTTCCCGGCGTCACCAACCTGACGAACATTTTGGAGCAGCAGGGCTATTACCAGGCGCTGATGGTCGGCTCTGATGCCGGCTTCGGCGGCAGACGCACCTACTACACCACCCATGGCGTGGACAAGATCTATGACATCTACACCGCCTGGAGAGACGGCACCGTAAACAACGGTTATTGGAACAATTGGTGGGGCTTTGAGGACTACATCCTCTTTGACTACGCCAAGAAGGAGCTGACCAAGATCTCGGAAAAAGACCAGCCCTTTGCCTTTACTATGCTGACGGTAGATACCCACCACATCGGCGGCTTCACCTGCAAGTATTGTGAAAACACCTCCACCGAATCTTACGAAAACGCCATCTCCTGCTCCAGCAAGCTGGTGGCGGAATTTGTGTCCTGGCTTCAGCAGCAGCCCTTCTACGAGAACACCACAGTAATCGTCACCGGTGACCACTGCTCCATGGACGGTGGCTACTTCAGCCGGAATGTGGACAAGGATTATACCCGCCATATTTACAACTGCTTCATCAACTCCGCTGTGACCACCAACTGGACCTCCAACCGGCAGTTCTGCGCCATGGATATGTTCCCCACCACCCTGGCTGCCATGGGCTGCACCATTGAGGGCAACCGTTTGGGTCTGGGTACCAACCTGTTCTCCAACATCCCCACGCTTATGGAAAAATACGGCTACTACGGGCTGTACAACGAGGTAGCCCAGTCCTCGGATTACTACAAAGAAAACTTCTACACCAAAAAGGAAGAACCCTAAAACCCTCCCGGCCCGCAGCAAATGTCGCTGCGGTCCGTTTTTTGCCGGGAATTAACAGAAAGTTTACGGATGCAGGGTGAATCGTTCATTGCCTTCGTGCGGAAAATGTGTTATGATAAGCAAAAGAAACTGTCCCAGGAGGAAAACTATGGAACAAAACCGCAACGATTCCCCCAACCGGAATCCAAATAACAACGACAAGCGGCCGAAGTCCGGCATTTGGATGGCGCTGATCATCACCGTCGCCATCGTGCTGGCCATCAGCCTGCTGTACAATGCTATTACCGGCAGCAACTACACCCTGACCACCTGGTCTGATTTCCGGGCAGAAATGGCCGCCGGCAATCTGTCAGAGGTACAGATCCAGTACGACCGGGTGCTGTACCTGACCAAGGAGGAAGCCGCCAAGCCCGCTGACCAGCAGAAGGCCTGCTACACCGGCCTGCCCCACGGCGCGGACGCCATGGTATTGGCGGACGAACTGGTAGCCATGGGCGTTACTGTGGATGAACTGATCGTGGAGGACAATTCCACCATCATCATGATCCTCTACTATGTGTTCATGTTCGCCATCGTCTTCTTCATGATGCGGACCCTGACCCGTCGCATGAGCGGCGACGGCATCATGGGCGGCATGGGCAAGTCCAAGGCCAAGATGTATATGGAAAAGCAGACCGGTGTGACCTTTAAGGATGTGGCCGGCCAGGACGAAGCCAAGGAATCCCTCCAGGAGATCATCGACTTCCTCCACAACCCCAAGAAGTACCATGACATCGGTGCCAAGCTGCCCAAGGGCGCGCTGCTGGTGGGTTCTCCCGGTACCGGCAAGACCCTTTTGGCCAAGGCCGTAGCCGGCGAGGCGGGTGTCCCCTTCTTCTCTATCTCCGGCTCCGAATTTGTGGAAATGTTCGTGGGCATGGGCGCCAGCCGGGTGCGGGATCTGTTCCAGCAGGCACAGAAGGTGGCCCCCTGCATTATTTTCATCGATGAGATCGACGCCGTGGGTCAGAGCCGTGACAATCGCTTCGGCAGCAACTCCGAGCAGGAGCATACCCTGAACCAGCTGCTCAATGAGATCGATGGCTTCGAGCCGTCTAAGGGCATCGTGTGCCTGGCCGCCACCAACCGGCCTGAGATCCTGGACAAAGCCCTGCTGCGTCCCGGCCGTTTCGACCGCCGGATCATTGTGGATCGCCCCAATTTCCAGGGCCGTTTGGACACCCTGAAGGTCCACACCCGGAAGATCAAGCTGTCTGAAGATGTGGATCTGCATAAGATCGCCCAGGCTACCGCCGGTGCCGTGGGCGCGGATCTTGCCAACCTGGTAAACGAAGCTGCCCTTCGGGCGGTCCGTCAGGGCCGTCAGGCCGTCAACCAGGAAGACCTGCTGGTCTCCTTCGAGACCGTCATCGCCGGTACCGAAAAGAAGAACACCGTGCTGACCGACACTGAGAAGCGGCTGGTGGCTTACCACGAGGTAGGCCATGCCCTGGTAGCCGCCCTGGAAAAGCATTCCCAGCCGGTTTCCAAGATCACCATCGTCCCCCACACCTCCGGTGCCCTGGGCTACACCATGCAGCTGCCTGAGGAAGAGAAATACCTGAGCACCCTGGATGAGCTAAAGACCGAGCTGCGCACCCTGCTGGGCGGTCGCGCCGCGGAGCAGGTGGTGTTCAATGTCAAGACCACCGGCGCTTCCAATGACATCCAGCGGGCTACCGCCCTGGCCCGAAACATCATTGCCATGTACGGCATGAGCGACGAGCTGGGCCTGATGGCGCCCGTAACGGTGTCCCACCAGTACCTGGAGGGCCAAACCCACCTGGATTGCTCCAATGAGACCTCCGCGCTCATTGATCAGGCAGTGAAGGACCTGCTGAACCGGTGCTACGAAGAAGCCAAGAAGCTGCTCATCGACAACCGGGAGCTGCTGAATGAGATCTCCGAGTACCTGCTGGCCAAGGAGACCATCACCGGCGACGAGCTGATGGCCTATATCCATGCGGACAAGAAGGAAACAGAATAATCCCCAACAGGCTGTTGCGTATTGCGGCAGCCTGTTTTTTTATCTTACAAAAATCACATCTTTGTCTTTTCATCCGGGATCATTGGTGCTATAATCCATTTAGAACATTCAAAACGGAGGGATCCTCATGCGAATCGCAAACATCGGCATCATCGGCACCGGCCACATCAGCGAGATCTACTGCCAAAACCTGACCACCGTTCATGAGAACACCCGGATCCTGGCCTGCGCGGATGTGAATCGCCAGGCCGCAGAAGCCAAAGCGGAAAAGTGGGGCATCCCTTACGTCCTGACCGTGGAGGAGCTGCTGGCCCGGGAGGACATCGATATTGTTGTGAACCTGACCCCGCCCAAGAACCACTACGAGATCATCAAGGCCGCGCTGCTGGCCGGCAAGCATGTGTTTACCGAGAAACCTCTGGCCGCCACCGCTGCGGAAGCAGACGAGCTGGTGGCCCTGGCGGAAGAAAAGGGCCGCATGCTGGCTGCCGCCCCGGAAACCAACTACGGTGCCGGTGTTTCCACCGCCAAGAAGCTCCTGGCCGAAGGCGCTATCGGCAAGGTGCTGTATGCCGACGCCCGCTTCCGCTGGCCCGGCGACGAAAACTGGCATCCCAATCCCGCTTTCCTGTACCAGCCAGGCGCAGGCCCGCTGTATGACCGAGGCCCCTATTTCCTCAACGCCATGGTAGACCTGTTGGGTGGTGTGGAAGAGGTATCTGCCATGGCCTCCATCGGTTTTGCCACCCGCACCGTCACCAGCAAGCCCCGCTATGGTGAGGTGTTCCCGGTGGAGACCCCCAGCCACGTCCAGGGCATGCTCCGTTTTTCCAGCGGCGTTCTGTCGACTCTGCTGCTGAGCTTCGACATGAAATGCCCCTACGATTCCGCCATTGAGCTTTTCGGTACGGAAGGCTCCATCCTGATCAAGGAACCCATCGGCTTCGGCTACCCGGTCTATCTCAGCAAAAACACCGCCGCCTATGAAGAAGTCCCCCTGATCAACGATTTGACCGGCAACATCCGGGGCTACAGCGTTGCGGACATGGCCCGATGCATCGAGGAAGGGCGCAGCGATTGCATGGCCCCCGGCACCCGAGCCCGGCATCTGCTGCATATCATGGAAAAGATTCTGGAATCCGCTGAGACCGGTAGGGTCTGCCGGATCTCCACCCCTCTGTAAGGAGAAACGGCCATGAAGGAATTATCGGTTCAGCAATACACCTTCCGGCCTTGGGCCAATCAGGAAGGCTTGTTCCCCGTACTGAAAAAGCTCCGGGAAATGGGCTATACCGGCCTGGAAATGTGCTGCTTCGGCGGTTTTGAGGGCCTTCAAATGTCCGCCCAAGAACTGAAAAGCCACCTGGAGGAACTGGGAATGCACATGATCGGCAATCATTTCACCCGGGAGATGTTTACCGGTGATCATGCCGCGGCCTTTGACTATATTGCCCAGGCCGGAGGAAAATACGCCATCTATAACATTTGGGGTCGGTACGACACCCTGGCCGATGTCCGGGAGAAAGCAGAATACTTAAACGGACTTTCTCCCATCGCCAAAAAGGCCGGCATCACGCTGCTCTACCACAACCATGCCCCGGAGTTTGCCGCGCTGGAGGGCAAGCTGGTGATTGATTGGCTGGCAGAAGAATTGTCCCCTGACATTTTCTTTGAACACGATGTGTATTTTGCCCGGCAACAAAACTGCGATGTGTACCGCTATCTTCGCGACCACGCTGACCGGGTCCGCACGGTTCACCTGAAGCAGATCAATGCCGCAGGAGAAAATGTGGACCTGCCTGACGGCGTCCTGGATATGGCCCAGGTAGTTCGCTGCGCGGAGGGTGCCACCGACTTTATCCTGGAGCAATCCTCCTTTCAGGAGAGCATTCCTCAAAGTCTCGCCCGGAATGCCCAGTTCCTGAAGGCCCTTTGATTTTCCCAGCGGTTACAAAAAAAGACCGATTTCCCCCTTTACAAAAACGGGAATGTCTGCTATAATGGCTTGGCTGTCAAGCAGATGCACCGGTGGCTCAATGGATAGAGCATCGGATTCCGGTTCCGAGGGTTGGGGGTTCGAGTCCCTTCCGGTGTACCAAAAAAGCAGATACCCATATGGGTATCTGCTTTTTTGCATGCAAAGAGGAAGGGACTCGAACAA
>JAZREG010000149.1:0-5641 GCA_045660725.1 Faecousia sp.
GGACAAGGAGGTCCAGGACGACTACGACTGCGACTACATCGTCGATGAAAAGGCCCGGACCGTGTCCCTGACCGCAAGGGGTATCGAAAAGGCCGAGCGTTTCTTCGGCATTGAAAACCTGGCAGACACGGAAAACACCACCCTCTCTCACCACATCAACCAGGCCATGAAGGCACGTGGTCTGATGAAGCGGGACACCGACTACGTCATCAAGGACGGCGAGATCATCATCGTCGATGAATTCACCGGCCGTCTGATGTACGGCCGCCGGTACAACGAGGGCCTGCACCAGGCCATCGAGGCCAAGGAACGGGTCGCCGTGGCCAGCGAAAGCAAGACCCTGGCCACCATCACCTTCCAGAATTTCTTCCGTCTGTATGACAAGCTCTCCGGCATGACCGGCACCGCCCTGACCGAGGAAGAGGAATTTGCCGCCATCTACCAGCTGGACGTGGTGGAGATCCCCACCAACCGGCCGGTTGCCCGCATCGACCAGTCGGATGTGGTGTACAAAACCGAGGTGGGCAAGTACCGGCCCATCATCGCCCAGGTCAAGGGATGCTATGCCAAGGGCCAGCCGGTGCTGGTGGGTACCATCACCATTGAAAAGAGCGAGCTGCTCAGTAAGCTTTTGAAGCGGGAAGGCATCCCCCACAATGTTTTGAACGCAAAATACCACGAGCAGGAAGCGCAGATCGTGGCCCAGGCCGGCGCCTACGGCGCTGTGACCATCGCCACCAACATGGCCGGCCGTGGTACCGATATCGTGCTGGGCGGCAACGCCGACTTCATGGCCAAGTCTGCCCTGCGGAAAGCCGGCACCCCTGAGGAGCTGATCTCCGAGGCCGACTCCTATGCCGAGACCGACAACGCCGAGATCCTGGCCGTCCGGGCGCAGTATGAGACCCTGCTGAACCAGTTCAAGGCCGAGATCGCGGAGGAAGCGGAAAAGGTCCGTGCCGCCGGTGGCCTGTTCATCATCGGCACCGAGCGCCACGAATCCCGCCGTATCGACAACCAGCTCCGTGGCCGCGCCGGCCGTCAGGGTGACCCCGGCGAAAGCCGCTTCTACCTGAGCCTCCAGGACGACCTGATGCGTCTGTTCTCCTCCGACCGGGTGTACGCCATGATGGACGCCCTGGGTCTGGATGAGGACACCCCCATCGACGCCAAGATCCTCTCCGGTGCTGTGGAAAACGCCCAGAAGAGCGTGGAAAGCCGGAACTTCCGCTCCAGAAAGAGCGTTCTGGAATACGACGATGTGATGAATGTCCAGCGTGAGGTCATCTATGCCCAGCGGCAGAAGGTGCTGGACGGCGAGGATCTGCAGGAAGTGATCCTGCGCTACCTGAAGGACGTGCTGCACGGCTACGATGCGGAAGAGCTGCGGAAATTTGAAGGCATCTTCTATCCCCGGGGCTGCGTTACCGAAGATCCGGATATGGATCGACTGTACGACCTGGCCCTGGAGACCTACCGCCGGAAGGAAGCTGCCCTGGGTGCGCCCCTGATGCGGGAAGCCGAACGGGTGTTCATGCTCCGGGTGGTGGACGAATACTGGATGGATCACATCGACGCCATGGATGACCTGAAGCAGGGCATCGGTCTGCGGGCTTACGGCCAGCACGATCCCGTCATCGCCTACAAGGAAGAGGGCTTTGAGATGTTCCAGGCTATGGTCAATGCCATCAAGGAAGAGACCGTGCGGCGCATTTTCCTGTTCCAGCTGCGGCCCCAGCAGGAGATCCGCCGGCAGAAAGTGGCCGAGGAGACCGGCACCGCTGCCGCCTCCCAGGCAGAAGTCAAGAAGACCCCCATCCGCAAGGATAAGAAGGTCGGCCCCAACGATCCCTGCCCCTGCGGCAGCGGCAAGAAGTACAAGAAGTGCTGCATGCAGAAAGACAAGAGCAATTCATAATGACAAGTTATAAATTGCAAATGTTTCCTATTTGAATTTGTGATTTTACGGAGCAACAATGTCTATTATCTCTCAGAAAATCGGCACATTAGAATATCTCGTTGCGGAAGATATCGCCGTTCCCCACGCCTTCACCACCCGGCTGGGGGGTGTGAGCCAGGGGATCCACCATAGCCTGAACCTGGGCTGGCACCGGGGGGATGACCCGGAAAATGTGCAGCGGAACTACGGCATTTTGGCGTCCGCCCTGGGCTTCGACCCAGGCAAGCTGGTGCTGACCTGGCAGGTCCACACCGATGTGGTGCGCACCGTCACCGCCGCCGACGCCCGGGGGCTGGATCACCGGCAGTATCCCCAGTGTGACGCCCTGATCACCAAGGAACCGGGGGTCGCCCTGACGGTATTCACCGCCGATTGCACCCCCATCCTTTTGTGGGACCCCGTCACCGGCGCTGTTGGCGCGGCCCACGCCGGCTGGCGAGGCACCGCCTTGGGCATCGCCGGGAAAACCGCCCGGGCCATGTGCGAAGCCTTCGGCTGCGACCCCAAGAATATCCGTGCCGCCATTGGCCCCAACATCGGCCATTGCTGCTTTGCCACCGATGCCGATGTCCCCAATGCCATGGTGGAAGCCTATGGCCGGGAGGCGGCCGAACACATCCGGAAAGTCGGAGAAAAATATTATGTAAACCTCAAGGCGCTGAACGCCTGTTCCCTCCGCGCTGCCGGGGTGGAACACCTGGACATCAGCACCGATTGCACCATGTGCCAGCACCACCGGTTTTGGTCCCACCGGATCACCGGAAATGACCGGGGCAGCCAGGGTGCCATCATCGTCTGTAAGGGAGGAACGCTGTGAAACGAATACTGTGCCTGATCCTCTGTCTGCTGCTGGTGCTGGGTCTGTTTGCCGGCTGCCGGGAAGATGAGGGGCCTTATGTCCCCACCGGCGACGCCCTGGACGACGGCAGCGGCACCCAAAACACCCAGCCCGCCAACCCCACCGACCAGCAGCTGACCCTGGCCTGCTACTTTGACCGCTCCCTGAACCCCTATACTGCCACCGACCTGACCAACCGGACGCTGCTACCCCTGATGTATCAGGGCCTGTTCTCCATTGACCGGAACTATCAGCCGGTCCCCATTCTGTGCAACACCTATTCTATGTCCCCGGATATGAAGACCTACACCTTCACCCTCTGCGACGCCCGGTTCTCCGACGGCACCGAGGTGACCCCGGTGGACGTAATGGCCAGCCTGGAGGCTGCCAAGAAGGGCAGCTACTATTCCGGCCGATTCCAGCACATCACCGGCATCTCCGTGGACAATGACGCGGTGATCATTCAGCTGGATACCCCCTTCCAAAATCTGCCCCTGCTGCTGGACATCCCCATCGTCCGGGCGGACGAGGTGGACGCCCAGATCCCCACCGGCTCCGGCCCCTATGTAATGGACGACGCCCTCGCCGGCAAGCAGCTGCGCCGCCAGGCCGCCTGGTGGTGCAAGACCGATCTGGTGGTCACCGCTCCCCATATCCCCCTGGTGGCTGCCACGTCCACCAGTCAGATCCGTGACCAGTTTGAGTTTGCGGATGTGGGCCTGGTGTGTGCCGACCCCGGCTCCGACAGCTACGCCGACTACCGGTGCGACTACGAAATTTGGGACTGCGAAAACGGCCTGTTCCTGTACCTGGTGTGCAACAGCAAGAGCGAGATCTTCTCCAACGATACCGTCCGCCAGGCTCTGACCCACGCCATCGACCGGGACGCTTTGGTAAACACCTTCTATCGAGGCTTTGCCATGAGCACCACCCTGCCGGTATCCCCCCTGTCGCCTTTTTACAACAAGACCCTGGCCGGCCGTTACGAGTATGACAGCCTGAAGTTCACCGACGCGCTGACCGAGGCGGGCCTTCAGGGATCACAGATCACCTTCCTGGTCAACTCCGACGACTCCCTGCGGGTGCGGGTGGGCCGGTATATCGCCAACGTCCTGCGGGAATACGGCCTGGTGGTGAATCTGCAGGAGATGACCACCAACACCTTTATCGAGCATCTGCGCTGGGGTACTTACGACCTGTACCTGGGACAGACCAAGCTGTCCCCCAACATGGACCTGTCCCCCTTCTTTGCCCGGTACGGCAGCCTGAATTACGGCGGCCTGGCAGATACCACCATCTACACCACCGCCCTGGACGCCCTGGCCAACAGCGGCAACTATTACAACCTGCACAAGCAGGTGATGGAAGACGCCCAGCTGTGTCCCCTGCTGGTGCGCACCTACGCCATTTACGCCACCCGTGGCCTGCTGACCCAGCTGAACCCGTCCCGGGACAACGTATTCTTCTACACCACCGGCCGCACCCTGGCCGATGCCCATGGGGAAGAGACCAACTAAAATGAAAAGGGCGCCCTGCGGGCGCCCTTTTTTCCTTAGCAGCAGCAGTTGTTATCGCAGCAGCCGCCGCAGCCGCCATTGTTGGAAGCGCAGCCGGAGTTGCCGTTTCCGCAGCAGCACAGCAGCAGCACCAGGATGATGATCCACCAGCAGTTATTCCCACCGAAACCGTTACCACACATAATACATACCTCCGAGAATTGATTTCCGGGCAGCTTCCCTGCCCACTCCATGCTATTCCGGAAGCGGAAAAAGGTGCGAAAAAGGACAAAACCCCTATCCAAAACAAAAATGTCATTCCGAGCCGGTGCGCACACCGGCGTGGGAATCCCCACCGATGGAAGGGGATTGCCACGGGCCTAACGGCCCTCGCAATGACATTCTTCTCATTTTCAGGTCTTGCGGACGAATTTCTCGCCGCACTTGGGGCAGGTGATGGCGATCTTGCCCTTGCCCCGGGGGACACGGGTGGTCTGCTTGCACCGGGGACAATCGAAATACCGATGCTGGCGATCCTTGAACCGGTCCAGCAGCAGCAAAAACCGACGGTTTTCCCGATACCGCTTGTAGGTATTCCGGGAGAAGCACCGGCAGATCGCCCAGATCATCAGACCGTAGGACAAGGCTGTCAGCAGGAGCTTCGCCAGCGCCCAGGGCAGGAACATGCTCAAAAGGCAGGCTGCCACACCGGCACCCAGCAGCCACATATTCAGCTTGTCGGTGCCGTAACGGCCCTGCATAAAGTTCCGCAGCCCGGCGCTCAGCTTCGCACCCAAATTCCGGAACCACTGACCAAAGTTGCCCATGCACAGATCCTCATTTCCTTATTGCTTACCTCTATTATATTGCAAAACCGAAGGAAATCAACCGATGGCAAGCATTGTTCACGGATTGTTTAAGATTTCTTCTCTTCCTCAGGGACGAAATCCAGGGTGATCTCCTGCAGAGAGGTGCGCAGCCGGGTATACTTGACACCGGCGGCGTCCAGCATCCGCTTGGAGGCCAGGGTGGTCATGGAGTCGGCATACTTGTCGCTGAGGTACAGCACTTCCTTCACGCCGCTCTGAATGATGGCCTTGGCGCACTCGTTGCAGGGAAACAGCGCCACATACACCCGGCTGCCCCGGAGGTCACGGCCGTTGGCGTTGAGAATGGCGTTCAGCTCCGCATGGACCACATAAGGGTACTTGGTCTGCTCGCCGGTGCGATCCCAGGGGAATTCGTCATCGGAGCAGCCCTTGGGCATGCCGTTGTAGCCGGTGGAGATGATGATATTGTCCTGGGAAACGATGCAGGCGCCCACCTGGGTATTGGGGTCCTTGCTCC
>JAZREG010000150.1:0-10352 GCA_045660725.1 Faecousia sp.
AGCCTTCCCGATCCACCACGTTACCGGCACCGATCTTCACGGTGTCGCCGTAATGCTCCCGGACCCAGGCGATGGTCTTGGCCTGCCAGCAGGTGTAACCCTCGGAGGAGTCGATGACCAGCACATCCACGCCGGCCTCCAGCAGAGCGGGGATTCTTTCCGCGTAGTCACGGGTGTTGATGCCCGCGCCTACCAGGTAACGCTTCTTGTCGTCCAGCAGTTCCTGGGGATTGGCCTTGTGGGAGGCGTAGTCCTTCCGGAACACGAAGTACAGCAGATTGTCGTTCTCGTCCACGATGGGCAGGGAATTCAGCTTATGCTCCCAAATGATGTCGTTGGCTTCCTTCAGGGTGGTGCCGGCGGGAGCGGTGATGAGCTTTTCCCGAGGGGTCATGAAGGTGGAGACCTTCTCGTTGACATCCATACGGGACACACGGTAGTCACGGCCGGTGACGATGCCCAGGAGCTTGCCGGTGGCGGTGCCGTCGGCGGTGATGGCCACGGTGGAGAAGCCGTTGCGCTCCTTCAGGGCCAGCACATCTGCCAGGGTCGCCTCGGGGGTCAGGTTGGAAGCGGACACCACGAAGCCGGCCTTGTGATTCTTGACCTTAGCCACCATGGCGGCCTGGCTCTCAATGGACTGGGAGCCGAAAATGAAGCTGATGCCGCCTTCCTTGGCCAGGGCGATGGCCAGGGAGTCGTTGGAAACGGACTGCATAACGGCAGACACCAGGGGGATGTTCAGGGAGATGGCGGGCTCCTCGTAGCCCTTGCGGTACTTGGTCAGGGGGGTACGGAGAGAAACGTTGCTGGGGATGCATTCCTCAGAGGTATAGCCGGGGATCAGCAGGTATTCGCTGAAGGTGCGGCTGGGCTCGGTCATATAATGGGCCATGGGGAGTTCCTCCTGTAACAGATATATATTTTATAGTGTCAAAAAGTGCGGAAAAAGCTTGGTTTATTACCCAATAATATAACATACCTTTGTTCCTGGGTCAAGTAGTGTGTTTTGACAAAATAGGAATCCTTTCCCCCGGAAAAGGTGGTCATTCTGCGCTCTTGCGCTTGCGCAGGGCCAGGAAAACGGCGATGAAGGGGACGAAGCAGCCGGCCAGGATGGGGAGCAGATAGGTAGGCGCCAACGCCTCGTCCGGCTGGGCCGCACCGGGGGTGGTGGGCGCCGGCTGAGTGGGCGCCGGCTGGGTCGGCTCCGTGCCCGGCAGGGGCTTGGCGCCGGGGACATTGTTTCGCAGGAAGGCTGCCCGCTTTTCGGCGTAATTTTTCAGGTTGGCGGCGTAATCGGCCCAGGAATTGGTGGCCACGCAGCCGTGGTCATCCGGTTCTTCCAGCGCGGAACCGGCATGGAAGCCGATGAGATCCTCGTTCATCCGGGCAGAGGCGTCCAGCTGATCCGCTTCCTCCTGCAAAAGGGCGGCAGCGCCGTCAAAAGCCTGCTGGTACTGCAGATAGATTTCGTACACCCGGGCGATAAAGTCCTCGTGCTTGCCCAGCTGCTGCAGCCAAAATTCGTTGACCAGGTCGCCGCCCTCCCAGGGCTCGGGATCGTACACATTTTGGATGTACCAGCCCTCGGGGCTGTGCTGCTGCGCCGGGGTCATGCCCAGGTCGGCGTTATTGTTGGTGCGGCCCATGGTGTTGTCCAGGTCCCAAACCGGGCCGGCGATGAGCTTGTCATTTTCCGTCAGACCGTTCCGGGTCATGAGGATGGAGCCGCAGATCACATCAAAGCTCTTGTAAAATTCGTGAAGCAGGTAGTATTTTGCCCAGGAATCCAGGTCGATGTAGTTCAGGTACTCCTGGCTGTCGTGAGAGCGCAGAGCATCCCAGGCGGCCTGGAGGTACTGCCGGATGTCCTCGGTGGAGGCTTCGGTCTCGTTTTCCTTTACAGAGAACCGGTGCTGGAAGCCGTAGCGGGTGGGGTGGTATTCCTTCATGCCCTCCAGGGTGATCTGAGGATCCTCATCGTCCAGGTAGTTGTCAATCTCCAGCAACAGGCCCTCTTCCGGTGCCTGATAGTCGCTCTTGGGGGTCATCAGGTAGCAGCCCTGGTAGACGCCGTCCACATACAGATCCACAAATTTGCTTTTCAGGCCGATGCCCAGGGCAGAAGCCAGCTCAAGACCCAACTTGTTGCGCAGCAGGGAGCCGTCGGCATAGTTGGCCAGCAAGCTCCAGGTCTTGGCGGAGACCCCGTCGATCAGCTCGGCGGATTGCTTTTTGTCGTAGGTGCCATCCTTGTGGAGGGTGATATTGTAGGGCTTTTTGTCATAGGCGGTCCAGGTGGAGTTGCCCCGGCCCTTGATGGACATGTGGTAGGTTTCCCCGCCCAGGGTCATGGTGCCGGCGGATTTTTTCTCCTTGGGGGTGTCGGCGCTCATTTCCTGGAAGGAGACATAGCCCTGAGCATCGGTGTCGATGGTCAGGTGCATGGCCCGGACATCGGTGCTGCCCTGGAGGGTGCGCAGCTTCAGGTACTTTCTGCCCACCTGGAGCACCACATTGGTGCCGGGCTGGGGAACGGGAAGCTGGCCGGAGGTCTGAGCCGTGCCGTTGAGGGTCACCTGGGTGGTGTCCGCCCAGGAAAGGCACAGCTTTTCGCTGTCCACATTACCGGGCAGATACAGGGTCAGCTGGTCGTCGGCGTTGCGAACGGGGTAAATGCGGTGGGAAAGGCCGGCCTCTTGGTTGGGTTCGATGTAAAGGGTGGTGAGGCCCACCTCTGTGAGGGCCGCAGCCTGGGGGATCAGGGGCAGCAGGGTAAGGAGCAGGGCGCAAAGGAGCGTAAGAGCGCAAAGCTTTCGTTTCATGGTGGGAACCTCCCGAATTTTCTTAAGAAAATTCTACAATAGATTTCCATAAAAGGCAACCAAATTTCCCGCCCTACACAGGCATTTCGCAAAAAGACACCCGGCTGACCGTGGGTCAGCCGGGTGCGATATTCTTTACGCGAAGGCGTCCACTACCAGCTTGAACGCGCCGTAAGCGCCGGCGTCATTGCCCAGGGTAGCTAGGGCGAAGCGGATGGTATTGGAGGCGTGGAAGATGTACTTCTGGAAGTAGGGATCGATGCCGTCCAGCAGGGCCTGACCGGCCTTGCTCACGCCGCCGCCCAGCACCACCACCTCGGGGTCAGTGACGCAGCAGATGCCCGCCAGGAACTGGCCCAGGTAGTCAAAGTAGTGATCCAGGACCTCCAGCGCCAGGGGATCGCCTGCCTTGCCGGCGTCGAAAATGTCCTTGCAGGTCAGGTTTTCGATGGAGCGCAGCACGCTTTCCCGGCAGGAGAGGGCCATCACCCGGCCGGCGATGCGGACGATACCGGTGGCGGAGCAGTACTGCTCGGCGCAGCCTTTCTTGCCGCAGCCGCAGGTTTCGGTCACGATCTTATTCAGGGTCACTTGGCCGATCTCGCCGCCGGCGCCGTGGACGCCGCAGACGGTCTTGCCGTCGACGATGATGCCGCCGCCAACGCCGGTACCCAGGGTGGCGAAGATCATGTTGCCGCAGCCGGCGCCGCCGCCCTTCCACAGCTCGCCCAGGGCAGCCACATTGGCGTCATTGTCCGCCCGGACGCGCAGGCCGGTGAGCTTGCTCAGCTCGCCCTGGACATCCACGATGCCCCAGCCCAGGTTGATGCACTTGTTCACATAGCCCTGGGCATTGACTGCGCCGGGAACGCCGATGCCCACGCCCAGGATGTCCTCCTTGGGGATGTTGTTCTCTGCCATATAGCCCAGGATGGCCTTGGCGATGTCGGGCAGGATGTTGCTGCCGGAGTCGCGCTTGTCTGTGGGGATCTCCCACTTGTGGAGCATATCGCCGTTTTCGTTAAAGTAGGCCAGCTTGACGGTGGTGCCGCCAAGGTCTACGCCGAAGCCGTATTTCATAGGAAAATTCCTCCTCATTTATGTTCTGCTGTCATTATACATGACACGCCGGGAAAAAGCTATCTTTTTTTACACCAGGGAAGTATTGCGCACCAGGTGCTTGCGCAGCTGGGGGGCGTAGATGGCCAGCAGGTACACCAGCAGGATCGGCACGATCATGTACATATACCAGTATTCCACCGGAATGACCTTATAAAAGGCGGCCAGCAGGGGATTTTCGGGTTTGACGGAGTACATATAGTTGACCTGCAGCACAGCCCCGTCCACCAGCAGCTTGGTGGCGGCGCAGTAGAAGTTCAGGGACTTGTTAAACAGGTGGACAAAGGTGTAGATGGCCATGGTGATGCCGATGGTGGAGCCGATGCACCGGGGATCCTTCTTCACAAGACCCAGCTTGAACAGCAGGATGGGGATGCCGAACTCCATCACATGGGGGAAGTAGTAGAAGAAAAATACATTGCTGGTGACGGTGGCTTCCGCAACGCTCTGATTCATCACCAGTGCCGCGGCGGCGCCCAGGCTCCACACCAGAAGCAGGTTCCCCAAGGTCTTGCTCCGGGTGAACACCACGATGGGCAGCAGCAGGGCGTTGATGGAGCAAAGATGCAACGGCAGATACTCCAAAGGAGAGCCCCACATCAAAAGATTAAAAAGGATGGCGGCGATGCCGGAGAAGGACAATACCCCCAGCACCAGGGTCTGCACTTTTTTGGACGCCTTTTTCAGACTATAGTAAAGCCCCACCACCATCACCGCGCCCAGGATCAGGGTCAGGATATGTACAGGGCCAAAAGTTCCCCATTTCATGGAAAAGTACCTCATTTCAGAAAGTTTCAGCTTGTTATATAACAAAACAGATGGGAAGTCAAGGCGTTTTCAAAAAGTTAGCAGAATTTGGACAAAAAATCTTCCATTTTAGCCATTTTCATGTATAATGGACCTATGAAAATAAAGGAGGATGGCCAATGAGAGAAAAAATGGAAGTACTGTTTCGCAAGATCCTGCATGTGATGGAGTTCCTCATCGCCCTGCTGACGCTGCTGGTGGTCATCGGCATGCTGGGCCTGGAAGTGTATAAGATGTTCACGGTGGCGGAGTATTTCTCCTCCCTGGACAATTACCTGCATAACATCCTGACCATCGTGGTGGGCCTGGAGTTTGTGCGAATGCTCATCGACCTGACCCCCGCCAACACCCTGGAGGTGCTGATCGTGGCCATCGCCCGGCACGTCATCCTCAGCCACGACGATCCTTTGAGCAATGTGGCCTGCGTGGTGTGTATCGCCGGCCTCTTTGCCATCCGCCGCTACCTGATCCCCAAGAAGGCCATGAAGGTGGAGCTGTCCGAGGTGGAATAAAAATGACAAAAAACAGCCTGCTCTTTGGCAGGCTGTTTTTTCTTGTTTATTCCGCGCTCAGCACATGGGCGCCCTGGAATTCCACATGCAGGGGCAGCAGCTGCCAGTTGGCCTCGGTGATTTGATGCAGTTTTTTGGAAAGCTTTTCTTCCAGCCCGGGGTTGCGGGTGATGCACAGCAGGGTGGGGCCGGCGCCGGAGAGGCAGAAGGCCGCGCCGGTGGTGCGGATCAGGCTTTCGATCCGGTCGTAGTCGGCGATCATCTTTTTCCGGTAGGGCTGGTGGATCCGGTCCTGCATGGCGTTGCGCAGGAGCTTTTCGTCACCCAGCTCCAGAGCTTTCAGCACCAGGGCGCCGTGGGCGATGTTGTACACCGCGTCGGAGCGGTCGTATTCCGTGGGCAGGGCCTGGCGGGCCAGGGTGGTGGGCAGGTCGAAATCCGGCACCAGGGCCAAAAATTCCCAGTCAGGATGCAGGGGGAAATTCACGCACACCGGCAGGCCGTTGTCCACCATGGAGGCGGTGAGGCCGCCGAAGAAGGCAGGGGCCAGGTTATCCGGGTGGCCCTCCATGGCGTTGGTGATGTTTAAGAGGCCCTGGGTGGAAAGCTTGTTGCCCCGCAGCACATTGGCGCCCATGGCGCCGGCCACCAGCAGGGCAGCGGAGGAGCCGAGGCCCCGGCAAACGGGGATCTGGGCCTCAATGTGGATCTTGATGCCCCGCAGCTCCTCGCTCATGGTGGCCAGGGCCGCGCAGTAGGACACATAGGCTAAGTTATCCGGGCCGGTGAACTCCTCGTCGCAGCCGGTGATCTCCAGGCCGGCTTCGGTCTCTTCAAAGGTCACATCGGTGTATAAGCTCAGGGCGCAGCCGAAGGCGTCAAACCCCGGGCCCAGGTTGGCCGTGGTGGCGGGAACGCGAATGGTGACTCGTTTCATAGTATTTTCCTCTGTATTATAAATTGGGAGTTTATGGAGCAGTTTGGTAGAGCGCCAAAGGCTCCCTTGTGTAAAGGGAGCTGTCAAAGATCGGATGCAAATCCGATCTTTGACTGAGGGATTGTCGTAACTTTGACAACCCCTCCGGTCAAAATCGAAGATTTTGCCCACCTCCCCTTACACAGGGGAGGCTCGCGCTACGCGCTCCAAACAGCTCGATAAACTGAAATTTGTACTTGTCACAGTGCCAGTACAAAGGGAAGCATTTCATCCTTATCAATGACTCCGGTATGGCGTTCCGGTTTTTCCCGCAGATTCGCCAAATTTCCGGGGATCGGCACGCCGCTGAGGGCGTGCAGCCGCTCCATCAGGGCAAATTCGTCCCCCTCGCCGCTTTCGCCGATGGCCTCCAGCACCGCCTTGGGGAACTTGTAGGGCGAGGCGGTGGACAGCACCACCATGGGCCGGTTGTCACCGGTTTGGTTTACATAATTCTCTGCGGCCAGCCAGCCGGCGGCGGTGTGGGTATCGCACAGGTAGCCGTGCTTCTTAAACACCCGGCACACGGTCTCGGCGGTGGCGGCATCGTCGCAGAAATCGCCCCAGAACTGCGCCTGCACCTGCGCCAGCAGATCCTGCTCCAGGGTGTAGAAGCCCTGGGTATTCAGCTGCTCCATATAACCCCGGACTCGGTCGGCATCTTCCGTGATCAAATACAGCAGCCGCTCCAGGTTGCTGGATACCAGGATGTCCATGGAGGGGGAGGTGGTCTTGAGAAGCGGCCGGCGCTTGTCATAAGTACCGGTGCGGATAAAGTCGGTCAGCACCTTGTTGGCATTGGAGGCGCAGATGAGCTTGCCCACAGGCAGGCCCAATTTCTTGGCCAGGAAGCCGGCCAAAATGTCGCCAAAGTTGCCGGTGGGAACGGAGAAGTTCACTTCGTCCCCCATGAGGATCTCGTCCCGGTCCACCAAATCCCGGTAGGCCTTGAAGTAGTAGGTGATCTGAGGGGCAAGGCGGCCGATATTGATGGAGTTGGCGCTGCTCAGATCGAAGGGCAGCTGCAGTTCCTTGCAGGCGGCAAAGATCTCCTTCACGCCGGTTTGGGCATCGTCAAAGTTGCCCCGGACGGCGCAGACCGTGACATTTTCGCCCTCCTGGCTCACCATCTGCCGGCGCTGCACATCGGAAACGCCCCCATCCGGGTAAAATACGCAGATGCGGATGCCCGGCACATCCTGAAAGCCCACCAGGGCGGCCTTGCCGGTATCGCCGGAGGTGGCGGTGAGGGTGAGAATGTCCCGCTCCATGCCCTTGGCGGTTTTGGCGGCGGTCATCAGCTGGGGCAGCATGGAAAGTGCCACATCCTTAAAGGCGGAGGTGGGTCCCCGGAACAGCTCCAGCACCGTAAAATCACCCACGGAAACGGTGGGGGTCAGCTCTTCCGACTGGAACTTGCCGGTGTAGGCCCGCTGAACCAAATTGCCCATATCCGGGATCTCCGGCAGGAAGGCAGACAGGATCTTTTCCGCCATTTCCAGGGGGTCGGCGTGGACGCAGGAGCGCCAGTCGAAGGCGGGAATGGCCTCCGGCATATACAGGCCGCCATCGGGAGCCAGGCCGGTCAGCACCGCCTGGGCGCTGTCGACACAGGGGGTCAGGCCCCGGGTGGAATGATATTGCATAACTTTCTCCTCCTATAGAAGATCGTTTCTTCGCCAACTGCACAAAATAAGAACTTTTTGCCAAAAAAGCTTGGATTTTGAATGGCTATATGATATACTGTTTTCGGTAAAAAAGCAAGTGTTTTCAGCGGAAAAACAAGTGCCGCTGGGAAAGATACAGGAGGAAGAAACTATGCGGATTGGTCTGCTGGGCTTCGGCGTTGTGGGCAGAGGCGTTTATGACATCACCAAGGAACGCGACGATATGCAGGTGGTGAAGGTGGTCTGCCTGGAGGATGTGACCCTTCCCGACGCAGTCGTTACCAAGAATTTTCAGGATGTTTTGAACGATGACACCATCGATACGGTCATTGAGGCCATGGGCGGCCTGCATCCTGCTTATGAGTTTGTTCGGGCCGCTATGGAAGCCGGCAAGAACATCATCACCTCCAATAAGGCCCTGATGGCCAACTTTTATGATGAGCTGATCCCCCTGGCTGAGCGCAAGGGTCTGCTGCTGCGCTGCACCGCCGCCGTGGGCGGCGGCATGGGCTGGCTGTCCGAGGGGGAGCGCTCCCGCCGGATCCAGCCCCTGGAGAAGGTGGGCGGCATCATGAACGGCACCTGCAACTATATTCTGGACAACATGACCCGGCTGGGTCTGAGCTATGCCGATGCTTTGAAGCAGGCCCAGGCCCTGGGCTACGCCGAGGCCAACCCCTCTACCGATGTGGACGGCATCGACACCTGGCATAAGGTGATCCTCAGCTCCAACATCGCCTTCGGCATCTCCCTGGAACCCAAGTCCGTTCCCGTGGCGGGCATCAGCAAGATCACGGCGGAGGATGTGGAGAATTTCAAGGCCCACGGTCTTGTGTGCAAGCTGCTGTCCACCGGCACCTACTGTGACGGTCAGGCCAGCGCCTATGTGCAGCCGACTTTGGTTCCTGTGGGCCAGCCGGAATCCGCGGTGCCTATGAACTACAACCTCATCACCCTGGTGGGCAAGTTCTCCGGCCGCATGAGCTTCTTCGGTCAGGGCGCCGGCCGTTACCCCACCGCATATAATGTGGTGCAGGACTGCGCCGACCTGCTCGCCGGCAAGGGCTTCTACAGCGTCTATGGCCCCAAAATCAGCGCCAAGAACCACAAGAAGCTGCGCTACTATGTCCGGGGCGGCCTGTGGCAGGGTGGCGTGACGGAAACCTGGGGCAGCGGCATCATTACCGAGCCGGTTGCCGTGGATGATCTCCACGCCTGGCACAAGGACTACCCCGATGCCTTCATCGCCGCCATCGCCGAAGAGATGTAAATTGGAATTTATGGCGCTGTTTGGTAGAGCGCCAAAGGCTCCCTTGTGTAAAGGGAGCTGTCAAAGATCGGATGCAAATCCGATCTTTGACTGAGGGATTGTCGTAACTTTGACAACCACTCCGGTCAAAATCGAAGATTTTGCCCACCTCCCCTTACACAGGGGAGCCTCGCGCTCCGCGCTCCAACTGTTCGTTAAACTGAAACCTGAAGACTTCTTATCAAAGGAAGGATATACCTATGCTGAAAGTGACAAAATTCGGCGGCTCCTCCATGGCGGATGCCGGCCAGTACCGCAAGATCCGGGACATCGTCCTGAGCGATAGAGAACGCAGAGTGGTGATCGTGTCCGCTGCCGGCAAGCGCTTCTCCGGCGACCACAAGATCACCGACCTTCTGTACCTGTGCTATGCCCATATCCAGTACGGCGTGGATTGCAGCCAGGTGTTTGACATGATCACCGGCCGCTACCTGCAGATCCGGGATGAGCTGGGCCTGAAGGTGGACCTGGAAAGCGATTTCGCCGCCCTGAAGGACCGGCTGGATCATAAGGCCATTTCCCAGGATGAGCTGGTCAGCCGGGGCGAATACTATTCTGCCAAGCTGATGGCGGCCTATTTGGGCTTCCAGTTTGTGGACGCGGCCCTGTGGATCCAGTTCAAGCTGGACGGCACCGTGGATCAGGAAGCCTCCTACAAGGCCCTGAAGCGCCTTGTTCGTGGCAACGGCGTGGTCATCCCCGGCTTCTACGGGGTGATGCCCGACGGCCGCATCCACACCTTCTCCCGGGGCGGCAGCGATATTACCGGCGCTTTGGCCGCTGCGGCGCTGAACGCGGATGTGTACGAAAACTGGACAGACGTTTCCGGTATCCTCATGGCCGATCCCCGGATCGTGGACGATCCCCAGCCCATCCCCGAGGTGACCTACGACGAATTGCGGGAGCTGAGCTACTCCGGTGCCCAGGTACTCCACGAAGATGCCATTTTCCCCGTCCGGGAAAAGAATATCCCCCTGAATATCCGCAATACCCACGCCCCGGAAGAACCCGGCACCATGATCCAGGAAGCCTTCGACTCCGAGCCGGATTCCCTGCGGCCCATCACCGGCATCACCGGCAAGAAGGACTTCTCCATCATTTCCATGTCCAAGCGGGGCATGGGCAATGAAGTGG
>JAZREG010000151.1:0-2574 GCA_045660725.1 Faecousia sp.
CTAACCAACTGAGCTAAAGGCCCGTTAGTAGCGGGTGCTGAGCACCATCACGAGCCGTATTGTATCATCGAAAATGCCATCTGTCAAGCCTTTTCTTAAGGAAAATACCACCCGGAGAGAATCTCTCCGGGTGGTGAAATATCCTTATTCCGCAGCCTTGGGTTCCCGGTTTCCACCCCGTCTGCGTCTGCGGCGGCGGGAGGGCCGCTCCTCCGGATCTGCCTTCTCTGCTCTGCGGGCATAAGCCTCTGCAGCCTCAGAGGTAGCTTCGTAAGTCAAACGGCTGACACGGAACAGCCCATCAGGCTGCTGAGAGAGCCGCACACGGATCAGGGACTTGCCATGGTCAGGGCAAGTCGCCAGATCCATATACCGATGTCCCGGCTGAGCAAACCAGCGGGTGCCTTCCATCTGTCGAGAACAGACCGGACAAAGATTCTCGGGGCCTGTCATAGCATCCAGGGCCGCCTTCTTATCTGCCAAATCGTGGTAGACCTTCCGAGCGATACAACCGGGCAATTCCGCGCCGTGGAAGCCATCCTCATGGCTCTTCAGCGCCGTTGCGTATTCTGCCATTCCCCGCTTCAGATCCAACCGGGCGCAGATAAGTGCCGTATGGTAGGCATCGCCCAAGGCATCATGGGCCGGCCGGGAAGGTTCGATCTCAAAGATCTCCAATGCGGTCTTCAGGGCCTTCTGGGCGGTAGAGCCGTCGGTTTGGGCATTGAAGATCATCTGTGCGTTATACCACTTCCCTGTCCAGCTGTCGTCCAGGCCGTAAAGCTGCAGGTTTTCCCGAAGAATGCCGATGTCATCAAAGCCCCAGGTCAGAAATACAATATCCTCTCCGCACCAGGCCCGGAACTGTTCCATGGCCTCCTTCATAGGAATGCCTTCATCCCGCAGGCGGGATTCCTTGATGCCGGTGAGCTTGCTGACCCGGCGATTCAGGTGGCGGTAATACTTTGGCTTGATCAGCACCTGAAACTCGTCGCCCACCTGCTGATCTTCGGTGACTCTTACAGCGCCGATCTGAATGATCTCTCCACGGATCTGGACAGGCAGCACTTTCTTGGCCGAGGGAGATCCCGGCCAGGGCTGATTCCATTCCATATCCAGTACAATATAATTCATGCTGCAAAACCTCTGCTTGTTATCTTATCTTGTATCATATCAAACAAACCGCCTTCTGTAAACATAAAGATACGATTTTCGAAAAAATTCACATTTCTGTCATTTTTTCTATTGACGAAGTGTGATATAATAAATCACAAATTATTCCCGGGAGGAATTTATTATGCAATATAAGAAGGTTTTGACCATTCAGGACATCTCCTGCGTCGGCCAGTGTTCCATGACCGTAGCGCTGCCCATTTTGTCTGCCTGCGGTGTGGAAACCTGCGTTCTGCCCTCCGCGGTTCTGTCCACCCACACTGCCGGCTTCACCGGCTTTACGGTCCGGGATCTGACGGAAGATATGCCCGGTATCATGAACCACTGGCTCAAGGAAGGCATCCGCTTTGATGCCATCTACACCGGCTATCTGGGCAGCACCCTGCAGATTGGTTTTGTCGCCGACATTTTCGCAAAGACCGCCGCAGAAGGCTGTGTCACCGTCGTTGACCCCGCAATGGCCGACAACGGCAAGCTCTACCCCGCCTTTGATGGGGAATATGTAGAGGCTATGAAGGGCCTGTGCGCCAAAGCCGATTTCGTTGTCCCCAATATCACCGAAGCATGTTTCCTCACCGGTATCGAATACCGGACCGCATATGACCGGGCTTACATCGACCTGCTGCTGGAACAGCTCACTGCCATCGGCTGCAAGAATGTGATCCTCACCGGCGTATCCTACGCCCCCGGAAGAACCGGCATCGTGGTTTATGAAAAGGGTGAATACGCTTACTATGAGCATGAATTCCTGTCCAATTCCTGCCACGGCACCGGCGACATCTACGCCTCTGCCTTTGTGGGCGCACTGGTCCGCGGAAAGAGCGCCTATGATGCCGCTGCCATTGCCGGCAACTACACCCTCTCCTGCATCCGCTATACCGCAACCTTGGACAACCACTGGTACGGTGCCGCCTTCGAACCCTGCCTGGGCGGCCTGATCGATGCCCTGAAGTAAAACAAAAGACCTGCCAGGCGGCAGGTCTTTTTTATTGTGTAAATTACACGCCGGAGTAAGCAGCGAAGCCGCAGTCGATGGGCAGCACCACGCCGGTGATGGCGGAAGCAGCCTTATCGTCGGTCAGGAAGAACAGACCGCCCAGCAGCTCCTCGGAATCCACGAAGCGGCCCATGGGAGTGCCGTTCAGGATCTTAGCGGAACGAGCGGTGGGGGTGCCGTCCTCGTTGAACAGCAGGGCCCGGTTCTGGTTGGACACCAGGAAGCCGGGAGCGATGGCGTTGCAGCGGATGCCGGTACCGGCAAAGTGGGTGGCCAGCCACTGGGTGAAGTTGGAGATGGCAGCCTTGGCGCCGGAGTAGGCCGGGATCTTGGTCAGAGGGATATAGGCGTTCATGGAGGAGATGTTTAGGATGTTGCCGGACTTCCGGGCAACCATGTCCTTG
>JAZREG010000152.1:0-3934 GCA_045660725.1 Faecousia sp.
TGCCTAAAGGGGGCTGGCTGCCCGCAGGGCAGACTGGGGGATATTCTGCCGCCTTTGCGGCAGAAATGCCCTTCGGGCATGGAATCCCTCCGTCACGGCTTGCGCCGTGCCACCTCCCTTTAGGCAAGGGAGGCTCGCGCTTCGCGCTCCAACTGTTCATTAAACTGAAATTTGAATTACAAAAGGAGTAACTATGGCTGAAAAACTGAGCTGGCATCATGGCTATCAGGTAGATCGGTTTGAATTTGAAGGACACCCTGCCCGGGTGGTGATCCCTGCCGAGGGAACTGCCATCGGCCGCCTGGCCTTCAAGACCGAATATTGGAACGCATTCCCCGAGGGAATTCAGCTGCCGCTTTTGAAAAAAGGCTTCCATATCTGCCATATCGACAAGGAAAACCGCTGGGGAACGGATGAAATGACGGATCTTTTGGCCCGATTTGCCAAGTTTGTCACGGAAAAGTATGACCTGAACCCCAAAATCGTGCCCTTGGGCATGAGCTGCGGCGGCCTGCAGGCCATCCAGCTGGCGGCCCGGCACCCGGAGCTTGTGGAAGTGGCGTACCTGGATAATCCGGTGCTCAATTACATGAGCTGTCCCTGCGGCTTCGGCAAGGCCCAGGTTTTGGACGATGGGGACGCCATTCCGGAAATTTTGAAGGCCTTGGGCCTGAACAGCATGTCCCAGCTGATCTGCTACCGGCAGATGCCCATGGATCGACTGCCCCTGTTGGTGCAGCACCGGATCCCGGTGGTGATGGTGGGCGGTCTGATGGACGACATCGCACCGTATGAAGAAAACGGATTGCTCCTGCAGCACGCTTATGAAAAAGCGGGGATCCCCCTGGGCTTGTTCCTGAAGCCGGAGGATGGCCACCACCCCCACGGCCTGGCTGACCCCACTCCCGCGGTGGAATTTATCCTGCAATACTGCAAATAACGGAGGCACAAACATGAAAGTGACCGTAAAAAAGAAGGAAAAGCTGACCCCCGTGGTCATTGGAACCGAATTTATCAAGCTGGAATCGGCCATGAAGCTGGCCAACATCCTGCCCAGCGGCGGCACCGCCAAGCTGGAGATCCAGGACGGCAACGTGCTGGTCAACGGCGAGGTTTGCACCATGCGGGGCAAGAAGCTCTACCCCGGTGACAAGTTCACCTTTGATGGGGAGACCTACCTGATTAGCATCCATGAAGTTATGTAAACTAAATCTCCGGAATTTCCGGAATTACGAAGTGCTGTCCCTTACCTTTGAACCGGGGGTGAACCTGATCGTTGGGGACAACGCCCAGGGAAAGACGAACCTTTTGGAGGCCATCGGCTACCTGGGTTCGGGCAAAAGCTTCCGGGCTATCAAACAGCGGGAAATGATCCGTTTTGGGGCAGATTTCGGAGAAATTGAGGGAGAAATCTTCTCTCAGGAGCGGCAGCAGACCTTGCGGTGGGTGCTGTTTGACAGCGCAAAACCCCGGCAGCTTTGGCGCAACGGCGCCAAAAAGAAGAACGCCGGGGAGATCGCCGGGGTGCTGTCCACGGTGCTGTTCTGCCGGGAGGATCTGATGGTGCTGAAAACCGGCGCCTCCTCCCGACGGCGGCTTGGGGATCATGCGTTATGTCAACTGCGTCCCAATTACGATGCCGCACTGACGGAGTACAACCGGATTTTGGAGCAGAAAAACCGGATCTTAAAGGATCGGTTTGAGAATCCCGGCCTTTTGGAAGTGCTGCCGGAATACAATCTGCGGCTGTGCCAGGTGGGCGCGCTGCTGATTTCCTACCGGGCCCGGTTTTTCGACAGCCTTGGCAAGGAAGCGGCGGCGTTCCACGGCCAGTTTTCCGCCGGGAAAGAGGAATTTACCCTGGAATACAAGACCGTTTCCACGGTTACAGATCCCTTCGCCCCGGTAGCGGAGCTGACCCACGCCCTGCTGGATCATTTGGAGAGCCACTATCGGGCAGAATTGGAGTCCGCCCAGTGCCTCACCGGCCCCCACAAGGACGACTTTTCCGTGGCACTAAACGGCATCGACCTGAAAGCCTACGGCTCTCAGGGGCAGACCCGCACCGGGGCCATCAGCCTGAAGCTGGCCCAGCGGGAGCTGATGCGCCGGGAATTGGGCCAGCAGCCGGTGCTGCTATTAGACGATGTGCTGTCGGAGCTGGATCCCGGTCGGCAGGATTTCGTGCTGAATCAGATCCACGACGGCCAGGTGTTCATCACCTGCTGCGAACCCGGCAGATTTACGAAATTGGGTAAGACCATTGAAATCGAAAAGGGAACCATAAAACTTTAATGTCATTGCGAACCAGTCCGCAGACTGGTGTGGCAATCCCCTAAGGAATGGTGCTATGCAGTACTATGTTTATATGTTGTCCAATACAAACAACAGTGTACTATATACAGGAGTGACAAATGACCTGATTCGGCGGGTATATGAACACAAGCAGCATTATGACAAAGGAAGTTTTACAGCGCGCTATAATATAGAAAAGCTTGTATATTATGAAATATCTGTAGATATTGAGGCTGCAATTCAACGGGAAAAGCAGATCAAAGGATGGAATCGTAAACGCAAGAATAAATTGGTGGAAAGCAAAAATCCCGGTTGGGAAGATATGTATGAAAGCCTCCTGTAGGATTGGAGATTGCCACGCCAGTGTGCGCACTGGCTCGCAATGACAGCTTTACTGAAGGAGATTGCCACGCCAGTGTGCGCACTGGCTCGCAATGACAACAAAAGTTGGAGGATATTATGTCTGACGAAACGAAAGTAACACAAGAATACGGCGGTGAACAGATCCAGGTTTTGGAGGGTTTGGAAGCGGTGCGCAAGCGCCCTGGTATGTATATCGGTTCCACCTCTTCTTCCGGTCTGCATCACCTGGTCTACGAAATCGTGGATAACTCCATCGACGAGGCCCTGGCCGGCTACTGCAAGAATATTTCCGTAACCATCAACCCCGGCAACTCCATTACCGTCACCGATGACGGCCGTGGTATCCCCGTGGACATCCAGCCCCAGACCGGCAAGCCCGCTCTGGAGGTCGTCTTTACGGTGCTTCACGCCGGCGGCAAGTTCGGCGGTGGCGGTTACAAGGTCTCCGGCGGCCTCCACGGCGTGGGCGCCTCGGTTGTCAACGCCCTTTCCGAGTGGCTGAAGGTGCGGGTGTTCAAAAACGGCAACATTTACGAAATGAAGTTTGCCCGGGGCAACATCACCCAGGAAATGAAGATCGTGGGCAAGACCGACAAAACCGGTACCGAGGTCACCTTCCAGCCGGATCCGGAGATGTTCGACGCCACGGAATACGACTACGAGATTCTCCACACCCGCATGCGGGAGAAGGCCTTCCTTACCGCCGGCCTGGGCATTACCATCGCCGACAAGCGGACAGAGGGTGGCCCCTCCGATTCCATGTGCTATGAAGGCGGCATCCGGGAGTTTGCCACCTGGTGCAACCGGAACAAGACGGCCCTGCACAGCGATGTGATCTATATGTCCGGCATGAAGGGCGACGCCTCTGCCGAGATCGCCATCCAGTACAACGACGGCTACAACGAGACCATGCTCTCCTTTGCCAACGAGGTCAATACCCCCGAAGGCGGCATGCATGAGACCGGTTTTAAGACCGCTCTGACCCGTGTGCTGAACGCCTACGGCATGAAGGCCGGCATCATCAAGGGCGATGACAAGGTTTCCGGCGAAGACTGCCGGGAGGGCATCACCGCCATCATCTCCGTCAAGCTTACCGACGCCCAGTTCGAGGGTCAGACCAAGGCCAAATTGGGCAACGCCTACATCAGCACCCTGGTGCAGCAGATCGTGGGCGATCAGCTGGCCACTTACTTTGAGGAGCATCCTCAGACCGCCAAGATCATCCTGGAGAAGGCCATGATGGCCAACCGGGCCCGGGAAGCCGCCCGGAAAGCCC
>JAZREG010000153.1:0-8152 GCA_045660725.1 Faecousia sp.
ATCTCGGCGACGGTGGAACCGTGGCCGCCCTTTTCCACGTACACCACCACGGCGATCTCGGGATCGTCGAAGGGGGCGTAGCAGACGAAGGCGCCGTGGTCGGAATCGTTGGTGCCGCCGGTGTGCTGGGCAGTACCGGTCTTGGCGGCCACCTGGATGGGATAGCGGCCGAAAGTACCCCAGGCAGTACCGCCCATTTGGGTGGCGGCCAGCATACCCTCGGAGTAGGCCCGGTAGGCTTCGTCGGAGATGTTCATCTTGCTGACGATGACGGGGCGGTTTTCGTACTCCAGCTCCCGGTAGTCCGAGGACACCACCCGGTTCAGGAAGGTGGCCTTGTACCGCACGCCCTTGTTGGCCAGGGTGCTGGTGTAGACGCACAGCTGCATGGGGGTGAACTTGTTGTCGGACTGGCCGATGGAGGCCATGATCTGGTCAGCGGGATACCACCGGGCTTCGTCGCCGGTGTAAAGCTGGGCTCTGGTTTCCGCGTTGGCCCGGTAGCCGATCTTTTCGCCTAGCTCGATGCCGGTGGGTTCGCCCAGACCCAGCTGCTTGGCGGTGGAGTCGATGGACTTCAGGGAGATCCGCTCTGCCAGGTCATAGAAGAAGTAGTTGCAGGATTTTTGCAGCGCTTCCACGGCATTGATGTCGCCGTGGGTGCCGTGGTGGTCTGTCCAGGCCAGGCAGTTGGCGGTAAAACCCGGGGCGTACTTGTCATAAACGCCGCGGTCCAAAATCTTGGTGTCGTAGTCAATGCCGCCGGCCTCGATGCCGGCTACCACCATGCTCATTTTGTAGGTGGATCCCGGGGGGTAGAGTGCCTGCAGCGCCCGGTTGAACAGAGGCGCATAATCGGCGCTTACCAGGTCGTTGTAGTTTTCAAAGTAGGTGGAGGGGTCGTAGGTGGGATAACTGGCGCAGGCCAGCACCTGGCCGGTGCGGGTGTCCATGACCACCACAGCGCCGCCTTCGGCGTCTGCGCCGTCCACCTTTTTGCCTTCCTCAGCCGAGGCCCGCAGACCCTCGATCAGCTCGGACAGGCTCTCTTCCGCGGCACGCTGGAGGTTCAGGTCGATGGTGACCTCCACGTTCTTGCCGGCGATGGGCCGCTGCTCCACGCCATCGACAGTGCGGTAATACTGCTCTTTCAGGGTGCCGTCGACATAGGTCACGTCCACGCGCCAGCCGTCGGTACCGTGGAGGTACTCCTCAAAGGCCAGCTCGAAGCCGCTCTGGCCCACCTGGGCGTCCATGGAATAGCTCTGCCCCTCCAGGTTCTTGTAGTACTCCCACTGCTCCTTGGACATGGCGCCCATGACGCCCAAAATGTGGGCGGCGTAGGGGGTGGCGTACTCCCGAACGGTGGAGGCCTCTGTGTTGAGGCCCGGGATGTTCAGCTCCAGGATGCCGGACAGAGCATCGGAGGAGGCGTCCTCAATGAAAATGTAGTTGGAAAGGTTGGTAATGCCCCGGCGCAGGTCCAGTTCGTAGCGCAGGCCGATGACTGCCCGGGCGTCCTCATCGGACCAATCCTCGGGGATCTTGTAGCTGTCCCGGAGCTTCTTGATCAGGAGCGGCGCGGAAATATCCGAGTCCAGGCCGCCCCGCTCCGGCAGGTACGCCTGGAAATAGCCCTGCCAGGTGGCGTTGTAGCTACTGAGGGTGTACTCAAAGGGGACATGCAGGGTCACGGGGAAGTGGTCGTAATAATTGATCTGCTTCTCCCGGCACAGCCGCACCAGGTTCAGCAGATGCTGGTTGGTGTCGTCTGCGGACAGGATCACATAGTGGTTGAACACCAGGTCATAGCTTGCCCGGTTGCTGACCAAAACGTTGCCGTTTCGGTCCAGAATGTCGCCACGGGCGGCCTTGACACGGGTGATGGTGGTAAAGGTTTTGGTGTTGTCCACCTGTCCGCCGGTCTGTACGATCTGCATATCGTAGAGCTTGATGGCGAAAAAGGTGACGATCAGTGCGAACAGCATCAGAAAAATGCCTGCACGCACACGGGTCAGTCTTTCCATGAGTCTCCTCCAATTTTGCCGATAGAAACGAGAATGGGGTAAAGGGGCGGCATCAGCGCCAGGCTGCAAAGACCGGTCATCAGGAAGGTCTCAAACCGTGCCGGGATGGTGCTGCCGAGAAAAGTGCCGATGCTGAAAACCGCCAGTTCGTAGAGCATCAGGGCAACTCCGGCGCAAAGAAGGGTAGAACCGAAGGTCTTGCGAAGATAACTGTGACGGAAAATGTTCAAAAACAAGGGCAGGCAGGTCAGTAGCGCGATGGCATAGGGGCCGGGGGCGGAGCCGGAAAAATAAAACAGCACCGCCGACACAAGGCAGAAAATGCCGCATTCATCCGGCTGCAGCAGCAGACCGGTGAGCAGGATGCCGCAGCCCACCGGGTCGATGGGAAGTCCCGGCAGGATCACATCCTGCAGTAACGACAGCACCAGCAGGCACAGGGCATACAGCGTCCATTTCAGGAGGCTGCGCCGCTGCTTCCGGGTCAGGTAGAGCTTGCTCAGCAGCCGGTTGCCGGTGCGGTCGGGCTTGAATTCGTGTTTGCGTCGAAACATAGGGTTTACTCTCCGTCGAAGTCGGTCAGGATGAACACCTGCTCCAGGCTGTCGATGTCGGCAGCGGGACGCAGCAGAGCGAACTTGGCAACGCCGGTGTCATTGAAGCCGGCGTCGATGACATAGCCCAGGATCAGGTTCCGGGGATACACGGTAGAACCGGAGGTGACCACCTGGTCCTGGTTGCGGATGATGGCAGAGGAGGGCAGATAGTCCATGCGCAGGTAGCCCAGCTGGTCGGAGGTGTAGGCGCCCTGGACCATGCCACTTTCGCCGGAGGAGGCGATGGTGGCACTGATCTCCAAGGTGGAGTCCAGCACGGACTTGATCACAGCGTAGTTGCTGCCCACTTCCGTGACGAGGCCCACCATTTCGCCGTTTTCCGTAATGGCGCACATGCCCACGTCAATGCCGTCCTTGGTGCCGCGATTGATGGTGAAGGACTTGTTCCAATCCACCGGGCTGCGGGAGATGATGTAGGCGTCCACCAGGTTGTAGTCCTCGTGGGCCTCCTTCAGCTGCAGCAGCGCCCGAAGTCGGTCGTTTTCCCGCTTGATGGAAGCGGCGTCCCGGGCATCGTCCTTGATCTGGGCCAATTCCTTCTTCAGGGCTTCATTTTCCGCCGCCAGGGTCTCATAGCGGAAAATGTAATCGTAAAACCGCTGGGCCTGATCGGTCAGGGAACTGACACCGGAGCGCAGGGGGGTCAGCACATTCTTCACCAGCAGATCCCCGGGGGTGCTGCCGGTGAGGCCCGACAGCACCGCCAGGCCTGCTGCCAGCAGCAGGGCCAGGATCAGGGCCACGCGAACCTTTGTGGAAAAAAAGTGTCTCATTGGGTATCCTCCAAAATTTCCGGCGCCAGCCGGGAAAGCATTTGCCAAAGTCTGCACACCGGCAGACCCATTACATTATAATAATCGCCCACCATCTTCTCGGCAAAGAGGGCAGCGCCGCCCTGGATGCCGTAGCTGCCGGCCTTGTCCATAGGCTCGCCGGTGGCCACATAGCCCCGGATCTCCTTTTCCGACAAGGGGCGGAAGTGGATGTCTGTCACCTCGGTGAGGGTCTCGTGGTCTTCGCCCCGAATCACCGTCACGCCGGTCATCACCTGGTGATCCCGGCCGGAAAGCAGCCGCAGCATGGCAACCGCGTCGGCCTCGTCCTTGGGCTTGCCCAAAATGCGGCCGTCGCAGACCACGATGGTATCCGCGGCGATGACCACATCGTCCGCTTCCCGGGAAATGGCCCGGGCCTTGCGGAGGCTGACCTTGGCCACTTCCTCCCGGGGGCTGCCCTGGGGATCCATGGTCTCGTCAATGTCTGCCACCCGGACAGTAAAGGGAATATGGAAAAGGCCCAAAAGCTCTTTTCTTCTGGGAGATTGGGAAGCAAGAATCAACATTCAGGACGCTCCTTAAATGCAAAATGCAGAATGCAAAATGCAAAATTATTTTGTATTTGCTGTCCTGCAAATTGAGGTCAGCAGACCCAGCAATTCCTTCATGTCCTGCATGATGCTGGTATATTGGCTTTTTGTCAAATAGTCGGTTCGATACAAAAGGCGCAGCCAGTATTCTGTTTCGTTGGCCTCTTTCAGTGCGATGCACATTTTGGCGGTAAAATCCGCCTTGCTTTGACCTCTCTGCGCTTCTGCTACATTGGCGCCGATACTGGTGCCGCTTTTTAGGAGCTGCTTCGAGAGGGTAAATTCCTTATGCTCCTGGGTCAAGTATTTATATAGCTTTACGATTCTAACTGCGAATTCAAAGCTTTTTTCGAAAATAGCATTTTGTTGCATATTTTCCCTCATTCTGCATTCTGCATTTTGCATTTTGCATTTTGCATTTTGCATTTACTCCAACCCTCTCAGGTACAGGCCTCTTGTGCTTGCGCCGGGGTCGAAGGCGGGGGGATTGTGCCAGGCGGACAGGACGTTGTCCACTTCCTTGGCGTTTTCTGTGGTGAAATACAGCCGCACCGCCCACAGGCCCAGCTTTGCCAGGTCATCCTGCCGGTCCAGCCAGTTGAGCTTCTTGCCGTTGAGCAGTACGCTGCGGCACTTGTCGCCATCTTTGATGATGGGGAACTCCGCGCCGGTTTTGTCCACCAGCTTGGTATTTCCCAGGTTGCAGGTGCAGCTGCCGGTGCGGCCCCGGATCAGGCAGTTTTCCGTGATCATCAGGGGCAGCCGGCCGTAGCCGAAGATCTCGCAGGGTACATCCTTGCTCACATCCCGGATCTGAGGCAGGGTCATTTCAAAGCTCAAGGTAGCCGAGCGCAGCTCCAGATCCTTCAAAAACTGCACCGAGCGGGAATTGTAAACATTCAGGCCGAAGTCGCCCCGGATTCGGAAGCCGGCTTCCTTGGCAACCAAAAGCAGGCCCAGGTTGCCTGCCAGCACTTCCCGAACACCCATTTTCCGCACCAGCTGCAGATCCGCCCGGAGGCGATCCAGCTCGCTGTCGTGAACGATCCGGGGCAGCACCGCCGCAACGGAAACCCGGCGGTTCAGCTCGTGGCAGAACACAGGATCCAGGGCCAAAATGTGCAGCGGCACATACAGGGTCAGGGGTTTCATTTTCAGAAGCTTATCGGTGATCTGCTCCCGGGTGGTGACCTGTACCGTCAGGCCCGGATGCTCCCGGGGGCCGGTGACGGTGGATACCCGGCTGGGCTTGCCCAGCTGGGGCTTTTCCCGGCGGGCACGCAACGCGGAAAGCTGATTCAGGGCATCCCGGCGCAGGCCGTTGATGGCGGCAGCGGACAGGGTCAGCCCCATGTCGATGTCGGCGGTGACCGCCTCACAGCGGAAGGGGGTGCCGCCGGTCTTGCCCAGACGCTCTGCCAGGGCCTCCTGAGTCAGGGGCAGGGTACGGGCTACCTCCGGACGGGGGCCGGTGACGGTGCAGCTGCGGCCTTCCGGGTCGGTAACGGTGAGGCTGGAGGTTCTTTCGGTGATCTGGGCGTGGAAGCGGATGGGAACCAAGGGGTTTTCCGCGGTCTCATAGGATTGACGGGCCTCCTGGAGCCACTTGGGATTGTCGTACTTGTCCTCCCGGATGCCAAACATCCGCTCCCCGGTGTGGCCGGTGAAGTAGCCGTCGGTAAAGCCCTGGCGGTTGAAGGCGGCGGTGAGGGTGTCCAGCATTTCCTGGGTGATCTCCCCGGTGTCCAGGGCCTGGCGGTAGACGCCGGTGACCGCGGCCACATATTCCGGCCGCTTCATGCGGCCCTCCAGCTTCAGGGAGGCCACGCCCATACTCTCCAGCTCCTTCAGGTAGGGGATCAGGCAGCTGTCCTTGAGACTCAGGGGGAATTTGTTTTCGTAACGGCTGTAGCCGTAGCACTGGCGGCAGGGCTGGGCGCAGCGGCCCCGGTTGCCGGACCGGCCCGCCCAGGGCGGCGAACGGGTAGGATTGACCGGAGTAGCACATGCACAGAGCGCCGTGGCCGAAGACCTCGATCTCAATGGGGGAATTTTGGCAAATGTAGCGGATCTCGTCCCGGCCCAGCTCCCGGCTCAGCACCACCCGGGACATACCCATGGCGGCGCACAGTAGCACGCCGGGCAGAGAATGTACAGACATTTGGGTAGAGCCATGGATGGGGACAGAGGGGGCGATCTGCCGGCAAAGCTGCACCACGCCCCAATCCTGGACGATGAAGGCGTCCACGCAGGAGGCGGCGGCATGGCGGATCAGCGCGGCGACTTCCCCGGTCTCCCGATCGGAAACCAGGGTATTGAGGGTCAGATGCACCGCGACGCCACGGACATGGCAGTACTTGACGGCTTCGGTGAGCATCTGGGGTGTGAAATTCTTGGCGCCCTGGCGGGCATTAAAGCTCCCGCAACCCAAATATACGGCATTGGCACCGTTTTGTACGGCGGCCCGGAGGGCCTCCATGGATCCGGCGGGGGCGAGCAGTTCCAACATAGTCGTTTTTCTCCATTATGATAGACTTGCATACATTATAACACAAGCACCGGGTAACTTCTAGTCCAGTCTGTGAATTTTTCGAAAATAATAAGCGCCCCATATGGGGCGCTTAGATCAATCAATGCGGTACAGCCGCTTGCCGTTTTCAAAGGTGGCCGCTTCCGCCTCCTCGTAGGAAATGCCCCGGATCTGGGCCAGCTTTTCCGCCACGAACCGCACCCGGGAGGGGTCGTTCCGTCGGCCCCGGAAGGGCTCCGGGGACATGAAGGGGCAGTCGGTCTCAATGACGATCCGCTCCAGGGGGATGCTGGCGGCAGTCTCCACCGCCTTGCGGGCGTTCTTGAAGGTCAGCACCCCGGTAAAACCGATGTACCAGCCCAAATTCACCAGCTGCCGGGCCATCTCCGCAGACCCGGAGTAGCAGTGGAACACGCCCTTGACCGTGGGAAATTCCTTGATGATGGCCAGGCCGTCGTTGTGGGCGTCCCGCTCGTGGACGATCACCGGCAGATCCAGCTCTCGGGCCAGGGCCAGCTGCTCCCGGAAGGCCTTCTGCTGAATTTGGCGGGGAATGTCCTCGTAATAATAGTCCAGGCCGATCTCGCCGATGGCCTTGATCTTGGGGTTGAGTTTACATAACTTCCGGTATTCCTCCAGCACCTCGTCGCAGACCTCGTCAGCGGAGTCCGGATGAGAGCCGGCGGAGGCGTAGACGTAGTCGTACTGCTGACTCAGGGCAGAAATATCCCGGGAGGATTCCAGGCTGCAGCCGGCGTTCATCATCAGCCCCAGTCCCTGCTGGGGCAGGGTACGCAGCAGCAGCTCCCGATCTTCGTCAAAGGCCGGGTCATTGATGTGGGCGTGGGTATCAAAGAGCATAGTTTTCTCCTTCTTCCAAAACGGCAACATAACAGCCGTCGATGATTTGAATTCTTGGGTCATCCGGGTGGAAATCCGTATTTTTCAGATAATTTCCAATGCCCCGGCCGGTAAGCTTGGCGTAAGCTTCTTTAAGCACCCACAGCCGCAGCAGGCAGGCGCGCGGATCCGGGGCGGCTTCGTACCGGGCAAACTCCCCGGGGGACAGGAATTTTCTTGCCAGGGCCGGCTGCACCGGGCGGTCACATTCCTCCGCGTCCAGGCCCACAGGCCGGTCTGCCAGGACGCAAAAGGCGTGCTTGGGGGTGTGAGAGATGGAAAAATGCAGGTCATTTTCCGGAAAATAGGGCTTTCCCTGGGGCGTGCGGAGGATCGGCGGCAATTTCTTTCCGTAAAGCTGCTCCAGCAGGGCAAGGCCCGCATCATGGGCGTTTTCTCCGTCCAACCGTTTCCACGCAAGTGCCATATCCATCCCTCCTTCCAGGGACAGTATATGCCAAAATGCGCCTTCGGTCAAGCCCGTCCGCCAACTGCACCACAAATTGGAGTTTATGGAGTAGTTATTTCGTAGGGCGCCAAAGGCTCCCTTGTGTAAAGGGAGCTGTCAAAAATCGGATGCAAATCCGATTTTTGACTGAGGGATTGTCGTAACTTTGACAACCCCTCCGGTCAAAATCGAAGATTTTGACCACCTCCCCTTACACAGAAGTCGGAGGCCAAGCGGTCTTAGGAAGACAACTGTGGTACCCAA
>JAZREG010000154.1:0-7275 GCA_045660725.1 Faecousia sp.
GACCAGGAGACCGGCGAGTGGCGTACCTTCACCCATATCCAGGGTGTTGAGGACTTCCACGGCGAAATGGACTTCAAGGTTGCCGGTACCACCGAGGGTATTACCGCCATCCAGATGGACCTGAAGAACAAGGGCCTGACCATGGAGATCATTGCTGACGCTCTGGAGCGCTGCCGCAAGGCCCGCCTGGAGATCCTCAGCGAGGTCATGCTCAAGGCCATCCCCGAGCCTCGTGCCGAGGTGAGCGAGTTCGCTCCCAAGATGCTGAGCCTGAAGATCCCCGTGGACAAGATCCGCGAGGTCATCGGTTCCGGCGGCAAGACCATTCAGAAGATCTGCGCCGACACCGGTGCCAAGGTGGACATCGACGACGATGGCTCCGTGTTCATCTCCGCTGTGGACTCCGCTGCCGCTTACGCCGCCAAGAAGATGGTGGACGATATCTGCTTCGTTCCCGAGGTGGGCAAGCTCTACTACGGCAAGGTGGTCCGCATCCTGCCCATCGGCGCCTTCGTGGAGATCGCTCCCGGCCATGACGGCATGGTGCACATCTCCAAGCTGGAGAACCGCCGTGTGGAAAAGGTCGAGGATGTGCTGAACCTGGGCGACATGACCTGGGTCAAGTTCATGGGCTTCGACGAGAAGGGCCGCGCCAACTTCAGCCGCAAGGACGCTCTGAAGGAAATGGCTGAGAACGCCTGATTTGTGAATCACACCGCTGCGCAAACGCGCAGCGGTGTTTTTTCGCCCAACCTATATGAATATCCCTGTAGGGGAGGGGCAGTGCCCCTCCCACAGCGTTACACATTTTCGACTGGTAATTGCAGAACAACCGGTGTAGTTTATACAGCGACGGGATGTTCCGTTTCGCTGCGTTTTGGGAGGGGCACTGCCCCTCCCCTACATTATGCGGCAAAAATCCACAGCAGAAGCATTGACCTTTTCTCTGTTTCGTTGTATGCTAAAGACAATCTGACATAGAGGAGGCATCCGTCATGCACGGGCTTTTCGGCACCAAACACCTGATCCTCATAGGAATTTGCGCCGCTTTTATTGTGGGCGGCTATTTCCTGACCCGGAAATGGGACATGAACAAGCTGATCCGCACCCTGTTTCACATCGGTGTGGCATCGGAGCTGATCAAGGTCTTCTACTACATCCTGTCCAACGAAGCCACCTACGGGGGCATCCTGCCCAAAACGGATCTGCCCTTTCACCTTTGCTCCATTCAGATCCTGTTTCTGCTGCTCCTGCGGTTCTCCCAAAGCCGCCGGCTGAAGGAAGTGCTGCTGAGCTTCATGATGCCCAGCTGCCTGCTGGGCGGCATCGCCGCGGTACTCATCGCCACCACTTCGTCCCTGAACGGCATGTGGATCCTGACGCTGCAGTATTTCGGCTACCATTGTGCCATCGCCATTTTCGGCCTGGCCCTGATGAGCAGCGGCGTAATGAAGCTGACGGTAAAGCACTATTTTATCTGCCTGAAGTTTCTTATCGGCCTGATGCTCTTTGCCATCTACATCAACAGCATCCTCTACGACGGCAATGCCAAGATCAACTTCATGTATGTGGCCTCCCCTCCCCAGGAGGGTCTGCCCTGGCTGAACGAGGAGCAGGGCTGGCTGGTCTATATTACCCGGTATGCCATTTTGGTGGTGGGCTGCGTCACCGCCTGTTACCTCAAGCCCATCTGTGCCGCCATTAAGGAGAAGTTCGCCCCCAAGAAAGTAAGCGCCTGAAAGGAGAAGTCCTATGCAAAAGAGAGAGTCCGGCATTGACCTGCTGCGCTGCTTTGCGCTGCTGTGCGTCAACGGTGTCCACGGTTTCCTGTACAACGGTTTTTACTTTGAAGATCAGGTGGGCGCTCTGATGTGGAGCGCTGACGCTGCCCGCTGGCTGTTTTACTGCTGCAACTGCCTGTTTATGATGATCACCGGCTACCTGCGCTCCGGTAAGCCCATGCAGAAGGGCTATTACCGCAGCCTGCTGCCTATTTTGGTGGGCTATGTGCTGACCTGCCTGATCTCCTTCCCCATCCGCCACTTTATTCAGGGGGAGAAGCTCAGCCTCATGGAGTGGGTAACCAAGCTGGTGACCTTCGGCAATTACGGCTGGTATGTGGAAATGTACATCGGCCTGTTCCTCCTGAGTCCCATCATCAATATCGTCCTGGAGCGGATGAAAAATCTGCAGCAATACTGCTGGCTGCTGGGCACGATGCTGTTCCTCACTGCCCTGCCGTCGATCACCAGCATCGACTTTATCCCCGACTATTGGGCCAGCCTGTATCCTGTCACCCTGTACATCCTGGGCGCCGGCATCCGCCGGTTCCGGCCCAATGTGAAGTGGTGGGTGGCCGGCCTTCTGACCCTGGCGGTGCTGGCACTGCAGGCTACCTTCTCCATTCTCACCACCGACGGCGATTTCACCGACGGCTACACCCAGGGCTACGGCGGCTTCTGGACCACCCTGACGGGTCTGGGTGTCTTTTTGACCCTGTACCGGTTCCAGCTGAATGACCGCTGGGCAGCCCGGGTCAAGTGGATGGCCGGTGGCGTATTTGAGGGCTTCCTGCTCAGCCGCCTGTTCGACACCTGGGCCTACGGCGCCGCGCCCAAGTTCTTCCGCACCCCGGAATACTACTGGCTGGGATTTTTGCTGATCACCCTGCCCATTTACCTGTTCTCCATCGTGGCCGGCAACGTGGTCCATGCCCTGGCGGTGAAGATCTGCTCCCTGAAGCTCCCCAAAAAGCAACCTGCAACAACAGAATAAATCAAAGCCCCCTCGTTAGCAATGTCATTAAGATAGTGTCATTGCGAACCAGTGACCGATGTCACTGGTGTGGCAATCTCCTCTATTTAGGGGATTCCCACGCCAGTGTGCGCACTGGCTCGGAATGACAAAATATCCTAACTTAATGATGTTGCCCTCGTTAGAGGGGGCTTTGCGTTGCGAAACATAAAACCCGGCAAGTCCTTTTGACTTGCCGGGTTTTCCATCAGTAAGGTCCAAACAGCTTGGTTTCCGTGTCGAACAGGACGGTGTGGTCAAAGGTGACAATGTTCACCGCGTTCAGTTTGCGCATCCACTCGATGACCTCAGGGGTCTTGAAGGTAGCGGAATTGGGGATCAGCTGCTTGGTGCGGGAATTGAGGAACAGCCACAGGGGGGTGGGCCAGAAGGCATACTTGGCGCCGATGGCCTGATACATGGACTCCTTCACGCCGTTTTGGCCGTGGTGGGCCATCTGTACCGCGTCGGCCTTCAGATCATACCCCTTTCCCAGCAGCCGGTCGCCGGCCTCCTCGCCCAGGTCGCCCAGGAAGATCATGGAGAAATCCCCCTCCGTGACCCGGAACACGCAGGACTGATTGTTGATGGGGTTCATCTTCAGGTCAGGGTTGTTGCCCGCCAGCACTTCCACGGTCATGGAGCCCAGGCGGAAGACCTGGCCTTCCTTGATCTCAAAGAATTTGTCCCCCAGTTCAGGAACAAAGGCATTCCAAACCACGATCTCCTGGCCGTCCCCATCCTCGGAGTCCGCGCCCCACTCGTCAGCCAAAACGCCGGCACCCAGCTTGTCAAAGGTGACATCGGTATTGGTGGCCCGGATCAGATCGATCACCGCGTTGTAGTGATCCGCGTGGGGGTGGGTAATGAGCCACAGATCCACATGGCCGCCGCAGCGCATAAGGACCCGCTCCAGCTCCCGATGGTTGCCGGTATGGCCGCCGTCCACCACCAAAACCTCGCCGGTTTTGGCCTTCAGGACATAGCCCATGGTCTGCTTGTAAGTCATGTTGGTCAACTGAATGATCTGCATAATGCTTCCTCCTTAGTTAAATGACACAGGGTCGAAGGTAATAACGGTGTAGATCCACTTGCCCTCCCGGGCAGACAGATTCTGATCCAGGGTAGTGCGAATATGCTTTTCCTGCCCTACCAGATTTACGGGCAGGGAGATATCAAAAATCAGGTTGGTATGGCTGTCGCCGGTGACCATGCGGAAATCATGGAAGGCAAGATTGGGATGGATCTTATCCAGCTCCTGCCGCACCATGACCTTCATCCGATCCAGCTCCGGATCGTCGGTGACCACCGGGTCGTAGTGGATCACCAGGTGGACGTTGAAGTTCTGCAGACATTCCCGCTCCATGTCGTCAATGATCTCATGGCAGCGCAAGGGGTCCTCCCGGTTGCTCATCTCCACATGCATGGAGGCGAACCGCTGGCCGGGGCCGTAATCATGAACCATCAGGTCGTGGAAGCCCAGCACCTTGGGATTTTGGTTTACATAATCTTCAATCAGCTGCCGCAGCTCCGGGCTGGCGTTTTCGCCCAGCAGGGGGCTGATGGTCTCCTTGCCCAGCATGACGCCGCTGTAGAGAATGAACAGAGCCACCGCCAGACCCATGTAGCCGTCCACCTGCCAGGAGAAGAAATATTCCAGCAGCCCCGCAATGAGTACCGCAGCCGTGGCGATGCAATCGTTGCGGCTGTCCGCGGCAGTGGCCGCCAGGGTGGTGGAGGAAATGCGCTTGCTCAACTTGCCGTTAAACAGGCTCAGCCACAGCTTCACGGCGATAGACCCCGCCAGCACCGCCGCGGTCACCCAGGAAAAAGCCACCGGGGAGGGGTTCAGGATCTTCTCCACCGAGGACTTGGCCAGCTCAAAGCCGATGACCAGGATGATGCCCGCCACCGCCAGGCCGGACAGGTACTCATACCGGGCGTGGCCGTAGGGGTGATCCTCGTCGGCGGGTTTTTCCGCCAGCTTGAAGCCCAGGAAGGTGACGATGGCGCTGGAAGCGTCGGAAAGGTTATTCATGGCGTCGGCGGTGATAGACACCGAACCGGAAAGGCTGCCCACCAGCAGCTTGCCGGCAAATAGCAGCAGATTGCACACGATGCCCACGATACCCGAGAGCCGGCCGATGGCGGAGCGGCTCTTTTGAGGGTCGTGGGGATCTTTCACAAATAATTTCAGCAAAAGTCCTGTCATGGCGGACCTCCCTCCTGAAAAATTCCTCGAAACACGGACTCTACTGCCAGTAGAGTCAAAAATTCTACCGCAAGGGGTGTCAGGAAACCCTCCGGGCGGGTGACACCGGGCCGTTTTTCGGCTAAAATAACACCGAGAAGCACGGACCGAATTCCATTATACTGGAAAGAAATGTCCCTGTAAAGAGTTTTTAGGAGTGTGTACCATGGCAAATTACCAAATCATTACAGATTCCGGCTGCGACCTGCCCGAAAGCATGCTGGCATCTCTGAACGTAAAGACCGTCTCCCTGACGGTAAATTTCCGAGGCCAGTGCCTGGCGGATTCCGTGGACGCGGGCATTCAGGAGATCTACGCAGGCCTCCGGGCCGGCGAAGCCGCCACCACCTCTGCGGTGAATCCCGACACCTGGGCAAGCGTCATGGCGCCGGTACTGGAAAACGGCCAGGATGTGCTGGTGCTGACCTTCTCCTCCGGCCTTTCCGCCACCTACCAGTCCGCCGTCATCGCCGCCGACGATCTGCGGGAAAAGTACCCCCAGCGGGAGATTTATGTGGTGGACTCCCTGTGCGCCTCCCTGGGCCAGGGCCTGCTGCTGTACTACGCCTGCCAAAAGCGGGATGCGGGCCTCACCGCCCGGGAGCTGGCCGCCTGGCTGGAAGAGAACCGGCTGAACCTGTGCCACTGGTTCACAGTGGACGACCTGATGTTCCTGAAGCGGGGCGGACGGATCAGCGCCGCCACCGCTGTGGTGGGTACGATGCTGAAGATCAAGCCGGTGCTGCATGTGGATGACGAGGGCCACCTGATCAATAAGAGCAAGGTCCGGGGCAGAAAGGCCGCCATCCAGGCCCTGGCCGACAAGGCAGTGGAGCTGGGACTTCCCGGCGAGAATGATGTGATGTACATCTGCCACGGTGACTGCATCGAGGACGCCAAGTACCTGGAGTCCCTGGTCAAGGAGCGCTGCGGCGTGAAGGAAGTGTTCATTGGTTACACCGGCGCGGTGATCGGCAGCCATTCCGGCCCCGGCACCCTGGCCCTGTTCTTCCTGGGCAGCCACCGATAAAAATTGCGCTCCCTATCGGGTACGATAGGGGGCGTTTTTTTGCATTTCCCGGAAAAAATATGCTACAATGGCAATGACCGCCTTTATTTTTCGTGTATATAAGTAAAGAGGCCTTGATTCACCAGGAAAGGAGGGGCGCAATGAAGGATAACGAGATCATCGAGCTTTACTGGAATCGAAATGAATCCGCCATCGCCGCTACCGCGGAGCGCTACGGAAACTACTGCTACGCCATCGCCTTTCAAATTCTGCAAAGCCCGGAAGACGCCCAGGAATGTGTCAACGATACCTACTGGAAAGCATGGCAATCGATCCCGCCCCACCGACCCGCTCAGCTGGCGACCTACTTAGGGAAGATCACCCGCAACCTTTCCATTGACCGATTGAAACGGCACAACGCCCAAAAGCGTGGCAAAGGTCAGGCCGAATCGGCACTGCAGGAGCTGGAAGGCTGCATCCCCGCAGCCAATGGTTTGGAGCAGATCGTGGACGAGATCGTGCTGACCAATGCCATCAACCAATTCCTGCGCCGGCAATCGGCGATCCGACGAAATATCTTTGTGGGCCGTTACTGGCACCTATATTCCATCGCCGACCTGGCCCGGGCCTACGGTATGCGTGAGAGCAAAATTGCGTCCTTGTTATTCCGAATGAGAAACAACCTGAAAGCCTATCTTGAAAAGGAGGGAATCTCTGTATGAAAAACGAAAAAATACTCCACGCCATCGGCCAGATCGATGAGGACCTGATCGAAGCCGCTGTTATCCAAAGAAAACAGCCCTTTTACAAAAAGCCCGCCTTTCGCAGGGGCATCGCCCTGGCCGCCTGCTTTGCGCTGGTAGTCGGCCTGGCCCTGACCAATCCGGCTTTGTTTGAAACAAACCCCGGTGTGCCCACCGTCGGCCCGGAGCAGCCTCCTGTGGAGCCGGAAGGCACCTTGCCGCCCCTGGTGCTGGAGAAAGAGGACGATATCCGCATCAACGGCCTGGACAGCTTCAGCTACTACGCAGCCATCCGCATGGTGACCGGAACCCCCAAGGCACGGAACCAAACCATGGCCGGCGGCAGCTTCGGCCTTTCCCTGCTGACTACCGACAGTGATACCGACAAAAAGGATGCACCCCCCGAGCCGGAAACCACCGCGCCCCCGGAAGAAACCACCGCGCCCCCGGAGGAAACGGAAGGCCCTCCTGTGAATACC
>JAZREG010000155.1:0-8272 GCA_045660725.1 Faecousia sp.
CCCCCGGTTTTTTGAACCGGGGGCGCCTTTCTGCAAAAAGAACCTTTGGGGAATTCCCAAAGGTTCTTTTTTCTTATTTCCGTTTCTTAAACAGGATGATCACCACGATGGTACCGACGATGATCACCACCAGCAAGACCGCCACCAGCACCCAGGGCAGGATATCGGCCTCCGGGTTTTCGGAAGTACCCGGGGTCGAAGGCGTTCCGGGGACCATAGGATTCTCGGGATCCACCGCCGCTCCGGGATCGGAAGGATCGAAAGCACCCTCCCCGTTTCCGTGAAGCACCAGGGCGTAGTAGCTGAAATGCTCCACCACGAACAGAGCGCTCTGCCCGTCCTCGCTCAGATCCACCTGCAGGGAATTCAGCTCGCCGTTCTCACCGATGTGATATGCCGCCAGTTGATTGCTGGCCCAGGAGGGGTCAGGCAGAGGCATCTGCACCACCACGATGCCGTCAGGCTGGATGATGTGGCCGCCGGCCATGAGGGTGATATCCACCAGCTGCAGCTGCGCCACAGGCGCGGTGTTGTTTTCCAGGAAGTCCTTCAGCTGCATCACGACTTCCGGATCCATCTGCACCTCCTCGGCCTGGACGGTAACGCCTGCAAGCTGCTCCGGGTCTGCTCCGGGGAACAGGACGGAAATATTGCTGTCCCCCTCCGCATCGAGCCAAATATCCCCGGGGCCTGCCGGCCGGGTGGGCGCGGGATCCGGTGTCACGGGATGCGTAGGCTGGGGCGGATCTGTAGGATCCGGGGGCATCTGTCCGCCGCTGCCTGCGGGGATCTCCTGCCCCTGATCGATGCCACACATTTCGCAATAGCGAACCCGGAAGCCGGGATTGTATTCATCCGGCTCCTGCCAAACCTCCCAGGGGCCGTACTGATGGCCGGCGGGGGTGAAGTCGTCTATCTTTTCGATGCCACACAGGCTGCAGGCGTATACCGTGTAGCCCTCCTCATCACACCAGGCCGGCACCACCTCCACCGCCACCCACTGGCAGGTGTGTTCGCCGCCGCCACTGGGGTCATCCGGGTTTTCCGGGAACGCAGGATAGTCAGAAGGATTCGATCCGGCGGGAACACTTTGATATTCCTCCCAGCCGCAGCGGCTGCACCTGCGGGCGAGGGAGCCATCCTGGGTCGCTGTGGGTTCGATCAGAATGGTCCAATCCCCAAAGGAATGACCCAAGGGTGCTGTATCGTTCTGTGTATATTCATTACCGCAGGAACAGGCATACACGGTGTAGCCCCCCTGAAAACAGTCCCCCTCTACCCGTTCTTTCACAGTATAGCTGCATTCATGAGGCAAGTGGTCGGTGTAGTCCGCCACCCGGTCATCCTCCCAGAAGCCAACCATGATCACTTCAGCACTGGTCAAGGCGGTAGAGCCATCCGGATATATATGATGCAGTTCCACCCAGATCACAGGCGTTTCTTCTACCTCCTGCATGCAAGTGATGACACCGTTCTGATCCACAGTAACGGAACTGTCCTCATCCACCCGCCAGGTGATCCGGTATTCGGGGTCATCCTTGTATTCCTGGTACCAGCAGGGCTCCATGATCTTTCCACTGAAGCCGGGTTCCACGCTTATAAAACCATTACGAATGGTATATTGCCCCTCCTCCAGCAGCAGCCGATAGGAATGGCTTTGATGCATGAAGTATCGCACCCCGTCCCGCTCCATGACGATGCCATGCGCCTGAACTCCGTTTTCATAGGCGTATTTCAGGTCCATACAGCCGCCCCTGTAAGAAATCCAACCGTCACGGTAAAACTCGCCGGGCAACATATCCTTCATACGGTCCGGTTCATCCAGGTACAGCATGGTCTGGGTCTCATCGGGATTGTCATAGTAAGTATTACAGATGCTAAAGCAGTAATGCGCCGTTATGTTAATGCCATAATTATGGTTGCAGATCTCAGGGTTTGGTTCTCCGTCTCTGTAGTACATGAACCGACCGTTGATATACAGTTTGGCCATATCCGGATCTTGAATCGGTGGGATCTCCTGGCTGTCATAAACGGGAGTGATCACATCCACCGATTCGATCATATAGTTTTTAGAAATGTAATCCCGGTCCGTCAAACCCCGAGACCCCTCCCACAAGGGATCGTACAGCTTCCACTGGCCGCCCACATAGGCAAAGCACCAGGCGTGGCCAGATTGGAGTTCCCTCTTCTGTGCCACTGTGGTGATTTGGGTATCCATCCGGAAGCCGTCGCTGTATACCGCCTTGACCCCTTTCAGCCGCAGCAGCGTCTGCATCAGCTGGGCATAACTGGCGCAGTTTCCCTTGCGGGCATAGAAAACATCGATGGCATAGAACGCACCGCTGCCCTCGTCGTACTCGATATTCCGCTTGATCCAACCGGCGATGGCTTCCGCCTTTTGCTCGTCGGTGGTGCAGCCTTCGGTAATGATGTCCGCCAGGCGCTGCAGCACCTGCTTGTCCTTTTCCGTACCCTGGGTCCACCGCAGGCCCATCTGCGGATACTTCTCAACATAAATTTCCTGCAGATACCGGAATGTATTGTCCGTCATCTGCGGTGTGTACTTGTAGCACAGGTCGCTGCTGGACACTGCGCTTGCCGGCACCGCCAGCACACCCAGGAGTACCACCAGCAGCAGAAATACCGGCCAAAGCTTCCATTGTTTCATAAGGACGCCTCCCTTTTCTTTCCTGTTTTCATTATAGAACTCCGGGCCCTTCTCGTCAAGAAAAAACGCGTATGCCCAGGCATACGCGTTCTTGTTATCGAATTTTCTTGCCGTCCAGCACCGCTTCCACCAATTTATCGCCGTCGTAGCGCAGCGTCAGGAGGAAAAAGGGCGCATCCTGCCACAAAAGATCCAGGAAGATCTTGTCGCCCTCCCACTGGGGAAGCCGTCCCAAAAATTCCCGGCTGACCCATTGCAGGTCACCTTCGTCACATTCCTTCAGCTCCCCTTCGAAGCCGTCGGCGGTGAACAGGTACATATATTCCCCTTCCCAGGGGCCATTGGTCAGGAAGGTAACGACGCCCCGGCACTTCCACCGGGTCAGATTCAGGCCTGTTTCCTCCCGGGCTTCCCGGAGGAGGCACTCGTCAGGACTTTCATCGGCTTCAAATTTGCCGCCGATGCCGATCCACTTATCCTGATTCACATCGTTTTTCTTCTTCACCCGGTGCAGCATCAGCACATCGTTTCCCCGGGTGATATAGCACAGGGTGGTGTTGCGCATAATTACCCCTTCTTTACCAGCTGAATGGCATGGTGGAGATTTTTTACACGAATCTGGGCATGGCCCTCTTCCTTCTCGCCATCCAAAGTCCAGGGCATGCCGGGATCGGCATACACCGTCAATTCTTTGGCGCTGAGGAAGGTGATCATGGCGCAGTTGTACTGCTGGCTCTGCAGCGCCAGGATGCATTCGCTCAGCTCCATCAGATCCTTGGGCGCCCGCACCAGCAGCAGCTCGAACAGGCCGTCACTCATATCCACCTTGTTGGGATCCAGGGTCAGGATGCCCGCCACAGAGGTGGAGTTGCTGATGGCGCCGAAGATGAAATCGTCCTCAATGACCCGATCCTCCGTTTCGATGCGGATATGGGTCTTGCGGATCTGGGACAGCTCCTGCACGCCGGCCAGCAGGTAGGCCGTGTGGCCCAGGGCATTCTTAATACTCTGGGGCGTATTGTAGGAGGCCCGGGTAAAGGCGCCAAAGGATGCCACATAGGAAAAATACCGATCGCCGAAAATGCCCACATCGTAACGGCTGGGCGTTCCTTCCACAATGGCCTTGGCCGCCTGCAGCACATTGGTGGGCAGGCGCAGGCTGGTGGCAAAGTCATTGGTAGAGCCGCAGGGAATATAGCCCACCGGGGTATCCGCGCCGCTTTGCAGCAGGCCGCAGATGGTCTCATTGAAGGTGCCGTCGCCGCCGGCGCAGACCACCAGATCCACTTCCCCGGCCTTCTCCGCCACCACCTGGATGGCGTCCCCGGTGTCCGCGGTCATATGGGTCAGCACCTCATACCCCGCCCGGTTGAAAATGGCGATGACATCCGCCAGATATTTCACGATTTTGCGCATGCCCGCATAGGAATTGACCACCAGGAGCATCCGTTTCATAGGGATCACCGCTTTCAAAAAACTGTATCCATATTATACCACGAACTTGGGCATTGACAAGCACTTGCCTGTCGAAAGGCGAAAAATTTAAAATTTCTTCACAAATTTACACATCCTGCCCGGACACCAGGCAAAGGGCTTCCCCGGTGATGGGGTGGCGCAGCCGCAGCTGCTTGGCACACAGCAGCTGGCTGGGGATGCCCAGCTCCCGGGAAAGGGTCAGGGACGCTTCGCTGCCGTACTGGGGGTCTCCCAGGATGGGAAAGCCCATATAGGCGCAATGCAGCCGCAGCTGGTGGGTGCGGCCGGTGACCGGGGTCAGGGCCAGCTTGCACAGATCCCCTTCCCGCTCCAGCACCCGATATTGGGTCAGGGAGGGCTTACCGTCCGGCCGCACCTCCCGCAGCAGGCTGGGCAGCGGCCGCCGGGCAATGGGCGCGTCGATGATGCCCGCATCCGCCTCCGGGCCGCCGAAGGTGCGGGCATGGTAGATTTTCTCAAAGGCCGTTTGCTGCAAAAGATTATGGATATGGGCGTTTTTCGCCAGCAGCACCACCCCAAAGGTGTCCCGATCCAGCCGGGTGATGGGATGGAAAGCGCTGCTCTGTCCGGTCTGCTGATAGTAGCCCAGTACCCGGTTGGCCAAAGTGCCGGTATTGCAGCTGCGGGAGGGGTGGATGAGCATACCGGCGGGTTTATCCACCACCAGCAGGTGGGCATCCTCGTAAAGCACCACCACTTCTCCCGCTTCCGCCGGGTAATCCGGTGCCGGCTCGTCCAGCGGCACGGTAATCACATCCCCGGGGCGTACCGGGTAGTCGGTATGGACCGCTTGACCGTTGACGAACAGTTCTTCCCGCCACTTCAGCCGGTTCATCAGCCCGGAGGACATGTTTAGTTCCTCCCGCAAAAAGGACGACAGCCGCCCCTCCCGGGTGGCCACAAGCTCCAGTTTCATTTCTTTCGCCTCTTCCAAATCAGCAGGCCTGCCGCAGCACCCACAGCAGCCACAACGATCACGGGGATCAGCCAAACCAGGCTGCCGGCCGGGTCTTCCGCCGGCTGGGCAGGGGGTGCCTCGGGATCCTTGACAATGGCGTATTCCGAAAAATGCCCGGTAGAAAAACGCATAAAGCCATCGGCATAGGTGCTGGGGATCACGGTCACGGTGCCGTCATCGGCCACATAGATCACCTGATAGCCCATGCCCGGCTCCGGGGCAAAGGGGATCTGCAGCGTGACCTGGCCGCCGCCAAAGTCGTGGATGCTGTTTCCGCCGCACAGCACCTTGGCAGACAGGACGCAAACCACATCCCGGTTTTCCAGCGCCTGCTGCTGGGACGCATTCAGGGCCTGGGCAGCAACCTGCTGCACCTGCAGGGTAACCTCGGTATTGCCGCCCTGGGAAAGAATCGCCGCCAGGGCCGCAGAATCCACCTGGACGATGGCATTTTCCAGGCCAAACTCCAGGGTGTTTTCCTTATTGACGATCTCCTGCAGCACCGCAGGAGGAAGCACCACATGGGTCATACCCTCCGGCACGGGCAAATTCACATTCTCGCCGGGCTTGGCCTGGTCCACGATGTCCTGGGCCTGGTTTTGATCTACAATGAATTCATTTTTGTGTTCCAGAATCAGGTCGCGCTCGTTGTAAAACCGGAACATACCCTCCGCATCCCCGTAGCGCTTATGGCAGATGGAGCAGAGATAATGTTCCGCCATGCCGGGGGCCTGGGGTGTAGGATCCACGACGGGCTGGAAGACCATCTCATGGTTATGGCCGGGGGTCATGACCATGGTAAATTCCGCGGCTACGCCCATAAAGCGCAACCGGGCCACAATGTTCCGGGGCGCTGTGATCCAAACGGAATCCGTGGGGGCGTCGGCTTCATTCAGCAGGCACAGCTCCACCGGGATGCCGTTCCAGGTGCAGCCGGGAAGGCCGAGTTCCGACCGAACATCCCAAGTAAGCTGATCCTGGGTCAGGACGGCGGAGGTGCCGTCGGTATAGTACACGGAGGCCTGGAGGGAGGGAATGCTGCCCGCCCGGAAGGGGTTGAAGGCATAATACGCATCCACCAAACCGCCGTAATCGTCGTCTTTGAATTCATAGGTAGGGTTGGCGGTGACTTCGATCCGCTCCACCGGCTTGCCTGTGATCTGCAGCCGCTCCACCTTGCCCGTCAGGGTGCCGCCGCCGTCAAAACTGCCGCTGTTTTGGATCTGATAGTACCGATCCTTGTGCAGGTACACATCCATGGTGACTTCCCCGCCGGCAGCGATGCCCACATGACCCCAGGCCGTATCCTCACCGGAGCTGTAGTTCTGGTGCAGGGTGACAAAGGTCTCCTGATCCGCCTGCAGGGTAAAGCGGTAGTAGCCATCCTCCGGGGCGCAAAAAGCATTCTCGGTGGACGCTTCCTTGGCAAGGGGCATGGTGGTCGTAGTCCCCAGACTCCACAGGGGAACAGACGGATCCGGCTGCCATTCCGGCACATTCGGGATACCGTATTCCCAGCTGGTGGACACGCCGCCAATGGTCACCGTGACCGTAGCCGTGCCTTCCTTCAACACCACCGCTTCACAGCGGCCGTCATAGGGATCCATATGTTCCAGCAGCAACACATCCGGGTCGCTGCAGCTCCACTGCACCCCTTCCGTAACGCCGTAGATCGGGTCTGCCACGGCTTCCAAAACAAACCGGAAGCCCACCGGCAACGCTCCCGGCTCTCCCCGCAGGGTAACGCTTTCCACCGGCCGCACCTTCTCTGCGTAGACGGTATCCTCGACGATCAGATCCTCCCCCGGGTGGCCGGCATTGTAATACGCGTGATAGGTCACGCCAGCCCGAAGGGTATAGATCGCGCCACCGCCGTTCCCGCCGCCGCCACTAAAATGGTCCCCGATCCCGGCTTCGGTCACCACAAGGCCGCCCTCCTGCTGCTTATGCCAAATGGCATAGCGGCCGGTCTCCGTGGGGGTGATGGAAAAAACCCGTCTGTCGGAAGTATGCAGTTGGAAATCCAGGCTGCCGCCGATGGGGATGGCCGGAAAGTCCACTACCACAAATTCGCAGCTGGCGGTCAGGCCGTCCACCGTCAGGGTAATGGTGGTGGTTCCGGGGGCCACCGGCATCACCGCGGCGTGGATGCTCCCGGTATCCTCAATGTAGGCAACCGCAGGGTTACTGCTGCTCCACTGGAAATTGCCGCTGACGGCACCGGGGTGGGACAGCACAGGATCCACCCATACGACCTCCCCGGGATAATTCTCACTGTAATCGTTCTGAAGGGAGAGGGTCGTGGTGGCAGTCACCTTTTCCAGCCGCATTTTCCGGGCCAAGGTGCCGCCGAAGCCGGTGTCATGGGTGATGCGGATGGTATAGGTCTTTCCCGCCGTAAGAGAAAACACCTTTCCCTCCCAGCCGGCCACCCAATAATACCGCTCCGGCAGTTTCGTATCGCCATCCAGGCAGGCCCAGCCCTCAAAGTTTGCGCCGGTCTGCTCCAGGCACACGGCATAGTCGCCGGACTCCGTGGGGGTAAAGGTATAGTCCACCTGTCCGTTGGGTATGGCATTGACGGTCACCGTCTGTCCAACAGACAACTCTCCCACAGGGGCTGCCAAAACCGGCAGCGCCAACAAAATCAGTGCAAGGGCAATTCCCAGAATGGTATACTTTCGCATAACACCCACTCCCAATCCTTCTTGATACATTGAATATACCGCATTTTTCCCGGAAAAGCAAGAAAAACCACCCTGCGATACACAGGGTGGTTTTATATGTGAACTTAGTTCAGGGCAGCCTTAGCCTTAGCAACGACAGCAGCGAAAGCAGCGGTATCGTTGATCGCCATCTCGGACAGGCTCTTGCGGTTCAGCTCGATGCCAGCCTTCTTCACACCGTTCATGAAGGTGGAATAGTTCAGACCGTAGGGAGCGACAGCAGCGCTCAGACGGGTGATCCACAGGCGACGGAAGTCGCGCTTCTTCATCTTACGGCCGACAAAAGCATAGTTGCCGGACTTCATGACCTGCTGCTTGGCCATCTTAAAGTGCTTGGACTTGGAACCCCAGTAGCCCTTGGCCAGCTTCAGGGTAGCATTTCTTCTCTTGCGCGTCATCATCGCGCCTTTAACTCTTGCCATT
>JAZREG010000156.1:0-9959 GCA_045660725.1 Faecousia sp.
TTGGCGAAAAATCGGTATTATATATCAGGAACTGCATACAAGCCTTATCAAGAGCGGTGGAGGGAACGGCCCGATGAAACCCGGCAACCTGTTAATTCAAGGTGCCAAATCCGGCGGCAAACGAGAGATGAGGATTCGATATAGACGCACATCGAATCTTCGGTGTGCGGTTTTTTGTTGGCTACGGGAATCTTTCTGTGATTCCCTCCGCGATATTTTTGCGGCGTGTTTGATGTGAGATGTAGTAGAAAGGAATCAAAAGTATGGAAAAAAGACTGTTTACTTCCGAGTGTGTTACCAACGGCCATCCTGACAAGGTGGCAGACTCTGTTTCCGATGCCATCCTGGATGCCTGCCTTGCCCAGGATCCCGGCAGCCGTGTGGCCTGCGAGACCATGGTCACCACCAACTTCTGCCTGATCTGCGGCGAGATCACCACCAAGGCTGTGGTGGATTACCCCGCTGTGGCCCGGGAGGCCATCCGTAAGATCGGCTATGTGTATCCCGGTGACGGATTCGACGCAGACTCTGTGGAGATCCAGTGCCGCATCCACACCCAGTCCGCGGACATCGCCCTGGGCACCAACGACGAGGTGGGCGGTGCCGGCGACCAGGGTATGATGTTCGGCGGTGCCTGCACCCAGACTCCGGAGCTGATGCCCCTGCCTGTGGCCCTGGCCCGGGCTCTTTCCAACCGGCTGACTGAGTGCATTCAGAGCAACGACCTGCTGCGCCCCGACGGCAAGACCCAGGTGAGCGTGGAGTACGGCGAGGACGGCAGCGTCATCGGCATCGACACCGTGGTGGTGTCCGTGATGCACAGCGCGGATTTCGAGATCGCGCAGCTGCGCCGCTACATCCGGGAAGGTGTGATCGCTCCCGTGCTGAACAAGTATGGCTTCGATGTGGAAAAGGTGGCCAACATCCACATCAACCCCACCGGCAATTTCGTCATCGGCGGCCCCAACGGCGATACCGGCCTGACCGGCCGAAAGATCATTGTGGATACCTACGGCGGCTACTTCTCCCACGGCGGCGGCGCCTTCTCCGGCAAGGATCCCACCAAGGTCGACCGCAGCGCTGCTTACATGGCCCGTTACATGGCCAAGAACCTGGTAGCTGCCGGTCTTGCTACCCAGGTGCAGGTCCAGCTGGCCTACGCCATCGGCGTTGCTCAGCCTGTTTCCCTGCGGGTGGACAGCTACGGCACCGGCGTGATCTCTGATGAGAAGATGACCGAACTGCTGCGCCGCACCTGCGATATGACTCCTGCCGGCATCATCAACAAGCTGCAGCTGCGTCGGCCCATCTATGCCCCCACCGCAGCCATGGGTCACTTTGGTGTGGAGGATCGCCCCTGGGAAAATACCGACCTGGCTCCCGTGCTGAAGGAGCTGGCCGGCATCTGAATTTGAGAAAAAGGACGGCATTGCCGTCCTTTTTTGTTTACTTTTTGCGCTTGCTGCGGTATGATAAAAGAAAACGCCTGGAGGTATTCTTATGAACCGCTATTTTCCTGAGGTAAAGAAAAACTTTGGCTTCGGCTATATGCGCCTGCCTATGATCGGCGAGAATGTAGACCTGGAGGAAACTTGCCGCATGGTGGATGCCTTCCTGGAGGCCGGCTTTAATTACTTTGATACCGCCCATCCTTACATCCAGGGAAAGAGCGAAACGGCCATCCGGGATTGCCTGGCAAAGCGCCATGACCGGAGCGAATTCGTCCTGGCCAACAAGCTTTCCGGCTTCTGCTTTGAAAAGCGGGAGGAGATCCTGCCCCTGTTCCAGCTGCAGCTGCAGCAGTGCGGTGTGGAATACTTTGATTTCTACCTGATGCATGCCATGAGCGCCCAGCGCCACGCTAAGTTCAAGGAACTGGGCGCCTACGACATCGCCCGGCAGCTGAAGTCCGAGGGCAAGATTCGCCACCTGGGTTTTTCCTTCCATGACAGCGCAGAGGTGCTGGATCAGATGCTCACGGAACTGCCGGATATGGAATTTGTCCAGCTGCAGTTTAACTATGTGGATTACGAAGATCCCAAGGTGCAAAGCAAGCTTTGCTATGAGGTCTGCCGCAAGCACGGCAAGCCGGTGATCGTCATGGAGCCTGTAAAGGGCGGCAGTCTGGTCAATCTTCCGGCACCTGCCCTGGAACTGTTGCCCAACGGCAGCCCTGCCAGCTATGCCATCCGCTATGCCGCGGGCTTTGAGGGCATCTTTATGGTGCTGTCCGGTATGAGCAATATGGAGCAGATGCAGGATAATATCAGCGCCATGAAGGACTTCGTTCCCCTGAGCGATGCCGAGCAGGAAGCCATCAGCCAGGTGCGCACCCTGTACCAGGCCCAGCACAAGATCCCCTGCACCGGCTGCCGCTACTGCGTGGACGGCTGTCCCGCGGGGATTCGGATCCCGGAGCTGTTTGCCTGCCTGAATGAGAAGCGGGCCGGGGAAGGGGAGCCGGAGAAGACCTACGCAGGTTTTGAAAATAAGGCCGATGCCTGCCTGGAGTGCGGCCAGTGCGAAAAGGAATGTCCCCAAAATCTGCAGATCCGTCAGCTTCTGAAGGAAGTGGATAAGGCCTTTGCCTGACCGGGAATACTCCGGTACAGAATCGTAATGGAGGAATTTGTGATGCTGGACTTTATTCGAATCGCCTGCGCCGTACCTGCGGTGAAGGTGGGAGATGTATATAAAAACGCCGAGGATATCTGCCGCTTCATGGAGCAGGCGGATGCGCAGGATGTGGACCTGCTGGTTCTGCCGGAGCTGGCCCTGACGGGCTATACCTGCGGCGACCTGTTCTATCAGGATATGCTGTACCGGGCTGTGGCCACGGGCCTTGCCCGGATCCTGGAGTGCAGCGCAGAGCATAGCGACCTGACGGCCGTGGTGGGTCTGCCTGTGCGCCTGGGCGGCAAGCTTTACAATTGCGCAGCTGTCATTTCCGGGGGCGAGGTGGATGGCCTGGTGGCCAAGACCCACATCCCCGGGGCGGAAAAGCGCTGGTTTACCTCCGGCCAGGAGCTGGACGGGGAGGCCATCGGCTATGAGGAACTGGGCCTGACCGGAAGCGGTGAACTGATCCCCATCGGCACCGGGGAACTGTTCCGGGTGGGCGATGCTGTGGTGGGTGTGGAGATCTGCCAGGATCTGCTGGCTCCCATTCCCGTGTCCTCTCACCTGGCGGTGCATGGCGCAGAGGTCATCGTGAATCTGTCTGCCTCTCCTGAGATCGCGGGCAAGTCTGCCTATCGCCGGGATCTGGTGCGGCACCAGTCCCAGGCCTGTAACTGTATTTACGCCTATGTGTCCGCCGGTCGTACCGAATCCACCACCGATCAGGTATTCTGCGGCCAGTCCCTCGTTGGAGAAAACGGAAAGATTTTGGCAGAGCGTTCCGGCCGTCCGGAGACAGACTATCTGCTGGTGACCGATTGCGACCTGGGTCGCATCCGGGCAGACCGGCTGCGGAATCCCTGCTATCACTATGCCTTCGGCGGCGCCGTCCAGGCTTCCTGCCGCAGCGACGGCAGCCTGTACCCTCTGCGTAAGCTCCCCTTTATCCCGGATCAGAAGCTGGCACGGCAGCAGCGGTGTAATGAGATTTTTGACATTCAGGTGGCGGGCCTCAAGCAGCGCCTGGCTACCATCGGTGCCAATGCGGTCATTGGCATTTCCGGTGGCCTGGATTCCACCCTGGCACTTTTGGTGGCGGTGGAGGCCATGCGTCAGCTGGGCCGGCCCATGACGGATGTGTATGGAGTGACCATGCCTTGCTTCGGCACCTCTGACCGCACCTATAACAATGCCTGGGAACTGATGAAAAAGCTGGGCATCCACGCCAAGGAGATCAACATCAAGTCCGCGGTAAATCAGCACTTTGCGGACATCGGCCACGACAGCGCGGTGCATAATGCCACCTATGAGAATTCCCAGGCCCGGGAGCGAACCCAGATCCTCATGGACTACGCCAGCGTGGTGGGCGGCATCGTGGTGGGCACCGGCGACCTTTCCGAGCTGGCCCTGGGCTGGTGTACCTACAACGGCGACCATATGAGCATGTACGGCGTGAATGCCTCCGTACCCAAGACCCTGATCCGCTGGATCGTGGAGACCGTGGCGGATCGGTCGGAATTTAGGGACGCCAAGGAAGTGCTGCTGGATGTGTTGGATACCCCCATCAGCCCGGAGCTGTTGCCCCCGGATGCGGAAGGGCGAATCAGCCAGCAGACCGAGGACCTGGTAGGCCCTTATGCGCTGCATGACTTCTTCCTGTACTATTTCCTGCGCTATGGTTTCTCCCCGGAGAAGATCTATACCCTGGCCTGCCGGGCATTCCGGGAGGACTTTGACGGCGAGACCGTAAAGAAATGGCTCAAAACCTTCTGCCGCCGGTTCTTTACCCAGCAGTTTAAGCGCAATTGTGTGCCGGACGGCGTGGGCGTGGGATCCATCGGCCTGAGTCCCCGGTGCGGTTGGGTGATGCCCAGCGATGCCGCCGGCAGAGTGTGGCTGGAGGAAGCGGAATCGCTGTAAACACAGATAGGAGACCTATGAAAAAGAAAAACAGAAAAAACAGCGGCACGTCCAAGCTGAAAAGCGTCCTGGTCTGGCTGCTGGCGGTGGCGATCTTTGGCTTGGTGCTGGTGTTTGGCATCGATGCCCTGGTGCGTCAAAGTGTCAGCGACCGGATCCTGACCCAGGAGCAGGCATCGGAGCTTGCGGATGTGGATTGCATCCTGGTGCTGGGCTGCCTGGTGCATACCGATGGTGACCCCAGCGATATGCTGGAGGACCGCCTGAAGCGGGGCGTGGCCCTGTATGATGCCGGCGCAGCCCCGAAGCTTCTCATGAGCGGTGACCATGGCCGGGAAGGCTATGACGAGGTGGATGCCATGAAGCGCTACGCCGTGGAGGCGGGGATCCCCTCGGCGGATGTGTTTATGGATCACGCGGGCTTTTCTACCTATGAGTCCGTCTATCGGGCCAAGGAAATTTTCTGCGCCGATAAGATCCTTATCGTTACCCAGGAATACCATCTCTACCGGGCGCTGTACATCGCCCGGGCCATGGGCATCGAAGCCTATGGCGTCAGCGCCGACTACCGGGGGTATCTCAATCAGGAGGCCCGGGATCTGCGGGAAGTGCTGGCACGGGTGAAGGATTTTGCCATGTGCATTTTCAAGCCCGAGCCTACTTATTTGGGTGAGACCATCCCTGTTTGGGGCGATGGAGAACTGACCCACGACGACAAGTCCGATTTTTCCTGAAAAGAAAACCGCAGCCCCAGGGCTGCGGTTTTTGAAAAATTTTCGGAAATTTTGAGACCAAAGCCTGGGAAAATCGTACTATATCAATGAAGGTACCTTCAAGGAAACGAGGTGAACAGCATGGAAGACCGGGCCATCATCGCCCTGTATCAGACCAGAAACGAGCAGGCAATCCGGGAAACAGACGCAAAGTACGGAAAACTCTGCTATCAGATCGCCTATAACATCCTGAGCCGTCATGAGGACTCGGAGGAGTGCGTCAACGATACCTATGTAGGGGCGTGGAACGCCATTCCCCCGGCGAAGCCTACCCATTTCCGGGCATTTCTGTGTAAGATCACACGAAATCTGTCCCTGAAGCGGCTGGCATACCTCCGCCAGGAAAAGAGAAATCAGGATATGGCTGTTTCCCTGAGCGATCTGGAGGCGATCCTGCCGGATGACCGGTATGCTCCGGGCCTTACGGACGCGGATGTGGGCCGGGCCATCGAAAGCTTTCTGTGGCTGCAGAAGCCGGAAGTTCGGTGCGTCTTTGTCCGCAGATACTATTTCTTTGACTCTGTGGTCGACATTGCCAAGCGCTACCGCTTCACAGAGAGCAAGGTCAAGAACATGCTGTTTCAAACCCGAAATCGGCTAAAAGAATATTTGATCGAGGAGGGGATCGAAGTATGAAAATTCCGGCTGTGGCAAAGGCAGTGGGATACTTCCATGAGGATCTGATCGCGGAAGCCCTGGAAGATAAAATTCAGAGAAAGCCCATCCGTTGGCAAAAATGGGCGGCCCTTGCTGCCTGCCTGGCGATTCTTCTCTGCATACCCTTTGCGCACACGGTATGGGAAGACGCCAAAGTGGTTCACCAGGGAGCGGACTATGCCATTGCGCAAGAAAATGGTGAGTATTACCTGATCATGTACAAGGAAGGCGTCCGGCCCAACTACGGGAATGCCGGTGTTGCTCTGGTACCTCCGCCGGATATTTATTTTGCGTCCGTTGCGAATATGAAGGACTTCCTTTTAGAAGGTAAGTTTACCAATGAGCATCTGCTCAATATCAGCGGTTTTGAAAAGGCAAGCAACGGACTTCCGGCGATGCTGGATCTGAACGCCATTTGGGAACCGAAGCTCCCGGAAGAATTGCGGGTAGGTCGGGTGACCTGGCGTGGCGTCAATTACGAGTACTTGATCGGGGATGGCAAGCACCAGGGGAAAATCTCCGTGCTTTCGGAGACGAAATATAAGGAAGCAAAAGAGCGGTATACGAAGGCACCTTCGGAAAATGTGGTGGTGGAGACCTATACCATGGACGGTTTTCAAATTACCGTACAGGTGGAGTATGGTGCGAAAACGGATATTTTCGGTGAGGGTAACGGTAGTTACTACCATGCTCACCTGGAACGCTTCCCGAAAGTTGCCAACATGGAATGGCTCAAGGGAATCGGACTGCAGCTGTATACGGACACTGCGGCAGAAACGGACTAGTATTCTGTCGTGACCTATGAAGACGGCTCTTACGGCATTCGTGTGAGCAACAAGATCTATAATCAGGCACAGTTGGCGGACAATAACAACGGGATGCCCCTGTCGATCAAATAAGTTCTATACAGGTGAATACAATTCTAACTGGTATTAGAGTTGCGTGCTTGCTGAAAAGGAGGTTTATGTTATGAAGAAAGCTTGGAAAATCATGTTTGCACTAACCCTGGCGCTGGTGCTGCTTGCCGGCTGCATCGCGGCCCCCACGGAGCAGATTCTGTCGGAAACGGAGCGGTATTCTGTGGTCAACAATGATGGCGGTTATTCTCTGCGGTTTAACAAAGCGATCTCCGGAAGTGCATCCTCTGGGGCAAATATGTCTGTGAAACCGGAAGAGTTTTTGTTCTCAAGCCTGGGCGAAATGAAAGCTGCGGTGATGGAGGGGAAATTCACGGATAAGCAAATACAATACATCAGTATGCACTTTTCTAAGAATGAAAAAGGCGATGTTCTTCTGTTTGATATGGATAACCTATGCGATATCTCCTTGCCCGAGGGTGCAGAAGTTACACAGATCAGCTGGAAAGGAAAGAATTACACATTTTCGTTTAAGACAAAGGACTTCACAGGGGATTTGATGGTGTGTGAGAAAAGTTCCATGGAAAGTTATGCTGCGAAAAACGATGTGGCACGGAAGCAGGAAAAGATCGTGAAAACCGAGGAGGACCCTGCCCATAATGGGAAGATCTATTATGTAGAGGGTGGTGTTGGCGTTCGAAAGCATACGCAGTACACATATTCCGGAGAGGATGGGACGATTACTGTATGCGTGTGCGATAAAGTTTCTGATTTGAGCCTGGCGATTCGCTTTTGGGGCGAGTATAATGGTGCGTATTTCCACGGGGCTATTATGGATGCACAGGAAGCGCCCTCCTACGAGTGGATCACCAGCCTGGGCCTGAAGCCCTATGTAGAAGCGAAGGATTCCTGAACCGATAGTTTGCCCGCTGCTTTCGCAGCGTGCTTCTTTTACCTTACCAGCAGCGGCTGGAGCTGTACGCCTTGCAGCGCGGCCTCCAGGGTGGCGGGGATCTTTTCAAAATCTGCCACCATGGAGGTGGGCTTTCCGTCCGCGTCGTCCTGACCGAAGGGGACAAAATAGTAATTCTTCCGTACCAGGAGCCTGCCGATATTCTCCGCCGCCCCCGCCAGGGCGTCGTTGGTGGACACGGCCACAATGACCGGCCGGCCGTTGCGCAGGTGGCTCTTTACCGCCATGGTCACGGAGGTGTCCGCGATGCCGTGGGCCAATTTGGCCAGGGTATTGCCGGTACAGGGAGCGACGATCAGGGCGTCCAGCAGCTTTTTCGGCCCGATAGGCTCTACCTGGGCCACGGTGTACAGGGGATCCGTGCCGCAAATTTCCGTTGCCCTGCGGATATGGGCCTGGGCTGTGCCGAATCGGGTGTCTGTGGTGTAGGAGATGGGGGAGAAGATGGGCACCACCGTATGCTCCCGCGCCAGGATTTCCATCGCAGGGAAAACTTTGTGAAAGGTGCAGAAAGAACCGCAGACGCAAAAACCAATTTTCATGTCTCGCCCTCCTTGTCACATAGATACCGCAGTACGGTGTCTGCAATAAGCCTTCCGGAGCTTTCCGGGGCGTCTTTTCCCGGCAGACCCCTGGCCCAGATCACATCGTCTCCCGGTAATCCCTTTTGGGATGCCAGGTCGATGGCGATGCACCCTGACGGGATTTGCGCCAAAACCGGCGCGGGGATCGTGTTAAAAAGGATGCGGCAATCCTCGGGAACTTCCTGGGGAAGGCAGACCCGGAATCCCAAAGAGGCCGCGGTGGCCCGGTCCGACTCCTTTCTCGCGGCGACGGTCACTTTGGCACCCATGGCCCCAAGCTGGTATGCAAGACACTTGCCGATCCGTCCCCAGCCCAGGATGTATACGGGACAATCCCGGAATACGGTCTTCAGGTACCGCCCGGCTACCCGGATGGCACAGTCGGCGGTAATGGCGGCGTTATGCGCCAAATATGTGGGGTCTTTCAGCAGGTCAATGACCTTCCCGGGAAGGTTGAGATTTCCACCAATGACGGTGATATCCTCCGGAAGCCGGGCCAGCAATGCATTGATGCCGCGGATATCCGCTGCCGGCACCGGAAGCAGCAGGTGGGTCACTGACGGACAGGGGCGTTCCGCAAAACCCAGGCCTTTTTCCTTTAATAATGTAATGGCATATTCCAGGGCGGCACTGCCGCCGGGACTGAAAATCGTAGGATCCAATTGGCATCCCCCTTTCTGACTCACATTATGCGGCGCTCTGCGCGGTTGTGCTTGATTTTTCCGCGGATCCGCGTATAATGAAAGAAAGAGGTGAAAATTATGCAAAGATTGGGTTTTATCCACGATATGATGGATGTGAAGGTGCTGATCCTGTTCGTCACCGCCCGTTCCAATTATCCCATGACCATTCAGGAGATTTATGAGGTCTGTTATCAGGACGATTGCCTGAGTTATTTTGATGTTTGTACCGCAGTGCCGGAGATGGTCAAATCCGGCCATATGCAGGCGGTAGGGGAAGAGAAGTTCGAGATCACGGCAAAGGGCCGGGATGCCGGCGCCTTGGTGGAGGACTCCATCGCCTTTACGGTGAAGCAGCGGGCAGAGAATGCCATTTCCCGGTTCAACCGGCAGATCCGCCGCTCCAGCTTCGTCAAGACCCAGGTCATCCCCCGGGAGGGTGGCGATTATTCCGTCATCATGTCCCTGGATGATGAGATGGGCAACCTGATGACCCTGGAGCTGATGGCTCCGGATCAGCGGCAGGCGGTGCGGCTGAGCAAGCTTTTTGAGAAAAAAGGCGGAGAATGTCTACAGCCTTGCTATGGCAGAACTGCTGGATGAAGAAGAAAGTGACGAGGATTGAGCGCTTCCCCTTGTCGAATCGGTAAAATCGGTGTATAGTATTAGTACACCGAACCATCGGTGAAACGAAAGGAGCGACCGCATATGAAGTTTCAGTACAGTGAGAAGAAAGTGAAACTCCCTGGCAATGTCCACGCTTATGCTGAGAAGAAAGTAATGAAGCTGGCACGGTATTTTGAGGAGGATGCGGAAGCACTGATCGTCTTTTCTGTAGAGAAGAACCGGAACAAGGTGGAACTCACCGTTCACGGTGCGGACCATTGGTTCCGGGC